>JBIOEY010000017.1:0-25826 GCA_044446505.1 Solirubrobacterales bacterium
ACGTAGGTGGGGACGCCGGGGACGAGGTAGCGGGGGAAGAGCTCGCGCAGGCTGCCGATCCCCTCGGCGGCGATGCGCTCGGCGTTGGCGGGGTGGTCGAGCAGGGCGTGCGCGAGGTGGGGGCGCCCGAGGGGGTCGCCGGCGGCCTGGCGGCGGCGGAGCTCGGAGTCGTCGAGCTCGAAGCCCTCGGCGCGCAGGAGGTCGGCCATCGCGAGCACGCGCCGCTCGCGGTCGCTGCGCAGGTCCTCGAGCGTGGCGGCGAACGCGGGGTCGCGGTGGTCGACGAGGTAGCCGAGGATGTGGAGCTCCTCGTAGGCCTCATCGACGGAGGAGAGCTCCGTGGCTCCGACCACGCGCACGCCGGCGCGCGGGCCCTCATCCAGCGCCTCCTGGACGCCGGCGACGGAGTCGTGGTCGGTGAGCGCGAGCAGCTCCACGCCGGCCGCCGCGGCGGCACGCACGACGGCGGCGGGCTCGAGTTCGCCGTCGGAGTGCAGCGAGTGGGATTGCAGGTCGAAGGTGGGGCGCATCGAGCGGGTAACCGTACAGGTATCAGCTCTCCAGCGAGCGCTGTAGCCGCTCCAAGACCCGCACCACCCGCAGGCCAGAGTGCCCGTCGGAGCGCGGGGTGGCGCGGGTGCGGATGCACTCGATGAAGTGCTCGCACTCGACGCGCAGCGGCTCGACGTTGGGGATCTGGGGGGAGAAGATCTCCCCGGAGCGCGCGATGTACTCCCCCCAGGAGCGCACGTCCTGGTCGAAGCCCTTGTCGTACAGCGTGAGCTTGCCCTCGAGCTGCATGTCGTCGAAGGTGGCCATCCGCCGCGCGCCGACGACGGTGAGGCGGCGCTCCTTGTGGGGGTCGAGCCAACTGAGATGGAGGTGGGCGACGATCCCGGAGGGGAAGCGCAGGTAGCAGAAGACGACGTCCTCGACGCCTGCGCGCACGTAGGAGCGCCCGTGTGCGGTGCACTCCTCGGGCTCTTCGCCGATGAGATGCAGGATCACGGACACGTCGTGCGCGCCGAGGCTCCAGAGGGCGTTCTCGTCGGCGCGCAGCTTGCCGAGGTTGAGGCGGTTGCCGTACACGTAGTAGAGCTCCCCGAGCTCTCCGCCGTCGAGCAGCGCCTTGAGGCGATCCACGGCGGGGTGGTACTCGAGCAGATGGCCCACCATCAGGATTCGCCCCGCGCGTGCGGCGGCGTCGACGGCGCGCTGCGCGTCGGCGGCGGTGGTGGCGAGGGGCTTCTCCACGAAGCAGTGCTTGCCGGCGTGCGCGACACGTACGGCGAGCTCGGCGTGGGTGGGCACGGGCGTGGCGAGCACCACCGCGTTGAGCTGGGGGTCGGCGAGCAGGTCCTCCAGCTCGCCGGTGAGGCGCGCCCCGGGGAACACCTGCTCGGCGCGGGCGCGGGCGTCCTCGGAGGCGTCGCACAGCCAGCGCAGCTCGCAGCCGGGGATCGCGGCGAAGTTGCGTGCGAGGTTCGGACCCCAGTAGCCGAGGCCGGCGACACCGACAGTGGTCATAGGAGGGTCCCGATCGCCTGCACACAGCGCTCCGCGGCGTGCCCGTCTCCGTAGAGATTCGATCCCCGCTCGGCGGGCGGCGGGCGTTCGAGCGCGGCGAGCGCGGCGGTTGCGTCGAGGTCAACAAGCGTGTTCCAGCCGGCCTGCACGGTCTCGACCCACTCGGTGTTCGCGCGCAACGTGATGCAGGGCACCCCCGCAAGGTACGCCTCCTTCTGGACGCCGCCGGAGTCGGTGAGGATGGCGCGGGCGTGGCAGAGCAGCGCGGTGAACTCGCCGTAGCCGAGGGGCTCCGCGAGGTGCATGCCCTCGATCTGCGCGAGCTCCTCCAGCAGCCCGGCCTCGCCCAGGCGCGCGCGGGTGCGGGGGTGCAGCGGAAAGACCACGGGCGCGGGGAGCGCGCGCACGAGCTCGACGAGGGCGCGCAGGCGCGCGGGGGGATCGACGTTGCCGGCGCGGTGCGCGGTGAGCAGCAGGTACTCGCCGCTGCGCACCCCGTGGGCTTCCAACGCGCGCTCATCCGCGCGCGCGAGGGGCTGGAGGCGCAGGGCGATGTCGACCATCACATCGCCAACCACCTCGACGCGGCCCACAACTGACTCCGCGCGCAGGTTCTCCGCGGCGGTGTCCGAGGCGCATAGCAACAGCTCGGAGAGGTGATCGACGACCACGCGGTTGCGCTCCTCGGGCATCGTGTGGTCGAAGGAGCGCATCCCGGCCTCCACGTGCGCCACGGGCACCCCCGCCTGCGAGGCGGTGAGCGCGCCGGCGAGCGTGGAGTTGGTGTCGCCGTAGACCAGCGCGGCGTCGGGGCGCTCCTGGGCGAGCAGCGGCTCGAGCGCCCCAAGCATCCGCGCGAGCTGCGAGGTATTGGAGCCCCCCGCGATCCCGAGCTCGCGGTCGGGCCGTGCGAGCCCGAGCTCGCGGAAGAAGACCTCCGAGAGCGAGTCGTCGTGGTGCTGGCCGGTGTGTACCAGCACCTCCTCGTGCGCGGCGCGCAGCAGGCCCGAGACGGCGGCGGCCTTGATGAACTGAGGGCGGTTGCCGACGACGGTGAGGATCTTCACGGGCCGCAGCGTAGTTGAAGTCAACGATCGCGCTTGCGGTGGGAGCGGTCGGAGGTGCTACCAGATGACCGGAACGCCGTAGGCCGGGAAGGCGGGGTCTCTCGTGACGATCGCGCACCCCTCCAGCTTGGCTTGCGCGATCAAGAGGCGGTCGAAGGGGTCGCGGTGGTGCAGCGGCAGCCCGGCGGTGGCGTGGGCGTGCCGTGGGGTGATCGAGAGCATCTCGGCGCCCGCCTCCTCGGCGCGCTCGATTAGATCCTCGGGCGCCTTCAGCTTGCCGATCGCCCGCTTGATGGCGATCTCCCAGACGTTGACGGTGCTGACGATCAGCTCCGTGTTGGGCCGATGGATCGCCGCTCGAGCAGCCGGCGAGAGTCGGATGTCGGGAACGTCGGGTGAGAGCAGGCCCAGTACGGCGTGCGTATCGAGCAGGAGCCTCACTCGTCGATCATGCCGAAGGCGCGCTGGAGATCCTCGGGCAGCTCGTCGAAGTCGTCAGCGATCTCGACCTTGCCCTTCCAGATGCCCTCGAGCGCGAGCAGGCCGCGCGGCTCGTCATAGGGAACGATCTTCGCCACCGGGCGGCCTGAGCGTTCGACGATGACATCCTCGCCGCGGCGAGCGCTCTCGACCAGCCTCGAGAAGTTGGTCTTGGCTTCGTGCATTCCCACGCGGGTCATGCGGGCAATGCTACCACTTCTAGCTAGGTTAGTCCGAGCGTTGCCATTTTGTACTACAAACCCTTTGTGGTATTACGCCGCGGCGCCCACGACCGAGGTGGACCAGTCGATCACCGAGGTGGGCCGCACGATGTGGCGGTTCATCCCGAGCTCCTTGGGCTGGAGGCCGAGGGCGAGGCCGACGAGCTGGGGGAGGTGCAGGACGGGCATCTTCAGCTCGCGCCCCACCGTCTTCTCGGCGGCGGGCTGCTGGAGGTCGAGGTTGAGGTGGCAGAGGGGGCAGGGGGTGACGAGGCAGTCGGCATCGGCGTCCACGGCGTCGCCGAGGTGGCGGCCGGCCTGCTTGAGGGAGGCCTCCTTGTTCATCGTGACGATCGGGAAGCCGCAGCACTTGCGCATCCCGGCGTACTCGATCACGGTGCCGCCGAGCGCGTCGATCACCTGCTCGAGGTAGTGGTCGCGGGGGCGCTCGGCGTCGATCCCCAGGCGCTTGCGGGGGCGCACGATGTAGCAGCCGTAGAAGGGCCCGACCTTGAGGTTGGTGAGGGGCCGCTTCACGCGGGAGCGCAGCGCGTCGAGCCCGATCTCCTCGACGAGCAGCCAGAGGAAGTTCTTGTTTGTAAGAAGTCCCCTTTCATAGGAGAGGCCCTCGGGGGCGAGCGTGGCGTTGACGTGCGCGCGGTACTCGGCGCTGGCGTCGAGGCGCTCCTGGCACTCGCTCTGGGCGCCCTGGCAGGTGGAGCAGATGTTCATCATCAGCTCCGCGCCGTCGACCTGCTGGGCGAGGGCGAAGGTGCGGGCGTTGAGGGTGTCGGCGAGCTCCTGGTTGTGCTCGGCGATCACGCCGCAGCCGGTGCAGTTGGCGCGGTCGAGCTCCACGAGCTCGATGTCGAGCAGCGGGGCGACGCGGGCCATCGAGCCGTGCAGCTCGGGGGTGAAGCCGCGGCTCACGCAGCCGGGCCAGTAGGCAACCTTCATTCGTCCTCCCCGCTCACATAGAGGTTGAGCTCATACCGTTCCGGTCGGCTCTCGACGGTCTGGTAGATCCGCTTGACGGCCTGGAGGTCGGCGGGGGGGATCTTGTGGCCGAGCAGCGCCAGTTTGATGCCGACCTTCCTGCGCGCGATCGCCTTGATGGCGGTGGGCAGCAGCGAGAGCAGCTCTTTGCCGGCGGCGGGATGGAATTTCCCGAACCACGAGTTGCCCCCGTAGGAGCGGGGTACCAGTTCGGCCTCGTGCAGGAGCCCGTAGTCGCGCACGAGCGTGGTGAGGGCGGCCTCGTGGCGCTCGCCGTTGTTGGCGTCGACGATGTGCTGGTCGGAGATCGCGATGCGGCGCAGGCGCATGATCTGGCCCATCGGGTTGACGTCCTTGGGGCAGGCATCGACGCACTTGAAGCAGTGGGTGCAGTCGAAGATCCCCTGGGGGTCTTCGGAGAGGTCGACGAGGCGCTCGCGCTGGCGGTCGTCGCGGGGGTCGCCGACGAAGCGGTAGGCCTTCGCCAGGGCGGCGGGACCGATGAAGCCGGGATCGACCTCCATCGCGAGGCAGTCCGAGACGCAGGCGCCGCACTGGATGCAGGCCATCGACTGGGTGACGTCGACCATGCTCTCGCGGGGGACCACGTACTCGCGCTCGGGCACGGGCTGCTTGGCGAGCAGCCAGGGGGTGACGCGCTGGATCTTCTTCCAGTGCACGGCGTCCATGTCGACGATGAGGTCCTTGATCACGGGCATGTTGCCCATCGGCTCGATCTCGATCACCCCGTCCTTCCCGGACGCGCGGGCGGCGTCGAGGTGGGTGTGGCAGGCGAGGCCGGGTTCGCCGTTGACGCGCACCCCGCAGGAGCCGCAGATCGCGGCGCGACACGAGCAGCGGATCCCGATCGAGCCGTCGAAGCGGGCTTTCGCCTGGAGGATGCCCTCGAGCACGGAGCGGTGGGGCTCGAGCTCGATCGTGTGCTCGTCCCAGTAGGGCGCCTCTCCCGACTCGGGGTCGTAGCGGCGCACCCGCAACGTGAACTGCTCAGGCGGACGATGTGTCTCGGCCATCAGTACTTCCTCTCCTCGGGCTGCCACTGCGTGATCGTCACCGGCGAATAGCTCACTGTCGGTCCGTCAGGACCGACAGTGATGTCGATGTGCTTGAGCCACTCCTCGTCTTTGCGCTCGGGGAAGTCGGTGCGGAACTGGGCGCCGCGGGACTCCTTGCGCTCGATCGCGGCGACCACGGTGGCCTCGGCGCAGTCGAGCATGTAGCCGAGCTCGATCGCGCCGAGCACGTCCTGGTTGAAGACGGTGCCGCGGTCGTCGATGTAGGCGCTCTGGGCCTCCTCCTGCAGGCGCTTGACGATCGCGAGGGCCTGCTCGAGGCCCTGCTGGTCGCGGTAGACGGCGACGTGCTGGTTCATCGTGGCGCCGAGCTCCTGCTTGATCTCGGAGACCCGCCGTGGGCGGGTGGGTCCTCCATTCTTATCGCGCGCGACGATGCCGTCGATCAGCGCGACGTCCTCGCGCAGCTGGGTCGCGGCGGCGGAGCCGTTGGGCATCGCCATCGCGGCGGAGCGGGCGGCGGCGTGCTCGCCGGCGCGCCGTCCGAAGATGAGCGTGTCGAGCAGCGAGTTGGCGCCAAGGCGGTTGCCGCCGTGCACGGATACGCAGGCCACCTCACCCGCGGCATAGAGGCCCTCAATGGGGGTGGCGCCGTTGACGTCGGTCTTGACGCCGCCCATGATGTAGTGCTGGCCGGGGCGGATCATGATCGGCTCGCGGGTGATGTCAACGCCGGCGAAGTCTTTGCCGATGTTGACGATCTCGCGCAGCGCCTCGAGCGTGCGCTTGCGCGGGACCATGGTGATGTCGAGCCAGATGCCGGAGCCGTCGGGGCCCACGCCGCGGCCCTCGAGGATCTCGGTCTGCTCGGCGCGGGAGACGACGTCGCGGGAGGCGAGCTCCATCTTGTTGGGAGCGTACTTCTCCATGAAGCGCTCGCCCTCGGAATTGAGCAGGGTCGCGCCCTCGCCGCGTGCGCCCTCTGTGATCAGGAGTCCGTTCTCGACGAGTGTGGTGGGGTGGTACTGGACCATCTCCATGTCCATCAGGGGGGCGCCGAGGCGGTAGGCCTGGGCGATCCCGTCGCCGGTGACGATCAGGGCGTTGGTGGTGGGGCTGTAGACCTGCCCGGCGCCGCCGCAGGCGAGGATCGTGTTCTTGGCGTGGAAGACCTCCATGCGCCCGGAGCGCACGTCGCGCGCGATCATCCCGCAGCAGCGGCCGTGCTCGTCGCGCAGCAGCGAGGTGGCGAACCACTCCTCGTAGCGCTCCACCGTCTCGTGGTGCTTCATGAGCTGCTCGTAGAGGACGTGCAGGATCGCCTGGCCGGTGATGTCGGCGACGTAGGCGGTGCGCTTCATCGAGGCGCCCCCGAAGGCGCGCAGGTCGAGCAGGCCGTGCTCGTTGCGGTGGAAGGTGACGCCGATGTGCTCGAGGTGCATGACCTCGTGGGGGGCCTCGGAGCACATGATCTCGATCGCGTCCTGGTCGCCGAGGAAGTCGGAGCCCTTGACGGTGTCGTAGGCGTGGGAGTGCCAGTCGTCGTCGACGCTGATCGCCGCGTTGATCCCGCCGGCGGCGGCCACCGAGTGGGAGCGCACGGGGTGGACCTTGCTGACGATCGCCACGCTCGCGCCCCCCTGGGCGGCGGCGAGCGCGGCACGCTGGCCCGCGAGACCCGCCCCGATGATCAAGACGTCGTGTGCTGGCATCCGGGCCGGGACTCTATACCGCGGGCACGCGGTTTCGCTGCGATGGGCTCACCTGGGCCGCCACGGCAGTCGCCACCCGCGCCGGGCTACGTCCCCGCGGCGGGACGCAGCGCCTGGCGGATCTGCGCGACGGTCACGACGCCGCGCAGCACGCCGTCGCCGTCGACGGCGACCATCGCTCCGAGGCGCCCGAGACCCTCGGAGCGCAGCAGCGACTCGAGCGGCTGGTCCTGCTCGATGCGGATCGCGAGGTTCTCCTCCAGCACGTCGCTGACGGGCAGCGCGGGGCGGCCGGCGGCGATCTCGGCGTCCACGCGTTCGGAGCGCACGACCCCGAGGAAGTGGCGGGCGGGGTCCACGACGGCGAACCAGGGCCAGCGGTAGCGCATGAAGAAGTGCTCCTGGGCGTCGAGCAGCCCGGTCTCGGCGGGGATCGTGACCGGCTCGGGGTCCATCACGTCGGCGACCCGGAGCTCCTGGATGCGCTGGTTGACGGTGCCCTGGAGGACCGCGCCGGTGGCGCTCTGGTAGACGAACAGCCCCACGAATGCCAGCCACACGCCGCTGATGTCCTGCAGCGCCACGAGCACACCGAGGCCCGCCGCGCCGAGCAGCACGCCGAAGCCCTGCCCCATGCGCCCCACGGTGCGCGTCGCGCGGTTGCGATCGCCGGTGCGCCGCCACAGCAGCGCGTGCACGATCTGCGCGCCGTCGAGCGGGAAGGCGGGGAGCAGGTTGAGGATCAGCACGAGCACGTTGAGCGAAGCCACCCAGCCGAGCCACACGACGGCGGGCGTCGTGACCACCCCGCCGCTGTTGGCGGCGACGGCAAGGAAGTGGCGGTCGCTCGCGGCGGCCTCCCCGAGCGCGACGCAGACCAGCGCGATCGCGAGCGTCACGAGCGGCCCCGCGGCGGCGACCCGCAGCTCGACTCCCGCGCGGGGCATCGGGCCGGTGCGGGTGAGGCCGCCGAGCGCCCACAGCTCGATGCCCATCACGGGGACGCCGTTGCGGCGCGCGACGAGCGCGTGGCCGAGCTCGTGCAGGATCAGCGAGAGGAAGAAGGAGAGCACGATCGCGACGGTCACGAGGTAGGCGGTGGTGGTCGAGCCGCCAAGCTCTTCGTGGAGCGCGGGGGTGAACAGCGCGATCACGAGACCGAGGATCAGAAACCAGCTGATCCCCACCCCGATGCGGATGCCAAAGACGCGCGCCAGCTGAAAGTTCCTGCGAGGAGCCACGTCTCAATGGTAGGCCGCGAAGGGCCCGGGGCCGGTAAGACGGGTCTGACTGAAGAGGGGCCCGGCTCGCCGGCCTCCGGCCGGCTGCGCCACCCTCTATGCCTGCACGCGGCTGCGCGCGAGGATCGCCTCGAAGTCGGTGCCGGCGGGGAGCGTGCCGTACTCGAGGCCGCTGTCGCGGCCGAGACGGGAGGCGCAGAAGGCGTCGGCGACGGCGGGGGCGCCGTGGCGCACCAGCAGGGAACCCTGTAATGCGAGTGCCATTGACTCGACCACGCGCCGCGCGCGGGACTCGAGCGTGGCGGGGTCGGAGAACTGGTCCTTGAGGGCGTCGAGGTGGGCATCCAGGCGCCGGTCGGCGCCGCGGCTCTGATCGAGCTCGTGGAGGAAGACCTCGAGCGAGCGCGGGGTGCGCACCAGGGCGCGCAGCACGTCGAGGCTCATCACGTTGCCCGAGCCCTCCCAGATCGAGGCGAGGGGCGCCTCGCGGTAGAGGCGGGGCATCCCGGACTCCTCCACGTAGCCGCCGCCGCCGAGGCACTCCAGCGACTCGAAGGCGTGGTTGGGGGCGCGCTTGCACACCCAGTACTTGGACACCGCGGTCGCCAGACGCTTGAAGAGGTGGGCGTCGCTCAGATCGTCACTGCCGGCGCCGGACTCCGCGCCGGCCTCGTCGTAGGCGCGCGCGAGGCGCATCGCGAGCATCGTCGCGGCCTCGGACTCCAGGCAGAGGTCGGCGAGCACGTTGCGCATCAGCGGCTGGTCGATCAGGAGCTTGCCGAAGGCGGCGCGGTGGGCGGCGTGGTGGGTGGCGGCGACGACCCCGGCGCGCATTCCCGCGGCGCAGCCGATCACGCAATCGAGGCGCGTGTGGCCGACCATCTCGATGATCGTGGGCACCCCGCGGCCGGGCTCGCCCACCATCTGCGCCCAGGCGCCGTGGAACTCGACCTCGCTGGAGGCGTTGGAGTGGTTGCCGAGCTTGTCCTTGAGGCGCTGGATGTGGAAGGCGTTGCGCGCGCCGTCGGGGAGCACGCGGGGCATCAGGAAACAGGAGAGGCCGTCGTCGGTCTGCGCGAGCACGAGGAAGATGTCGGACATCGGCGCCGAGCAGAACCACTTGTGGCCCACGAGCTCGTACTCCGCTCCGGAGCCGCCGCCGTTCAAGGCGCGCGCGAGGGTGGTGTTGGCGCGCACGTCGGAGCCGCCCTGCTTCTCGGTCATCGCCATGCCGGCGATCGCGGAGCCCTTCTCCGCGGCGGGCACGAGGCGGGGGTCGTAGTTGGTGGCGGTCACCAATGGCTCCCACTCCGCCGCGAGCGCGGGGGTGGCGCGCAGCGCGGGGACCACCGCGAAGGTCATCGTGATCGGGCAGGCGAAGCCCGCCTCGGCCTGCATTGCGGTCATGTACAGCCCGGCGCGGGCCACGTGCGCGGCGGGCTCCGAGGAGGTCCAAGGCAGCGAGTGCAGCTCGTTCTCGACGCCCAGCTTCATCAGGTCGTGCCACGCGGGGTGGAACTCGACCTCGTCGATGCGGTGCCCGTAGCGGTCGTGCGTGCGCAGCACGGGCCTGTTCTCGTTGGCCAGGCGCCCCCAGAGGTCCTGAGGCCCACCCACCTCGCCGACGAGCTTCCCCAGCGCGGCGGCGCGCTCGACGGCCCAGCCGCCGCCCTCGCGCTCCAGCGCCTCGACCAGCGGGAGGTTGCTGGAGAAGACATTGATGCCCGCCAGCGGCGGGACCTGGTTGAAGACCTCGTGGGTCTCCCAGGGGGCTGCGCCTGCGCCCGTCTCTGTCCTCGACACGGTGGCCATCACGGAACAGGTTACTCGCCCACGATAGGATCGCCCGCCCGGCAACAGCTTCGCGACCCCGCAAGGATCGATACATGGCCAAGATCAAGGCGCAGAACCCCGTCGTCGAGCTCGACGGCGACGAGATGACGCGGATCATCTGGTCGTTCATCAAGGACCAGCTGATCCTCCCCTACCTGGACGTGGACCTGAAGTACTACGACCTGGGCATCGAAAGCCGCGACGCCACCGACGATCGGATCACCGTCGAGGCGGCCGAGGCGATCAGGCGCTTCGGGGTGGGTGTGAAGTGCGCGACGATCACCCCCGATGAGGCTCGCGTGCGGGAGTTCGGGCTGAAGGAGATGTACCGCTCGCCCAACGGCACGATCCGCAACATCCTCGGCGGGGTGATCTTCCGCGAGCCGATCGTGATCTCCAACATCCCCCGCCTCGTGCCGGGGTGGACCAAGCCGATTGTGATCGGCCGCCACGCGTTCGGCGACCAGTACCGGGCAACCGACCTCGTGGTTCCCGGCGAGGGGAAGCTGACGCTCACCTATACCCCCAGGGATGGGGGCGAGCCGATCGAGCTCGAGGTGTACGACTTTCCGGGCGGCGGCGTGGCGCTGGCGATGTACAACCTCGACTCCTCGATCCGCGATTTCGCCCGCGCCTCGCTGCGCTATGGCCTGGAGCGCGGCTACCCGGTGTACCTGTCGACGAAGAACACGATCCTCAAGCGCTACGACGGGCGCTTCAAGGATCTCTTCCAGGAGATCTACGACGCGGAGTTCAAGGCCGAGTTCGAGGCTGCGGGTATCACCTACGAGCACCGTCTGATCGACGACATGGTGGCGGCCGCGCTGAAGTGGGAGGGGGGCTACGTGTGGGCGTGCAAGAACTACGACGGCGACGTGCAGTCGGACACGGTCGCCCAGGGCTTCGGCTCGCTCGGTCTGATGACGAGCGTGCTGATGACCCCGGACGGCAAGACGGTGGAGGCGGAGGCCGCGCACGGCACGGTCACCCGTCATTACCGTATGCACCAGCAGGGCAAGCCGACCTCGACCAACCCGATCGCCTCGATCTTCGCGTGGACGCGGGGCCTGTCCGCGCGGGGGCGAATGGATGAGACGCCCGAGGTGACGCGGTTCGCCCAGACGCTCGAGCGCGTATGCGTGGAGACCGTCGAAAGCGGGAAGATGACCAAGGATCTCGCGCTGCTCGTCGGCCCCGATCAGCCGTGGCAGACGACGCAGGAGTTCCTCGGCTCGATCGATGAGAACCTGCAACAGGCGATGAGCGCGAGCCTAGCTTGAGCGAATCGCCGCCGGCGACCAACTTTGCCGACCCATTCCACACCCCACTCAGGAGATGAACTTATGAGCAAGCCCGTACGAGTCACAGTCACCGGCGCCGCCGGGCAGATCGGCTACAGCATCGTCTTTCGCATCGCCTCCGGGCAGCTGCTCGGGCCGGATCGGGCGGTGGACCTGCGGCTGCTCGAGATCCCGCAGGCGATGGGCGCGCTCGAGGGGGTGGCGATGGAGCTGATCGACTGCGCCTTCCCGCTGCTCGCCGGCCTCGACCTGCATGACCACCCGGCGGATGCGCTGGACGGCACCAACGTTGCGCTGCTGGTGGGCTCGCGTCCCCGCACGAAGGGGATGGAGCGCGCCGAGCTGCTGAGCGCGAACGGCGAGATATTCACGGTCCAGGGCAAGGCACTGAACGCCGTCGCGGCCCCCGACGTGAGGGTGTTGGTGGTGGGGAACCCCGCCAACACCAACTGCCTGATCGCGATGAGCAATGCGCCGGACATCCCCCGCGAGCGGTTCACGTCGATGATGCGACTCGACCACAACCGCGCGGTCGCCCAGCTCGCAACCAAGCTCGCCGTCCCGGTGAGCGACATCTCCGAGATGGGCGTGTGGGGCAATCACTCCCCCACGATGTACCCCAACCTGTTCCACGCCAAGGTGGGTGGCCGGCAGGCGGCGGGGGCGGTCGATGACCAGGCGTGGATCGAATCCGACTTCCTGCCGAACGTCGGCAAACGCGGCGCCGCGATCATCGAGGCGCGCGGCGCCTCCTCCGCGGCCTCCGCGGCCAACGCCGCGATCGATCACATGCGCGACTGGGTGAGTGGAACCGGCGGGGGCTGGGTCTCGATGGGGGTGCCCTCCGATGGCTCCTATGGGATTCCCGAGGGTCTCATCTGCGGCTTCCCCTGCGCCTGTGCGGGCGGGGAGTACGCGATCGTCCAGGGTCTCGAGATCGACGACTTCTCCCGCGGGCGCATCGACGCAAGTGTCAATGAGCTCCAGGAAGAGCGCCAAGCAGTGCAGGACCTCGGCCTGATCTGAGCCTGACTGAATCGACTCGATTCAACAAACAGCCCCGGCGAGATCGGATCTCGCCGGGGCTGTTGAACATCTGGTGTCCGTCAGGCGGTTAGCCTTTTGGGTGCCAGCCGCGCCCCTCCTTCTTGACCTTGCCTTCTTCCTCCAAGGTGGGAAGCACGCGGTAGAGGTAGTTCTGCTTGATCCCCATGCGGGAGGCGAGCTCGGGGATGGTGATACCGGGCTGGGCCGTCACGAAGGAGAGGGCCTGCGCTGCGCGCGTGCCGCTGCCTTTCCGACGGCCGGCTTTGCGCCGGGGACCTCCACGGCCGGTGGCGGGAGCCGCGGGCGCAGCCGCAGCGGGCGCTGCAACGGCCGCACGAGTTTTTTTGGTTTTCGAACCGCGGGGCCGGCCCGGTCCACGGCGGCCGGGAACTTTGCGCGCGGCTTTGGGGGCCGCTGTGGATGCGGCGGCGGGCGCGCTCGCGGCCGACACACCAAGGCCGTCGAGTGCGGCGGCGGCGGCCTCGAGGCGCTGGTACTCCTCGATCAACGGCCTCAGCTCGCGCAGTCGGTCGGTGATCTCTTGCTGCTTCTCGTCAAGGAAGTCGGTCACGTTCGAATCCTGTTCACTCGGATTAATGTGATGTGCATCACTTGGTTGCAGATTACCTTACAACAATCATCGGTCGTTGTACCGCTACGCAAGCGCGATGTCATCCCGCAGGCACTCCGATGTGACGCAAGATGCAGGATATCGCCCGTGTGTGGGTTGCGGGTGGAGTCAGGAGCGCGTGCTTGTGGAGGGTGCGTTTGTCAGGAGAGCGTGCGCTCGGCGGCGCTGTTGCCCTCGATCAGTTCACGCAGGCGCTCGATCGTGCGCTGGGCCTCACGCTCGGGCATTCCACCCACGAGTGCACGCGAGGCGAGCGCTCCCACAGGCCCGAGTGGAGGACGGAACTCATTGCGATAATCGAAGTGCGTGCCATCCCCTTCGGGACGCAGCGCGTATTCGGTGTGAGCGCGCGAACGTGCCGGTCCGCGACCCTCCCACACGGCCAGCCTGCACGGCCGGCACTCCACCAGGCGCCAGCGGACGTCGAGGCTGACGCCGCGCAGGTGGACCTGCTGCTCCATCTCATACCCAACCCGCGGTGGGCCCTCGTCGGCCCACCGGAGGGCGCGATGAATCGTGACCCACTCACCCAGACGGGCGGGGTCCATCACCGTCTTCCACACCGCCTCCGGCGTGGCGGCGATGTGGGTGGAAAGGGTGACGACGCTCATCGCGCGGCCACCGCCCGACGCGTAGAGGATCGGGGCCGGCGCGGGTGGGTTGCGGCGCTCATGGAGATCATCGTGCCGCGAGCGGTTCGACCGCCTCCCACTCGCGCAACGCGCACTCGACGGCGTCATCGAAGGAGTGCAGCGGGACGCCCAGCAACTCCGCTGCGTGGCTCTCGGCGGGCAGCAGATCGCCCTTGAGGCCCTCCATCAGCGGGAGGATCAACGCGGGGTCCTCCCCGGCGAGCGCGGCGGCGAGACGTGCGGCGAGTGGCGTCATCGTGACATTTAACCCAACTGTGGGTCGGGAGAGCAGCAGCAGCTCGGCGATGCGCTGGAGCATCTCCTCATAGGTGAGCGCCTCCGGTCCCCCGATATCGAGCGAACGGCCGCTCACCTCCGGGAGACGCGCGGCGGCGGCGAGCATCTCGATCACGTCGCGGGCGTCGATCGGCTGTGTGCGAAATCGGTGCCACCCCGGCAGTGTGAGCACGGGCAGGCGCTCGACGAGCCGCACGAGCAGTCGAAAGGAGCGCGAGCGCGCCCCGATCACGATCGAGGCGCGCAGCGCGACGGAGGCGGGGATGTGCTCGAACAGGATCTCCTCGACCTCGGCGCGGCTGACCAGGTGACGCGAGGCGCGCTCGGAGCGCGGCAGCAGGCCGCCGAGGTACACGATTCGCTGCACACCAGCGCGGCGAGCCTGCATGGCGAAGTTCTCCGCTCCCAGCCGCTCGCGCTCCGGGAAGGACAATTCTCCCACTCGCTCACGCTCCGGGAAGGACGCGTGTGGCGGTGCGCCCGTGGACCGGCTCTCCATGGAGTGGATCAGGTAGTAGGCGACATCGACGCTCTCCAGCGCCTGCGCGAGCCCTTCACCGGTGAGCACGTCGCCGCGGATCACCTCGATCTTCGAGTCCCGCGCGAGCCCTTCACCGGTGAGCACGTCGCCGCGGATCACCTCGATCTCCGTGTCCTGGGCGAGTGCGCTGCGCACGCGCGCGGGCTCGCGCGCCAGGGCGCGTAGATCGTGACCCTCGGCGAGTAGTCGTGGAACGAGCAGCGAGCCGATGAAGCCGCTGGCCCCGGTGAGGAGGATGCGCATGGTGGATGAGCAATGATGACGTGCGTGTCGCCGATCGATCTCGAAGTCACCTCGGAGGCGCCCGCGCGGTGCGATCTGGCGATCGTCGGCGCGGGGATCGTCGGGCTCGCTCTGGCCCGTGAGCTGACGCGCCGGTACCCGCGCCTGTCGGTGGGCGTGCTCGAGCGTGAGGCGGAGCTCGGCGTGCACCAGACGGGTCACAACTCGGGGGTGATCCACGCCGGCGTTTACTACCAGCCGGGCTCGCTGAAGGCGCGCCTGTGCGTGGAGGGCGCGCGCGAGCTCTACGAGTACTGCGCTGCACATGAGATCCCGCACGAGGCGTGCGGGAAGCTGATCGTGGCCACCGAGCCCGCGGAGCTCGGGCGCCTGCAGGAGCTCGAGCTCCGGGGACGCGCCAACGGAGTTCCCGGCCTGCGCCGCGTGGACGCGG
The DNA here is from genome assembly GCA_044446505.1 of Solirubrobacterales bacterium. Classification (GTDB taxonomy): domain Bacteria; phylum Actinomycetota; class Thermoleophilia; order Solirubrobacterales; family Solirubrobacteraceae; genus Palsa-744. Next base: position 15,237 of record JBIOEY010000017.1, read on the forward strand.
AGGGTATCCGCGAGATCGAGCCCCACGCGCGGGGGATCGCGGGCCTGCACTCGCCTGCGACCGGGATCGTCGACTTCGCCGCGGTGGCCCGCTCCTACGCCCATGACGCGCTCCAGGCGGGCGCACGGATCGCGACCGGGTGCGGCGTGCTCGGCGTGCGCGCGGGTGCACGGTCGCTGCGCTTGGAGCACGCGCGCGGCACGACCGAGGCCGCGCATGCGCTGTTCTGCGCGGGCGCGTGGTCGGATCGGCTGGCGGTTGCGGCGGGCGCGGAGGCGGATCCGCGCATCGTCCCGTTCCGCGGCTCCTACCTGCGCCTGGCGAGCGAGCGCGAGCAGCTGGTGCGCGCGCTGATCTACCCCGTGCCCGATCCGGCGCTGCCCTTCCTGGGGGTCCATCTGACGCGGCACATCGACGGCGAGGTGTTGATCGGCCCGACCGCGCTGCCGGTGCTCGCGCGCGATGCCTACCGGCTCACCAAGGTGCGGCGCGAGGACGCGCTCGACACGCTGCGCTGGCCGGGAACCTGGCGCATGCTCGCGCGCTGGTGGCGCCCGGGGGCCACGGAGCTGCACCACGCGGTCAGCAGGGCGGCGCTCGCACGCGCCGCGGCCCGCTATGTGCCGGAGCTGCGTGTGCAGGACGTGCGGCCCGCCTTCGCCGGCGTGCGCGCCCAAGCGCTGGCGCGCGATGGGCGGTTGGTGGACGATTTCGCGTTCTCCGCCACGGAGCGCGCGCTGCACGTGCGCAACGCGCCCTCGCCGGCGGCCACCTCGTCGCTGGCGATCGCCAGCTATATCGCCGATCGCGCCAGCGAGGCGTTCGGGCTGGGGGGGTGAGGCCCAGACCATCGGAAAATGCGGCGTATACAGGAGATTGTCACAGGAAAGTGACACGACGCCGGCTCTTTGCGGGTAGAAAACATTTTCCCTGCGATTTGCGAGAACGCTCCTTGAGCGGACCGTCGGCGGGTGCTTTGATCCCTGCCGTTGTGAGTCCATCCCGCCCGACCCGAGTCGAGCGGACGATCCAGCTGAACGGGGAGAGATCTTGGCGCAGCGAAAGCAGGGCGGGCGAGCTGTCCGCAAGGTGACGTGCGAGGAATGCTACTTCCGGCGCAACCTGCTCTGCGCGCTCGACTTACCCGAGCCGTGCGCGACCTTCCGTCCCAACGAGGCCCAGCTCAAGCCGCCGCAACAGCTTCGCCTCGTCTTCCGCCAGGAGCGCCGCGTGCGCGCGGCCTGGGCGTTCCCGACCGCGCAGGAACAGGCCGCCCTGCACGCATAGCGGGCGGGACGCGTCGCCGCGCGTCGCTCTTGGCCGGGAGGGGTATATTGGGGTGGACCCCAAGGTAAAGCTCCAGTAGAGGCGGTGGCTCGCATGGCGGCAAAGGACAGCATCGGCAAGGCTTCAGCGGCGGCTCGCGCCGCGCAGCGCAACCAGTACATCAAGCGCGTCATCGAGGACGAGGATCTGCGCGCCAATCTGCTCGCGGCTTATACGGCCGCGCGCAGCGCGTACGGACGGGTGGGCAACGGCAAGCCACCCACCAAGGCGCTGTTCGAGGACCGCAAGCTCCAGCGCGAGCTGCTCGAGGCGGCGGTGGCGCTGCGGGAGGCGTCGAATGCGCTCAAAGAGCCCCCCAAGCGCAAGCGCAGGCGGGGCGGTCTGGGCCGCACGCTGCTGCTGGCGCTCGTCGCCGGGGCGCTCGCGCTCGCGCTCAGCGAGAGCCTGCGCTCGAAGGTGCTCGACCTGCTGTTCGGGGCCGAGGAGGAGTTCGACTACAGCTCCACCACGATGCCGGCCCAGGAGGCGCCGAGCTCGGTGGGCGCCCCCACCTCCTGAGCGCCGCGGGTTAGCCGACGACCGCGCGAACACTGTGGCTTCCGCCGTGGAGAGCGCCCCGAGGGGCAGGGCCCCGAGGTCGCTCTCGGGCGAGCGGGCGCAGCGCATCGTGGAGGCGATGCGGCGCAGCGTCGCCCAGCACGGGACCGCGGGCTCGACCTTCGAGCGCGTCGCGCGCGAGGCGGGCGTCTCGCGGGGCCTGCTGCACTACTACTTCGGCACGAAGGAGCGGCTGCTCGCGGAGGCGGTGCGGCGCGACTGTCAGTTGCGCCTTGAGCGTCTGCAGCAGCAGCTCGCGGGGGCGCAGACGGCGGAGGACTTCGTCGGCCTGATGGCGCAACACCTGCAGGAGATGGTCCGCGAGGACCCGGACTTCGTGACGCTCCTGTTCGAGCTCTTCACGCTCTCGCGGCGCAACGCGGAGATCGCGGTGGAGTACGCCAACCTGATGCGCACCATGCGCGAGCAGGTCGCCGGGATGCTCACCCTGGCGCAGGAGGAGGGGGTGCTGCAACTGCACGCCGCCCCCGAGGCGGTCGCGGAGATCCTCTTCTCGCTGGGCGATGGGTTCGCACTGCGGATGCTCACCGAGCCCGACCGCGACTTCACGGAGACGGTGCGCGCCGGCATCGTCTGCGCGCGGGCTCTCCTGGCCGATTGACCAGCCCTTCCCTTCCGCGCCTGGCACTCCTATAATGCGAGTGCCAATGCCGATCTACGAGTACCGCCGCCCTGATGGGAGCACCTTCGAGCTCCTCCAGTCGTTCTCCGACGAGGCCCTCACCCGCGACCCCGAGACCGGCGTGAAGGTGCAGCGCGTGCTGCACGCCCCCGCGGTGCACTTCAAGGGCAAGGGCTTCTACAACACCGACTACGGGACCCGCAAGCGTCAGCGCGAGAACGCGGCCGCCGCGGAGAGCTCCTCCTCGGACTCGTCGTCCAAGTCCTCCTCCGACTCCGCCTCCGGCGGCGATTCGGGCTCCTCCGACAACGGCAAGAAGAGCTCGGCCTCGGAGGGCAAGCCGAAGGGCGAGAAGGCATCCTCCGGCTCGAAGCCCGAGCCGGTTGCCGCAAAGAGCTGAGCCGCGTCAAACGAAGGGCTGGGCCGGCGTCAGACGACCGGCACCGATACGACACCGACGAAGTTGCTGGCTTTGGGGGTCGTCTGGCCGCGCCGTCGCAACTCCTCCAGATGGCCAACGATCGCCTCGCGCATATTGTCCTCGACCTCCGCGCGGCTGTCGCCAAGGGCGTAGCAGCCGGGCAGGTCGGGCGAGTGCGCTCCCCAGCCACCGGTATCGCCCTGCTCGTAGATCACCACGTACTCCATTACCGCAACTCCTTCAGACCGGTTTCTTTGCGCATGTTAGCGAGCGTTCCTCGGGGCACCTCACGATTGTCCTTGCCCCCACCGGCCACGGTTACAAAGCGGGTTCCGTCTGGACTGAGCCAGCGCTCATGGCTGCCGCTGCTGCGGAGCGGCTTCCAACCGGCTCGCCGGAGAATCCATCTCACTTCGCGGTACTTCTTCGCCACATCCCTTACTCCGACCCGTGGGGTCGTGCGGGACAGGTGGTGTGTTATTCGGCGAGGCGTCACCCCGCCATGAAGCGCGCCACCGCGGATCGCCTCTCGGCTTCGGAGACCTGGAGGCCTTCGCCGCCTTCGGGCACCGTGACGGAGCCGGAGGGCTGGAGCAGCCGGGTGGGGGGCGTGCCGCCGACCTCGAGGGCGGCGAAGAGGGCGAGCAGTTCGGGGCCGCTCATGTCGGAGATGATCGCGGGCGGGGCGTTCCAGGAGATCAGGGGCAGGCGCAGGAAGCTCGAGAACGAGAGCAGCTGCGACTTCATGTCCTGCAGCAGCGCCTGCTGGCGCTGCTCGCGGTTCAGATCGGTCTCCTGGGGGGCGCAGCGGTTCTCGCGGGTGCGCGCGAGCGCGAGCGCTTCGCGGCCGTCGAGGTGGTGGGTGCCGGCGCGCAGGCGCAGGGTGAAGCCGCCGTTGGCGGAGCCCCCGTCGAGGTAGGAGACCACGCAGCCGCCGGTGTAGGTGATGCCGCCCATCGCGTCGACGAGCTGGGGGAAGTTTTCGAAGTTGACCTCGACGAGGTGGTTGATGGGGATCCCGAGGTAGCGCTTGATCACCGAGATCGACAGCGCGGGCCCGCCGAAGGCGTAGGCGGCGTTGATCTTCTGCAGCCCGTGACCCGGGATCTCCACGACGGTGTCCCTCGGAATCGAGAGCCGCGCGGCGTGTCCACCGCCGGTGCGGATCAGCATGATCGAGTCCGAGCGGCTCGGCCCGTTGATGTCGGCGCCCGGTTCCTTGCTGTTCTGCTGGCGTTTGTCGGAGCCGAGCACGAGGATGTCGTTGGCGGACGTGAGTGGGAAGCCGGCGGGGTCGAGCACGCTCGCCACATCGGAGGGCGGGGCGGTGCGCCCGAAGTGCGAGCTCACCAGGAACAGCACGAGCGAGAGCAGGATCCAGCCGCCGATCAGCGCGAGCACGCCGAGCGCGGCGCGCCTGGGGGTCAGCCGTCGCCAGCGCGAGGGTGCGGAGGCGGTTCCGCCGGGCCGGGTGGAGTCGAGCAGCAGCGTCCCTGCGCCGGCCCCGTGGCCGTCCTCATCGGCGCGCGGCAGCACTCGGCGCCCGGCGCGGTAGCGGGTGTACTGGGGCTCAGATCCGGAATCCGCCGGCTCGGGGGGGCGGGTGCGGGACCCGGCCTTTGCCCCCGAGGTCGCCCCCGTGGGAGCGGGCGGCCGGCGAGGACGGCGCGGGGGCGGCCCTTCTGATCCATTCTCTGCGGCCATCGGCGCTCTCTATATTGGCCGAATGCCGGGCGAGGACGCGCACGTTGGGCGAGCGCCTGCAGACGGGAGGCTCGTGGTGTGCCCCACCCCGATCGGCAATCTCGAGGATGTGACGCTGCGGGTGCTGCGAGTCTTGGGCGAGGCTGACGTGCTCGCCTGTGAGGACACGCGCCACACCCGGATCCTGCTCGATCGGCACGGCATTCGGGCGGCGCGGCTGGTGAGCCTGCACGAGCACAACGAACGCGCGCGCGTCCCCGAGCTCCTCGCACGGGCGGATGCGGGAGAGACGGTCGCGCTGGTCAGCGACGCCGGTATGCCGGTGATCTCGGATCCGGGTTTCGTGCTGGTGCGCGAGTGCCTGGCGGCGGGCATCGCGGTCGAGGTGCTGCCGGGGGCCAGCGCAGTTCCGGTCGCCCTGGTGGCCTCCGGCCTGCCGGCGTCCCGCTGGTGCTTCGTGGGGTTCCTGCCACGCAAGCGTGGTCAGCGCGAACGCCTGCTGGCGGACGCCACCGAGACGCTCGTGGCGTTCGAATCCCCCCGGCGTCTGTCCGCCACGCTCGAGATGCTCGCGCTGGCCGATCCGCAGCGCCCCGTGGCGGTGTGTCGCGAGCTGACCAAGCTCCACGAGGAAGTCTCGCGCGGGCCTGCGGCCGAGCTCGCGAAGCGCTACCGCGAGCATCCCCCGAAGGGAGAGGTCGTGCTTGTCGTGGGGCCCGCGCGCTCCGCAAGCAGTCTCTAGCGAGGGGACCCCTCCACCCGTCGAAGGTCGATGTAACTTGTCCTGGCGGGTATCAGGCCAGAAACCGTGGCCGGCAAGCCTCACATGCCGCGGTCATCCACAGCGCGCGGAGGCGCAGCTCAAAGTGCCGGGATCGACTGAACCGACGGTGCCAGTCAGTAGCCTGGGCGGGCGATGCCCTCCTTCTATGTGACGACCCCGATCTACTACGTCAACGCGGCCCCGCACCTGGGGCACGCGTACACGACGATCGCGGCGGACGTGCTGGCGCGCCACCACCGCCAGCGCGGCGAGGAGGTGTTCTTCCTGACGGGCACCGACGAGCACGGGGAGCCAGTGGCGGATGCGGCCCATGCGCAGGGCATCGAGCCCCAGGAGCTCGCGGATCGCAACGCGGAGCGCTTCCGCGCGCTGGCCCCGCGCCTGGGGGCGTCCAACGACTTCTTCATCCGCACCACCGACCCGCAGCACATGGCGAAGGTCCAGGAGATCCTCACGCGGGTGCGCGAGAACGGGTTCGTGTACGAGGGCACCTACGAGGGGTGGTACTGCCCGCGGTGCGCGGACTTCAAGGCGGAGAACGAGATCGAGGAGGGCAAGCGCTGCCCGATCCACCACATCGAGCTGGTGCGCGAACAGGAGGAGAACTACTTCTTCAAGCTCTCCGCCTTCCAGGAGCAGTTGGAGCGCCTGTACGCCGAGCGCGAGGACTTCGTCGCCCCGCGCTCGCGCTACAACGAGGCGCTCTCGTTCATCCGCTCCGGCCTGCGCGACGTCCCGCTCACGCGCCACAAGCTCACCTGGGGGGTGCCCGTGCCGTGGGACCCCGAGCACGTCTTCTACGTGTGGTTCGACGCGCTGCTCAACTACTACTCGGCGCTCTCCTACGCGCGCGACGGTGTCGATTTGACGAGCGAGCTGTGGCCGGCGAGCTACCACCTGATCGGCAAGGACATCCTGCGCTTCCACGCGGTGTACTGGCCGGCGCTGTTGATGGCCGCCGAGATCGAGCTCCCGCGCCGCCTGTTCGTGCACGGGTACCTGCTGATGGAGGGCGAGAAGATGAGCAAGTCGCTGGGCAACGTGCTCGACCCGTTCGCGGTGATCGAGCGCTTCGGGGCGGACGCGCTGCGCTTCTATCTGCTGCGCGATGTCTCCTTCGGCCAGGACGGCTCGGTCTCCACGAGCGCCTTCGAACAGCGCTACGAGAGCGAGCTCGCGAACGAGTACGGCAATCTCGCGAGCCGCACGCTGGCGATGGTGCGCCGCTATCGCGACGGGGTGCTGCCCGCCGCGCCGATCGACCCCGAGCTGGCGGGCGACTTCGAGGGGCTCGCGGAGGAGGTCTGCGCGCTGCTCGACCGCGCCGAGCTCACGCAGGCGCTGGACGCGATCTGGCAGCGGGTGCGGCGCCTGAACCGCTACGTGGAGGAGCGCGCGCCGTGGACTTTGGCGAAAGACGAGCAGCGAGGAAAGGAATTGGATGAGGTGCTCGCTTCGCTTGCCGAGGGAGTGCGCGTGGTGAGCCTGCTGCTCCACCCATACCTGCCGGCCAGCACCGAAAAATTGCTGGATGCGCTCGGCGCAGAGGACCGCACGCTTGCCGCCGCCCGCCTCGGGGCGAGTCTCTCCGCTCCGGCTCGCCCTGTGGGTGAGCTCGAACCCCTTTTCCCCAAGCCATGACCGCCCGCTCCGCACTGCGCGACCCGTCCAAATCCATAAAAAGAACAACCGAGGACCCGACGGACGATGATCGATAGCCACACCCACCTCGACCTCTGCGAGCCCCCCAACACCGAGCTCGTCGCGGCGGCGGAGCGCGTGGGGGTGGTGCGGATCCTCACGGTGGGCACCGACGGGGCCTCCTGCCGGGCGGCGCTTGCGGCGGCGGAGGCGTTTCCGCAGGTGTACGCGGCGATCGGGCGCCACCCCAACCACGCCACCGGCTTCGACGAAGCCGACCTCGCCGAGCTGCGCGCGCTCGCCGCGCATCCGCGCTGTCTGGCGATCGGGGAGACGGGTCTCGACTTCTACCGCGACTACGCCCCCCGCGCCGACCAGGAGCGCGCGTTCTCCGCGCAGATCGCCCTCGCGCGCGAGCTCGGCAAGCCGCTTGTGATTCACACCCGCGCCGCCGAGGAGGACACGCTCGCGCAGCTAGCCGCCGAGGCGCAGGGGGTGCGCGTGGTGATGCACTGCTTCTCGATGCCCACCCAGCTCGAGGAGTGCCTGGAGCGCGGCTACGCGATCTCCTTCGCGGGCAACGTGACGTATAAAAGCGCCGCCGACCTCGCCCAGGCCGCAACGCGGGTACCCGATGAGCAGCTGCTGGTGGAGACCGACGCCCCCTACCTCACGCCCCAGCCCGTGCGCAAGCACCCCAACCAGCCCGCCTTCGTGGCCCACACCGCCGCGTTCCTCGCCGAGCGGCGCGGGGTCTCGGTGCAGGAGCTGGGGGCCGCCGTGCAGGGGACCGCGTCGCGGCTCTTCGGATGGTGAGGGCCGCGGGCGCCGTGCGGGACCGCCTACCTGGCAGCCGCTCCGCCGAGCCGAGGTCACGCTCCGGTAAGAGTGCCCCGGGCGACCAGGACGCACCCACGCAGCCCAGCCTGCGCCGGCTGCGCCAATTCGGGGTGCGCCCAGACCGCGAGCTGGGGCAGAACTTCCTGATCGACTCCAACATCCTCGGGGTGATCGCGCGCCTCGCGGAGCTCTCCGACGCGGACGTCGTGCTCGAGATCGGTGGGGGGCTGGGGGTGCTCTCGGAGTACCTCGCCGAGCGGGTGGCGCATGTGCACGTGGTCGAGCTCGACGAGCGGCTGCGCGAGGCCCTGGAGGACGCGGTCGCGCGCTTCGCGAACGTCACCCTCCACTGGGGCGACGCGCTGGCGGTGGATCTCGCGGGGATGCGCCCCGCGCCGACGAAGGTCGTGGCCAACCTCCCCTACGGCGTCGCCGCGGGCGCGCTGCTGCGCACGATCGAGGAGCTCCCCACGGTGACCCGCTGGGTGGCGATGGTGCAGCGCGAGGTCGGCGAGCGGCTCGCTGCCGTTCCGGGCAGCCGCACCTACGGCGTGCCCTCCGTGCTCGCTCAGCTTGCCTGCCGCGTGCGCGTCGCGCGGGCGGTCCCCCGCACGGTCTTTCACCCAGTGCCCAACGTGGACTCCGTGCTGGTCGAGCTGATTCGCGTCGGGCCGGCGCCGTCCCCCGCGCTGCGCCGCCTCGTGGGCGCCGGCTTCGCCCACCGGCGCAAGGCGCTCGCTCGCTCGCTCACGCTGGCCGGTGTCGCCGAGCGCGAGCGGGTGCGGGAGGCGCTGTCGCGCTTGGGCCTCCCGCTGGACGTCCGCGCGGAGCGCCTCTCCCCGGAGGAGTTCCGGGCGCTGGGGGAGGCGCTTGGGATATGACTTCCCTGCCGCTCCGCGCGCTGGCCCCCGCGAAGATCAACCTCGGCCTGTTCCTCGGCCCCGTGCGCGAGGACGGCCGCCACGAGGTGGTGACGGTGATGCAGTCGATCTCACTCGCCGACGAGCTGACGCTCCGGGCCGCGGCAGACCGTCCCGTGGCGAACCAGGCCGCGGCTGACACGGCTGAGGTTGACCCGGCCGCGGCGGATCGGGCGGCGCCCGACGCGGTCGCGGCCGTAGACCAGGTGCTGTGCCCTGGGGTTCCCGGGCCGCCCGAGGAGAACCTCGCCGCGCGCGCGCTCGCGGCGTTCCGCTCGGCCACCGGCTGGGACGCCCCGCCGCTGGAGCTGAGCATCGTCAAGCACGTGCCGGTCGCCGCCGGCCTGGGGGGCGGCTCGGGCGACGCCGCCGCCGCGCTGCGGCTCGCCGCCACCGCCTCGGGGCTGGACGACCGTGAACTGCTCGCAGGGCTCGCCCGGACCCTCGGCGCCGACGTCCCCGCCCAGGTGCAGCCAGGACGGTGGCTCGCGCGCGGGGCCGGGGAGCAGTTGCGGGCGCTGCCCGACCCCGTCGTTCCCCTGGGGGTGCTGGTGTTGCCCATCGCGCGCCCCCTCTCCACCGCGGCTGTGTACGCAGAGGCCGACCGCATGGGGCTCGTGCGGGAGCGGGCGGAGCTCGAGGATCGTTGCCGCGCGCTCGCGGACGAGCTCGCCGACGGCTCCCCGCTGCCGCCCGTGGAGCTCCTGCACAACGACCTCGGGGACGCCGCTCGCGCGCTCTGCCCGGAGATCGACGCCGCCCTGCTGGAGGCCCGCGCGGCGGGTGCCGATGTGGCGCTTGTGAGCGGATCCGGCCCGACCGTGCTCGGCCTCTTCGCGGGCTCCCGCGGGCCCGCCCGCGCGCGCGCTGCCACCCGTGCCCTGGCCGAGCGCACTCCCGCGCCGCTCACCGCGGAGCCGGTGACAGCGGGATTCGCCCGCGCGGTCCCCCTCTCCGTAGGTAACAATTAGGAGAGCACCATGAGCAATACGGATGTCACATATCTCCTGGCCGCCTGCGCGGGCGTGTTCAGCTTGGCGCTGTTCGTCGGCCTGATCCTTGCGCCCGCGTGGTCCGCCTACTCGCGCGTGTGGGAGCGCGTGGCGGCGGGCGTCCTCTCGCTGTACGTGCTCGCGGTGCTCGTCGGCATCGGGGTCACAACAGGCCTCGCCGTCGTCTACTTCTGGGTCTGACGCCCATGGCCGAATTAACCGCCCTCGACGCGGTCACCGAGGCGGTGGAGTCCGGCGCCGGTCTGCCCGAGGTGGTGCGCGCCGCGGCGCGCGCGCTCGACGCGAGCCTCGCGGTGGTCGATGCCCGCGGGGGAACGCTCGCGGTGGCGGCCCGCTCGCCCGCGGAGGAGCGCTCGCTGCTCGCGGGGGGCGACGGGGTCGCCAGCATCCCGCTGCGGGTCGCGGACGCGGTGGTGGGGTCGCTGCACATGCGCGCCCGCACCGAGCCCAGCGCCTCGATGCGGCGGCTGCTGGTGACGATGATCGCCTCGGAGGTGGAGCGCGTGCGCGCGCCGGGCCTCGCCTCGGAGAGCGCCGCCGCGGACTTCCTGCACGCGATCGCCGGGCGCGAGCTGGGCGGCCGCGAGGAGATCGTGGCGCGCGCGCGCGAGTTCTCGCTCGATCTTCAGGAGGGGGCCAGCATGATCGTCGCCCGCGCCCACCCGCAGGCGCCCACCGAGGAGGGCTGGCGCGCGCGGGTGCGCGCGGTCGCCGAGCGCGGCGCGCGCGCCGCGGCGGGC
>JBIOEY010000018.1:0-25698 GCA_044446505.1 Solirubrobacterales bacterium
GACCCCCATCGAGCCCATCCCTCCCCGCCGCCCCGCGCGCCGGCGCTCGCTCCTCCTCACCACGACGGCGCTCGTCGTCGGCGTCGGCCTCCTGGCGCCCCTCTCCGCGCCGGCGAGACCGGCCCACAGAGCGCACTCCGTGGCGCACCGGAGCAGAGCGCATCGGCCGTGCGCGGCCAAGCGCAGCCGGCAGGCCTCCCACCGCAGTCGCAGGCCGCCGCATTGCGCGAAGGGGCGCACGGTCAGGCCTCGACATCCAAGCGTCCACAGGCGGCCCGCGAAAGGCCGCGGCGGCCCGAGCGCCAAAGCGACGTCGCCCGCCCCACCGGGCGGCGCGTCTGCGCCGGCCACCGGCCCAGCCGAAGGGCCCCCGCCCAACCTCTTCGAAGCGCTCGGCAGCGCCCCGATCGATCCGAGATACCTGACCGACGTGCCATTCGGCACGAGCTCGTTCTGGATCCAGCCGTGGCGCGCATATCTTGATACCTGGCCCGCCGCTCGGCTGCTGGACTCGCTTGGGATCAACTTCAACGTGAGCGCGCCGGACGCCGATAGCACCGCTCAGCTGCTCCAGGACAGCGGCTTTACGCTCGCCCGGATCGAGATCAACTGGAGCGCGCTCTCCTACGACGATCCCACCACGTTCATCGATGAGGCCCATATTCGGACGCGGCTCGAGGCGCTGCGCAACCACGGCCTGCGGCCGCTGATCCTGCTGAACGCCAACAGCGAAGCCCCCGTCCCGGCGAAGCACATCACCTTGGAAATGGTCTCGCAAGCGCCGGCCGGCGCCCAGAGCGTGGCCCTCACTCCCGCCAGCGCCGCCGAGGTGGTGCCCGGTAGGACCGGCTTCAACCGGATCTCCTTCGGTGGCGATCCCGACATCCTCATAACCTCTGTCGGCGCCGGCGGCCTCGCCACGCTGTCCAGGCCACTGCCAAACACCCTGGCGGCGGGCGCACACAAGGGCACGACGCTGCTGTATGCCCCCTTCGGCCCTCCCGAGCTCCCGGACGGGGAACCGAATCCCGCCTTCCAGGCCACCCTCGCCGGATGGCTCAGCTACGTGGCGACGGTCAGCAGGGAGGCCGCGAGCATCTTCGGAGCCGGAGGCTACGACCTCGAGGTCTGGAACGAGCTCAGCTTCGGTTCGCAGTTCCTCAATCCCGAAGCCTATTTCTCAACGGCCGCCGAACCCGAACCCGGCACCGAAGCCGAACCCGGCACGGAAGCCGAACCCGGCACGGAAGCCGAACCCGGCACGGAAGCCGAAACCGAACCCGGCGCCCTAACCAAAGAGATCACCAAAGCCCTGCTCGCCGCAACGGTCGGCTACATACGCAACCCGGCCCACGGCATCTCCCCAGGAGTGGGCATCACCAACGGCTTCGCCAGCCAGACTCCGTTCGCCTCCGGAGCCCAGGCGCCGCTGGGACTGACGGCGCTCAGCAAGCACCTGTACAAGGGCGCCAAGAGCTTCCCCGCCGACTTCCCATCCCGCTCCATCACTCCCGTGAACGCGCTGGGTGCACGCGATATGGCCTCCAATGAAAGCTCCACGCCCCTGTTCATCCCGAGCTACCAGTCGCTCTTTCCCGAGTCCTACCTGACCGCGACCTCGACCGAGACCCTGATCCGCGATCTCGCGCCGTTCACGACGCATGTCTACGGCGACCCGCACGGTCGCGAAGTCGGCCCGCCGGGCGGCAGCCCAGTGCAGAAGTGGATGACCGAGTACAACGTCAGCACCCACGGCGCGACGCCCGTGGGACCGGACGAGAGCACCCCCGACCCGGTGGCGCTCACCCCCGCCGACAGGGCGCACTTCCAGGCGAAGGCGCTGCTGCGCAGCCTCGTGGCGATGGTCAGCAAGGGCATGGCCCGCGAGTACTTCTTCGGCGCCGCCCCCGGCAACCTGAGCCTGATCGACAAGAGCTTCTTCTCCGCGCTGGAAGCCAACCCCAGCGCCTACCCCGGTGACGGGCTCGGCGGCGAAACGATGAACGGCTTCCGCAACATGCTCGCCCAATTCAGGGGCCCCGGCCCGGACGGCGCCCCCCGCCAGCTCACCCTCGTCTCGATCGCCCAGGACGGCGACCACGCCCAGTTCGCCGGCGACGGCACCTCCGCCCACCCCAGCCTCTACGACCGCGAAGTGCTCGCCGTCTTCCCCTTCCAATCCTCCCCCACGCGCTTCGAGATCCCCGTCTACGTGATGACACGCGACCTGCTCACCCTCTACAACCCCGAAGCCCCCTCCACCGACACCACCCGCTTCGACCTCCCCGACGAGACGTTCCGCATCACGCTCGGCAACCTTCCGGCCTCCGCCGGCCCCCCGTCGGTGAGCGCCTACGACCCTCTGCGCAACGCAACCACACCCGCGCGCCTCCTCTCACGCGAAGGCGACACCGCCACCTTCGAAGTCGCCGCCACCGACTACCCGCGCATCCTCACGATCGACTACGCCGCCGGATGAGGCCGTGCGCCGGGCGAGACCGCGCGCCGCTACGCGGAGCGCGCAACGCCAGCGATCGTGAGATCCCAGCGGACCTCGAAGCGGTGGATCTCGGGATCGGACAGGAGCCGCCCGGCCCCGAAGTCCAGGCACGGGAACTGAGTCGCGTAGCAGCGCATCGCTTCGAGCTTCGCCGCCGCGGCCCGGTCCCCGAGGCGCTCGACGTGCGCAGAGCGCAGGGCGGGCAGCTCCGGCACGCCCTCCACGAACGGCCCCCAGAACTCATCGACGTTGCGGTGGGGATCAGGCTCGGCGCCGTCCACCCAGTCCGGCCAGCCGTGCAGGACGCAGTAGGGCAGCTCCGCGTACAGCGTCACCGGCATGCCCGCCCGCAGCAGCATGCGCCCGTAGCGGCGCGCGAGCAGATGGTCGGGGTGGCCGCCCAAGCCGGCGGGCACGTGGACGCGCGAGGCGCTCGCCACCACAGCGCCCAGCGCGCGGTCGAGCTCCTCGAGGTCGGGAGCGCCCCGCGCGCGGCGGTACTGCGCGTCCAGGAACGGCAGGCTCAGCGGCCTGCGCCCCGCGCGGTCCAGGGCGAGGATGTCCTCGGCGATCCGCTCGCGCGCCCGCACCGCCGAGTCCCGCGCACCGGTGATCGCGTCCCACGGGGCCAGGCGGCCGGGCGCGGGGACCCCCGCGAAGAGGTTGACGATGTGCAGCTCACCCGCGCCCGCCAGCAGGCTCCAGCAATCCAGGACCGCGTCGTCCCAGTGGGGGGAGAGCACGAGCTCGGGCGCGCGCGAATCGGTACGGATGCGCGTCTGGAAGCGACGCTCCTCGCGTGCGTCGCGCAGCGTCCGCAAACGCCGGTAGAGCACGCGGGGAATGCCGCGTAGAGAAGTGCTCCCAATGGTCATGCCTCAGCCGCGGGTCGCAGGCGCGAGAAGACGGCCGCCCACGGAAGCTGCAGCAGTGTCGTCATGCGCGACCCGCGACGCGGTTGAGCGGTCTTCCGTTTGAGCGCGACCACCTCCGACTTGATCAGCCGGTTGCCGAACAACGGAAATCCGGTCCTCAGCGAGGTCAAATCCGGGAGCTCCGCGGAGGAATCGACACGGTCGAGGATGTGGCGCAGCATGCCCTCCGGATCGGCGAGGAAGTCCTCGTGGCGCAGCAGCATCCGTCGCTCGCGCGGATGGCGGAGAAACACAAATACCGAGAGCAGGTGCGTCATCCACAGATCGGCGTTCGTGTTCAGCGTGCGCAACATCCGCGCGGCCGTGTCGTGGCGGTTGACATGAAGGTTGAAGGACTCGACCACGCTCTGCGGATCGCGAATCAGGAACACGAGATACAGGTCGATGCCGTCGAGATCCTGCAGCTCCCGCGCACGCATCGGAAAGTGCGAGGAGTCGACGATATGTGTCACCTCCGCCACGCGCGCAATCGCATGATAGAGGTCTTCGGTGACGCGGCGATAGCGCGGGCGCAGCCGGCGGCGAACCGCCCGCTGATGGATGCGAAACAGCGCGAGCGAGCGTTCCAGGTAATTCTTGGCCTCGTTACCGAATAGATCGTCTGCGCCGGCGACACTCTCGCGCACCGTATCCCAGAAACGCACTCGCTCCGAGCCCCCGAGCACCGGCGCGCCCGACCTGATCAACCAGTTGTCGAGCTCGCCGGCATAGAAGATATTCTCACAGTTGCCCAGCGTCACCCCAAGAATCGTGCTGCCGCTGTGACCCGATCCCATCACATAGACCACCTTCGGTCTCTCTGGGAGCGCCGCGGGACGCTCAGACATGGATCGCTCTCCCATCGCGCCGGCATTCTCGCAGGTGGCGGACGCCGACGCGTTCACATCTATTCACATCCAGTCTCAACGGCAGGCCGGTCGATATCATGCCCCACCATGTCGATGACACCGGCCACGGTGCTGATGGGAACGCCGCTATGGGGCCGGAACGGGGGGGTGGCTGCACATGTCAAGGCAAGCGCGACACTGCTCGCCCAGCACGGCCTGCGCGTGACGGTGCTGGCAGCGCGGGTCGATCGCAGCGAGCGGGTCCCCGGAGTAACCCTCCATCACAGCCCTGAGCTCTTCAACAAAAATGCCTCGATGGACACGAGGCTCGGTGATGCGCTCTCCTCCCGTCCGGATGCGATTCACCTTCACCAGCTCGACGATCCCGAGATCGTCGATGCGCTGCGGAGGAGCGCCCCGGTGGTGGTCAGCGCTCATGCGTATACCGCATGCACGTCGGGCGTCCACTACTTTCGCCCCGGCCATGAATGCGAGCGACCCCATGGGCCGGGATGTGTCCCCAATTTGATGGCGCGCGGCTGTGCACATGTCCGCAACCCACGACCGCTGCCCTCGTCTTACAGGCAGGCGACCCGCGGACTCGATGCCCTCAGGCGCGCCGATCTGGCGATCTCCTACTCGAGCTCGGTGGATCGACACCTGTCGACAAATGGGGTGGTGCGGCGGGCGGTGATTCCGCTGTTCACCACCATGGTCCCGCAGGTGGGGTCGGGACATGCGACGCGGCGGCGCGTCGTCTTCGCGGGTCGGATCGTGAGGCCCAAGGGCCTCGGCGTCCTGATCCGCGCCGCTCGTGCGGTGGACGCCGAGTTCGTCGTCTGCGGAGATGGCTTTCAACTGAATGCCATGCGTCGGCTCGCGCGGCGCCTCGGGGTCGAGCGGCGGATCAGCTTCAGGGGTTGGCTCGGCGCCGAGCCGCTCGCGCAGGAGCTCGCGGACGCGTCGGTAGTGGTCGTGCCGTCGCTGTGGCCCGAGCCGTTCGGGCTCGTCGGGATCGAGGCCCTGGCGGCGGGTCGGCCGGTGATCGCCAGCCGCACCGGAGGAGTGCTCGACTGGCTCGAGGACGGCGTCACCGGGCTGTGCGTGCAGCCGGGGGACGTGCGCGGGCTTGCGCGGGCGCTCGACGAGCTGCTGGACGACCCGGAGCGCCAGCATGCGATGGGAATGGCCGGCAGAGCGATGGTGGCCGCCCGGTTCTCAGCGGAGCAGCATGTCGCGGCCCTCTTGGACGGCTATCTCGCCGCTCGCTCGGCGTGGCAAACCGCCAATCTCGGCGATTAGCCCGCTGAGCGCCTCGGCAGTGCGCTCGACGCCCATCCTCCGGTCGGCGAATGCGCGACCGCGCGCACCGAGACCTTGGCGCAGATCCCCGTCGCCAAGCAGCGCGTGGATGGCCTCAGCCAACGCGTGCGAGGTCGGCGCCACCACCTGGGCGGCATCCGCCTCGATCAGCTCCAACCACCGGCGCGGGCCGTCGATGGCAACGACGGGCCGGCCGGAGGCGAGCGACGCAGCCAGCGTGCCCTTGCGCGACGACGGACCGGAGGCGTCGGCGAACAGCAGGATCTCGCAGCCGGCCAGCGCATTGGACAGCTCCTGAGCCGCGAGCGTCCCCGAGCAGGACAGAGCGTGCGCGAGGTCGCGATCCCCTGCCGCCTGGAGCCACATCTCGGCCGCGGAGGAGCCACGACCTGGTGCCCCGAGCAGGACCAGCTGGACATCGAGGCCCCGATCCCGCACGCGGGCGATGGCGTCGAGCACGAGCGAGACAGCCGCCCCCTGGTACGAGTAGCCGAACAGCCCGACAGTTGAGGGCGGGCGCGGCATGGGCAGGCAGGCGGCCGGCGGCGGAAGGTTGGAGAACACCGGCGCGACCACGGCCCTCCGCTTGGGCAGCCAGGGCCGCGTCGCGAGCCACGCGGCGCGAAAGTCAGTGGTGACCAGTACGGCGGTGGAGCGGCGCATCACGTCGATCAGGAGCGCCCGCTGAGTAACGGCCCACGCCTTCCCGCGCCAGCCTCCATGCCTCCAGGGGTACACGAACTCGTGCAACACGGTGACGATTGGAGCCCGTGCGCTGCGCAAGGCCGACAATGTCGGCGCGACGAACAGCGGAAGACCGCGATACGAGTAGGCGAACACGGAGTAGTGCAGCAACACGATGTCCGGCCGAGTCTCGGCCAGCTCGCTCGCAAGCACCCCCGTCCACGCTCGGATCTCCGCATGTGCCGCGCGCATCGATTCGGCCTCGCGCCAGAGCCAGTGCAGCGTGCACGGCGCGTCTTGGCGACTCAACTCATCGGCGAGCAGCCCGGCGTAATCCCGCGCTCCGCAGGTGCCCCCGGCGGACATGCCGACGACAGCCACCCGGGTGGATCGGTGAGGGCGCTCCGCACCCGACGCTCTCAGCGGGCTCGGGGCACTAGCCACTGAGGATCTCTCCGCGGTAGGCGGCGTCGATCGCCGTCGTGAGCGCATCCAGGTCGCCCGTCGGCAGGATCGCGCCATCGCGGCCCGGATCGATCAGATCCTTCATCCCGGTGTGCTCGCTGACGATCACCGGCACACCGCAGGCCATCGCCTCGGCGGGGGCGTAGCCAAACCCGTCTTCGTAGCTCGGGTGCACGCAGAGCGCGGCGGCGCGCAGGCGGGGCAGGGGATCGCCCGGACAGACCTCGATGCGGGGGTCCTCGGCGCACGCTTGCTGCACGAAGCGGCGCATGCCCCGCGTTCCCCACCCGCCGACCAGCACGAGCCGCAGGTCTGGATGGCCAAGCCGGCGCACGGCGTCGATCAGCAGCGGAACGCCCTTGACCACCGAGAGGCTGCCGACGTACACGATCTCGAAGGCTCCCCCCGCGCGGGGCTGCTCGGCGGGCATGTAGCGGGGAGCCGGTGTCAGCGGGAACAGCGACAGCGCCGCTTCGGGAACCCCCTCTTCGACGAACGACTCCCAGGCGTGGCGGGAGGAGACGTAGATGCGGTCGGCTAGCGCGTACTCCGCCAGGTTGCGCCTCAGTAGGCGCGTGGCCCACGAGCGCTCCAGGGGATAGCGCCGATGGGCCCGCGCGTGCTGACGCACGACCCGCCGCAGATGCGAGTTGGCCGACATCAGCGAGACCGACTGCATGCGCGCGCGCCGTGCAGCGCGCAACTGCGCCAGGGCCTGGCCGTTGAATGCGATCAGATGGTCCGCCGCCGGCAGTCGCCGGGCGGCGTCGGCATCGAAGGCGACGCTCTCCGCCCACGCGCACCACGCGGGCGAGAGGCGCAGCGCGGGGCCGAGGAGCGTGGTGAGCGCGCGAGCGCGCGGTCGGCTACGCGGCGATGCCGCGGCGTCGAGCGAGCCGCAGATGCAGATGCCCCGCGACCCGTTGCGCTCGAGCGCATCGAGGATCTCCTGCAGGTGGCGTCCGAGGCCGCCCGCGCCCAGCGGCGCCGCGCACGAGACGGCGACCCGACCCGGCGGCAGCGCCGCCTCCTGGGCACCCCCACTCGCAACGCGCTGCTCAGCCGATGCGGTCATAGCCCCAGAGCGTCACCAGATCGCGACCCAGATACTCGCTCGCCGCCATCACCTCGGGCTTGAAGCGACGGCGCAGCTCGAGCATCAGGCCCTCGTCGGGCGGCGGCGGATCGCCGAACAGGAGCCCCCGCCTGGCCGCCCGCAGCGCGTGGTGGCGCAGGCGCCTCGGCGTGAGCGCCTTGATCGAGGCCTTGGCGGCGCGCGAGAGCGGGCCACTCCCCACCGAGACGGTGTGCAGCAGGTCGTCGAGTTGCGGCGAGCGCACGTGCACCGTCGGGTTGGCCTCCGTCGTCGCGATCGGCAGGGTGTCGTCCACCCCGAGGAACCGCAGCACCCGGCGCACGGTCGCCTCGTTCTCGCGCCGAAAGTCGTCGTAGATCAGGACCAGCGTCTGATCCGGCGGGAACAGGGCGCGATAGCGGCGCAACTGCTCGACGTAGCGCACATGCTCCGAATACAGGAGAACCTGCGGCCAGCGCGAGCCGCGGGGAATGTCCCTCCCTCTGCGTCTGGAGTCCTCGAGCGCGATCGCCCTGCCGAGGTCCCGCTCGCTCTCGTAGCGGGACTGCAGGCACTGCAGGTGCAGCGAGCGCAGGAAGCTCGCGGGCTCGCGCAGAATCGCGACGATGCGCGCGGCGGGCTGCACCGCCGCGATCCGGCTCGCCGCGGTGCGAGACCAGAGGTAGGACGCCGAAGCCTCGCCGATGCGCTGTTCGGACTTCGCGCCCGCGAACAGGGCCAGGTAGTCCTCGAGCGTTGCCGGCGCCCGATAGCGATGCGCGCGGCGCGGCAGCTCGCTCGCGAAGAAGACCGGTTCCTTGAGCTCCGGCATGTGGATCTGCCGGTGGCCCCTCAGTATCTCGTAGAGGGCGGTCGTGCCGCACTTGGGGTGGCCGACGATGAAGAAGTCGGGGACCCGCTGCGCCGACGCCCCCTCGCGCGCCGGGCTCAGGGCACCCTCAGAGGCGGTCATAGCCCCAGAGCGTCACGAGATCGCGGCCCAGGTATTCACTCAACGCCACCACCTCCGGCATGCAGCGGCGGCGCAGCTCGAGCATCAGCTGCTCGTCGGTCGGCTCTGGCTCGGCAAAGACGATGCGGCGCCGCACACCGTGGAGCGCGGCGTGGCGCAGGCGCCTGGAGGTGAACGCCTTGACCGAGGCCTTCACCGCTTCGGAGACCGGGCCGCGCCCGACCGATACCGCCTGCACCGCCGCGTGCAGGCGCTGCGAGCGCACGCGTTTTGCGGGGTTGGCCTCGACCACATCGATTGGCAGCGAATCGTCCACCTCCAGGAAGCGCAGTACACGGCGCACCGTCGCCTCGTTGTCACTGCGGAAGTCGTCATAGATCAGGACCAGCACCTGCTCTGCGGGGAACCGGGCGCGGTAGCGGCGCAGCTGCTCGACGTACTGCACATGCTCCGAGTACATGAGCGCCGGCGGCCGCGGGGAGTGACGGGGAATGTGTCGGCCCTCACGCCGCTCGTGCTCGAGGGCGAGCGCCTTGCGCAGGTCGCTCTCCGTCTCGATGTGAACTCGCAGGTTCTGCAGGTGAAACGATCGCAGGAAGCTCGCCGGCTCGCGCAGAATCGCGACGATGCGCGCGGCGGGCTGCAGGTCGGCGATATGACCCGCGGCGGTGCGCGACATGAGGTACGACGAGGAGGCCTCGCCCGCGCGCTGCTCGCGTCGCGCCGCCTCGAACAGCAACAGGTACTCCTCGAGCGTGTCCGGGCGCATCCCGAGTTTTGGTCCTGTGAAGCGTGAGCGCAGCTCGGGCGCGAGGAACCACGGCTCCTTGAGCTCGGGCATGTATACCTGCGGGTGGCGCTTCAGCATCCGGTACAGCGCGGTCGTGCCGCACTTGGGGTGGCCGACGATGAAGAAGTCGGGGACCCGCTGCGCCGACGCCCCCTCGCGCGCCGGGCTCAGGGCGCCGTCAGAGGCGGTCATAGCCCCACAGCGTCACCAGATCGCGATCCAGATACCCGCTCAACGCCTCCACCTCCGAGCGGAAGCGGCGTCGCAGCTCGAGCATGAAGTCCTCATCCGGGGGCGGCGGCTCGCCGACGACAACATGACGGCGCGTCGCCCGCAGCGCAGCACGGCGCAACCGGCTGGAGGTGACGGTCTTGAGCGACGCCTTCACCGCGCGGGACACCGGGCCGCGTCCCACAGAGACCTTGTGCACGAGGTCATCGAGCTGCTGGGAGCGCACTCGCACCGTGGGGTTGGCCTCCGTTGTCGCGATCGGCAGGGTGTCGTCCACCCCGAGGAACCGCAGCACGCGGCGCACCGTCGCCTCGTTCTCGCGGCGGAAATCGTCGTAGATCAGCACCAGCACCCGCTCGGGCGAAAAGCGCTCGCGATAGCGGCGCAGCTGCTCGACATAGCGCACGCGCTCTGAGTAGAGCAGCGCCTGCGGCCGCGGCGAGCCGCGGGGGATGCGCCGGCCCTGGCGCCTCGCGCTCTCCAGGGCGAGCGCCTTGCGGAAGTCCTTCTGCGTCTCGATGTGATTCTGCAGCAGCTGGAGATGGAGCGAGCGCAGGAAGCTCGCTGGCTCGCGCAGGATCACGATCGCGCGCGCGCCCGGCTGCACCTCGGCGATGTTGTGCGCGGCGGTGCGCGACACGATGTACGACGAGGACGCCTCACCGACGAGCTGCTCCGGGCGCGCCGCGGCGAACAGCGAGAGATACTCCGCGAGCGTCTGCGGAAGCGGACCGGAGGATGGCCGCTGGAAGCGAGCGCGCATGTCGCTTGCGAAGAACGCCGGCTCCTTCAGGTCGGGCATGTAGATCTGCGGGTGGCCTCTCAGCATCTCGTAGAGCGCGGTCGTGCCGCACTTGGCATGGCCGACGATGAAGAAGTCCGGGACCCTGCCGCGCTGTGGGCCGGGGACCCCGCCGCGCCGCAAGTCGGGGACTCCTCCGCGCTGCGCGCGCGCGGCGGGCGACTCAGCCGACGCTGTCATAGCCCCACAGCCTCACCAGGTCACGCCCCAGATACTCGCTCAGCGCGAGCACCTCCGGCTTGTAGCGGCGGCGCAGCTCGAGCATCAGCTGCTCGTCGGGCGCCCGCGGCTCACCGAAGACGAGATGGCGCTGCGTCGCGTCGCGCGCGGCTCGGCGCAGCCGTGTGGGCGTGAGCGCCTTGATCGCCGCCTTTGCAGCCAGCGAGACCGGGCCCCGTCCAACGGATACCGCGTGCACCAGCTCGTTGAGGCGCTGCGAGCGCGGGCGCACCGTCGGATTCGCCTCGACCGGGTCGATCGGCTGCGTGTCGTCCACCTCAAGGAAGCGCAGCACGCGGCGTACCGTCGCCTCGTTCTCGCGGCGGAAGTCGTCGTAGATCAGCACCAGCACCCGCTCGGGTGAAAAGCGCTCGTGATAGCGGCGCAGCTGCTCGACGTAGCGCACGTGCTCGGAGTACAGGAGCGCCTGGGGCCAGTACGTGTAGCGGGGGACACTGCGTCCCTCGCGCCTTGACTGCTCCAGCGCGAGCGCCTTGCGCAGGTCGCCCTCGGTCTCGATGTAGGTCTGCACGAACTGCAGGTGCAGCGAGCGCAGGAAGCTCGCGGGCTCGCGCAGGATCGCGACGATCCGCGCGGCGGGCTGCACCTCGGCGATGCGCGGCGCGGCGGTGCGCGACCACAGGTACAGCGCGCTCGCCTCGCCGGTGCGCTGCTCCGGACGCGCCGCCTCGAACAGCGCCAGGTAGTCCGCAAGCGTCGCCGGCGTCCCTTCCGGGCGAGGCGGCGTACGCTCGTGCAGCTCGGCCGCGAAGAACCAGGGCTCCTTGCCGTCGGGCATGAAGATCTGGGGGTGGCGCCGCAGCATCTCGTACAGGGCCGTCGTGCCGCTCTTGGGGTGCCCGACGATGAAGAAGTCCGGGAGTCTGGCGGTCATCGCGCCTCGAGCAGTCCGCCCGCCGGGGCCCCCGCGGCGAGCGCCGCGGCCGAGCGGTAGTAGGAGCTGTGCGTCTGCAGGAGAGCGGTCGTGTCGAACGCCGCGAGGCGGCCATCGTCGATCACCATCACCCGATCGCAGATGTCGAGCGTTGACATGCGGTGCGCGACGACGAGCAGCGTCAGCTCGTGCCTGAGCGAGCGCAGCGACTCCTGGATCAGCATCTCCGAGTGCGGGTCCAGGGCGCTGGTGGGCTCGTCGAGCACCAGCACCTCCGGTCGCGCGGCGAGCGCGCGGGCGAGGCAGATCCGCTGCTGCTGGCCGCCGGAGACCGCGTCGGCGCGCGGGCCCACGATCGTCTCGTAGCCCTGCGGCCAGCCCACCACGTCGTCGTGGATGCGGGCGAGCCGCGCGGCGCGCTCGACCGCGTCGGGGGGGAGATCGCGGAAGTAGCGGATGTTCTCCGCCACCGACGCGTGCACCAGGCGCGGCTCCTGCGCGACATAGGCGACCCGTCTGTTCCAGGCGGCGCGTGCCAGCTGCTCGGCGGGAAGCCCATTGATCAGATAGCGACCCTCCGCGGGCGTCCTCAGCCGCAGCAGGATCTGCACCAGCGTGGACTTCCCGGCGCCCGACGGGCCGACCACGCCGACCGCTTCCCCGCCGAAGATCTCGAAGCTGATGTCTGACAGCACCGGCCTGCCCGGCCGGTAGGCGAAGGAGACGTGCTCGAACGCCACCGAGCGCACCTTCGGCAGCGCCACTGCGCCGTCGGCGGGGCTGCTCTGCGCGTAGCGCCGCTCGGCCTCCTGCAGGCGCTCGACGAACGGCAGCGACTGGCGCAGGCTCTGATAGGCGCTCTGCACCTGCTGGCCGTTGTTGCCCGCGCGCACCAGCAACAGGACGACCGCGCCGAGCGAGGCCGCGTGCCCGCCGCCGGCGAAGTACAGCCCGGCGAGGCCGGCGACGAGCAGGATGTAGATCATGCTCTGGTAGAGGTTCGGGATCAGGCGTCCGAGCATCCAGGTGCGAAAGAAGAGGTCCTGGGCGGTGTCGACCAGGCGGTCGATGCGCACGCGCTGCGCCGCGCCGACGCCGAACACCTGGGTGTCCTCGGCAACGCGGATCGCCTCGCCGATTCCCCCGGCGTACTCCATCTGCGCCTGGGAGAGAGAGCGCGCACGGCGCGCCCCGAGCGAGTTCAGCGGGCGCAGCAGACCGAACAGGACCACCGCGGCGCCAAGGACGACGGCGGCCGCCACCGCGTTGAGCGCGAGCGCGGAGATCAGCAGGATCACGAACGTGATCAGCGCCGTGAGCAGCGTGGTGGCCTGCACCGCGCCGGAGGTCGCCTGGATCACCTGGCTGGTCATCGTCTCCTGCAGGTGTCCCTCGCGGTCGCCGGACTGCACCTCCCAGGAGGCGCGCGTGAAGGCGTGGAAGAGGTCCCTGCGCAGCCGCGCCTGCACGTCGGCCCCGATGCGCGCCGGCAGGATCGACAGTGGCGCCTGCAGCACCAGGCGGACGGTGGCGAGCCCGAGCGCGACCGCGATCAGCGCCCCCACCCGAGGGTGGAGGTGCAGCGAGCCGAGATCGACGTGCACGCGCCTGCTCCCGTCGACCAGCGCGGCAGCGACCTGCGCGACGACGGCGAGCATGGCGGCTTCGGTGAAGCCGGCGATCACCGAGCTGACCGCGAGCGTCGCCACCGCTCCGCGGCGGTCGCCGAGCAGCAGGCGCAGCCGCTCGCGCGTTGGGGAGCCCGCGTCGCGCCCCGTGCGCTCGGAGGGCACCTCCTCCTGCTCACGCTCGGAGGGCGCTTCCTGCCGCGCGTGTTCGGAGGACGCCGCCTCGCGGCGCTCGCACTTGAGAGGCGAGAACGGGATCATCGCGCGACCGTTGGTTGCGCCGCAGCAGTGCGCCCCTGACCGGCGAGCCAGTACGCGGCGGTCCCCACCGCGAACCAGAAGAAGGGGCCCGCCGCCGCGCTCGCGGTGACGGGCCCGTTGGTTCCCATCAGCAGCATCGCGATGAACGTCGCGAACATGGCGGCGAGGCCGATGCGGATGTCGAGATCCTCCACGCGCGCGAGCCGGCGCACGACGAGCGCGGTCACGTAGGCCGACAGCCCCACCCACAACAGCAGGCCCGGCAGCCCCAGTTCGTCCATCAGGTAGTTGTATTGCGTCTCCGAGCTGTGGCCGTGGCCTTCCAGCGTCACCGTCGATCGCCCGCCGAAGCTCGAGGCGGCGCCCGCGGTCGCCAGCCCGAACCCGAACGGAGCGTTGACGATGTCGTTGGGGATCTGCGCGAGGCTCGCCGCCTTGTAGGTGGTGGACGTCGATGTCACGTTGCTCGGCGCGATGCTGGTGTAGCGCGAGAAGACGGAGCTCCCCTCGGCCGAGACGAGCACGGCGCCGAGCGGCAGCGCAAGCGCGGCGACCGCCAGGAGCGCTCCCAGCGGACGGGTCACGCGGCGCCCGGCGCTCGCGGAGAGCAGGACGAAGCAGAACAGCGCGAGCGCCGCTCCGACGACGGAGAGGCGCGCGAGCGAGGTCGCGATCGCGAGCAGCGCCCCAAGGCAGAGCAGCACGGCGAACCAGCGCCGCCGTCTCCCGGTCGCGAGCAGCGCGACCGTGCCCGCCAACGCGATCACGCCGACGCTGCCCCCGAAGCCAGCGTCGGTGCCGAGCGCCGGCGGGCGCACGCGCGCGACGCCTTCGCTGAGGTACCGCCGTGCGGTGAGGGTTGCGTTGCCGTTGACCAGTTCGGCGTAGCCCGGGCCCCAGCTCGCCAGCTGGGCGGGGGAGAGTCGCGTCTGGTAGGTGCTCACCGCCCCATTTGCCAGCGCGATCACCCCCAGGATCACGAACAGCTGGCGAAAGCGCTCCCGCGAGCGCATCAGCAGATACCCGAAGAAGAAGAACGGCACCCACTCGAGCTGCTGGCGGAAGCCGCCCAGGATCTTCAGCACCCCGAGCGTGTGCGGGTTGAACGCCTCGGCCAGCACGAGCGCCCCGAACAGGATCACCCACCCCGACAGCGGCGGCAGGCGCACGCGCTCGCGGCTGACGAGCAGGCGCGCGAGCGTTCCCAGGCAGACCGCGGAGATCAGCACGTCGCGCACCGGCGAGGCCGCCTGGCTGGCGGAGAGCAGCTTGACCGGCCCCTCCAACAGCCCCAGATAGAGGGCCAGCAGCGCGACCGAGACCTCCAGGCGGGTGTTGACGATCAGCGCGAAGACGCCGAGCGCCCCGAGGATCAGCCCGCCGACGAGCAGCAGGTTGGGGTTCGGCACCTCCACGGCGACGGCCAGCGCGACCGCGAGGGGCACGATGCCGGTGAGCGCGATCAGCAGGAGCTCGCCGGCGCGCCGGCTCAGGACAGCCGGATGAGCTCCGCCGAGCGGAGTGGACAGGCCGGGGCGCACGGTGCTCATCGGACGGTCAGCTTGCGAGGCCAGCGCGGCTCGCCGGGGGGCGCGGAGAGGCCGTACTGCTCGAGCTCCGCGCGCGGGACGGAGTTGGCGAGCACCCCGAGCACCGGCGCGCTGGAGACGCGCGCGAGCAGCTGCATGAGCCGCTGCGCGGAGATCTCGCGCGTGTGGCCGACACGCGCGACGAGCACGATCCCGTCGACGGCGCCGAGCAGCGGCATCGCGTCGCTGACCTGCAGCGGCGACGGCGCATCGATCAGCACGTGGTCGAAGTCCTCGGCCAGCGAGCGCAGCAGATCAGTCATCGCCCGACTCGCCAGCAACGCGGGCGGGTTGGCGGCCGCGCTCCCGCTCGCGAGCACCGACACCGAGCCGGTGGCGCGCGACTGCACCAGCGTCGACACACCGGCCCCCGGCACACCCAGACCGGCGCCCCCCTGGTTGGGCAGCGGCTCGACCCGCTGCAGCGCCTCGCCGGTCGCGAGCGTCCCCGCGAGCACCTCGGCGAGCCCGTGCGAGCCTCCCACTTCCAGCAGGCTCGCCTGCACTGAACGGCGCAGGTCGCCGTCCACCACGGCGACGCGCTCGTTCGCGTCGCGCTGCACGAGCGCGAGGCCGGCGATCGCCGTCGAGACGCCGTCGCCGGCGTCGCAGCTCAGGAACAGGATCGTGCGCGGCGCCCGTTCCCGGTCGTGCTCGAGCATGTCGCCGAGCTGCAGGGTCGTGTGCAGCCGCCGCAGCGGCTCCAGCAGAGCCTGCGCCGGCGCCAGCCGTCCGTCACGGCGGACGATCGGCTCTCTGACGTTGGGGAGCGCCGCGAGGATCTGCGTCTGGAAGACCGCCTCGATCCCCGGGAGCGAGCGCAGCCGGCGGTCGAACCGGCTCACGACGTAGGCCGCGATCGCGGCAAGCAGAACGCCGAGCACGAACCCGAAGATTGCGTCCTTTTTCGGCGCCGGCGAGAGCAGCGTCGCCTTGGTCTGGCCCGAGCTGATCTCCTGAACGCCCGGAACCGAGAGATTCGATTCAAGCTGGTTGATCTTGCTGAGCAGATTCGCGGCCTGGATCGCCGTCGCGTTGCCGCCCGTCGCCGGAGCCTTCCCCTTGCCCCTGGCGGAGGACCCTGCCTGCGCCGCTTCGATCCTCCGCAGCTGGCGGCGCGTACTGGCGATCGCGGCCCTCACGTTCCGCTGGTAGCCGGCGCGCTCGCGGCCGATGTACGCCTGCGCGTAGGCGTTCGCCAGGTCCACCGCCCCCTTCGAGGTGTGCGCTTCGGCGGTGATCGTGATGAAGTCGCTCCCCGTGGAGGCGCTCGCGTGCGCCTTGCCGCGGGCGGCGGCGAGGTCGTGCGCTTCGCGCAGCTGCCGGTGGACCGGCTCGCCCACGGCGCTCGAATTGATCAGCGTCGCCTGATCGACGACCGCGCGGTCGTTCAGCGTCGTCTTGCTCTGGGCGCTGCCCAGCAGCCCCTGTTCTTCGGAGCCGCTGCCGAGGTAGAGCTGCGTGGTGGCGCTGTAGACGGTCGGCTGGCGCTTGTAGTAGGCGTAGGTGGCCGCCGCGACAAGGATCCCCACGCTCAGGATCAGCCACCTGCGCTTCCAGAGCGGAGCGAAGATGGCGGCTGCGTCGGTCGTCTCGTTCATCGCTGGAGCTCACTCGTCGCCAGGGGCCCACCGGCAGGTGCACGCATGGGAAGGCAACGTTCGCGGGAGCGCCAGATTGACACTCCGCCGAAAGAAAAGAAAGCCTCTTCACAAAAACTAAACATCGGTGGTTTTGCTCCTCGCCGACGATCGGTGGCGTGCTTCACCGATCCCCGTACCGCCCCCCGCCCGAGGGCGGACGCCGACTCTTGGCGGTCAGCCATCCCGCGGTGGTGAACGTCAATCAGGAGGTGTACCTGGAGCTGATGCGGCGCGGATGGGACGTCACGATCGTCGTGCCCAGCCGCTGGCGCCACGAATACTCGAAGGCGGCCGTGGCCCCGCAGGCGCTCGAGGGCATGGAAGACGCCCTGCGCCCGATCCCCGTCGTCCTCTCCGGGCGGCCCCAGCGCCACCTCTACCTCGCCAACTGCCGCTCGCTGTGCGCTCGCCTGCGCCCCGACGTGGCGTTCCTGGAGGCGGAGCCGTTCTCGCTCTCGGCGTCGCAGTGGAGCCCGGCGCTCACCCGCCTCGGCATCCCGTTCGGGGTGCAGTGCGCCGAGAACATCGACCGGGATCTCCCCCTGCCCGTGCGCCGCCTGCGCTCCCGGGTGTTGCGCCGCGCGGCCTTCGTGGCCGCGCGCTCCGAGAGCGCCGCAGAGCTCGCGCGCGCGTGGGGCGCACGGGGCGAGGTCGAGTTGGCGCCGCACGCAGTCCCCGGCTGGGAGGTCGCCCCGCCTGAGCTGACGCTCGCCTCGCCCTTCACCGTAGGCTACGCCGGCCGCCTGGTCGCGAGCAAGGGGCTCTCGGACCTGCTCGCGGCGGTGCGCCGGCTACCGGCGCCGGTGGAGCTGGTCCTGATCGGCGACGGCGAACTGCGCGGGCAGCTCGAGGGCCAGCCGATCCCCGG
Organism: Solirubrobacterales bacterium; assembly: GCA_044446505.1. GTDB lineage: Bacteria > Actinomycetota > Thermoleophilia > Solirubrobacterales > Solirubrobacteraceae > Palsa-744. The sequence continues at coordinate 17,709 of JBIOEY010000018.1, forward strand.
CTCGCAGGTGCGCGTCCTCGACGGGCTGAGCCACGACCGGATGGCGCACGGCTATGCGCAGCTCGACGTGCTCGTACTGCCCTCGCGCACCACGCCGACCTGGAAGGAGCAGTTCGGCCGCGTGATCGTGGAGGCGCTGTGGTGCGGCGTCCCCGTGGTGGGCTCGGACTCGGGCGAGATCCCGTGGCTGATCGAGATGACCGGCGGAGGGCTGGTATTCGCCGAGGGCGACCACGGCGCGCTCGCGGCCCACCTCACCACGCTTCGAGCCGACCCCGCCCTGCGCCGCCAGCTTGCTCGTACAGGTCGCGCGGCGGTCGAGCGGCTGTTCTCCGTGCCCGCCGCCACCGATCCCTTCGAGCGCCTGCTCGCGCACGCCGCGGAATCGCGCACGGCACGCGCCGCCCGACCGGCCGGCGCAGCACAGCACGCCTGACCGGCCGGGCAACACCTCAATGCCCTATTCGAAGCTCAGGTTGCTGCCGATGGCTTCCTCTTCGAGCGAGCCATTGTAGACGCCTGTTTTCTCCGAGGTTTTGTTGGCTTCTTTTTCGAAGCCGCCTTCACCCAGGCACTGCCCTTCTTCGTAGCTCCATTCCATGCCCTTGAATTCATTCGCGATGAGCAGCCTCTTCTGGAAGCCACTGGGGAATTTCCTCAACACGGTCGCAGTGGGTTCAACAGGCACTTCCTTGTTGGAGTACACCGCCGCCGAGTACGTTTCTTCGGGTTTTTTCACCGCCTTGGCTGGAACGGTCTGGCGCGGCCAGTTGATCCTGCAGATCTTCCCGGCGATCGAGAAGGAGGCGGAGCCCGACCCGACTTCCACTTCGGATTCGACTTCGCCGCTGCCGAGTTCGACGAACCCGTTGACGTGATACACGAACTTCAGCGGTTCTGATTTTTTCGTTTCGGGGTTCACGTTGAAGTTCGTTTTCGTCCCCGCGATGAATCCTTCGAAGTTGGTCTTCGTCAAACATTTTTCAAATTTGATCTCCGTCGCGAATATCGGCGACGTGGGCCAGGACACCGCGCCTTCGCTGATGGTTTTGGCGGCTGCCTTGGCCGCACAGTAGATGTGAAAAACGCCGAACCTGAATTCCTGGCTGCGTTCTTCGCCTCCCAGGTTGGACGAGCCGATGCCCACGCCTTTTGTTTTCGCCGGTTCGACTTCCGAGAGCGGCTTGGGGAGCCGGCTTGCCGCGAATTCGTGGGCCATCGCTGGCACGGCTGCCACACACAACGCGCAGATCGCCGACGCAAGCCCTAGCGCTAATTTGAGATGCCTCATCCTCAGGCCCTCCCTTTCTTTGCTTGAAGGGTTATCCAGATATTCACTATTTGTTATCGACCTGACCGCCGCCTCGCCCCTGCCGCTATCCCGATGGGCGCGGTTGCGGACGATATCATTTACAGATCAATCGGACGGTTCCGGTGTGTGTAAAGAAAAGGTGAACGATTCGTAGCGGTTCGTTCACACCCGTGGCTCGGGCACCGACGACTCGCCGGCCACCTGCGCGTACAGCGCATGGTGCCTGGCGATCATCTCCTCCCAGCCGAAAGCGAGCGCCGCCTCGCGGGCGGCGCGGCCCAGACGTACCCTCAGATCCGGGTCAGCGGCGAGCAGTTCCAGGCGCTCGGCGATCGCGCGCGGGTCGGCCGCGATCAGGAAGCCGCTGTGCCCATCCCGGATCAGCTCGCGCACGCCGTTCACCGCGGTCGCGAGGATCGGCAGGCCGCTCGCGGCGGCCTCGAATGTGACCAGCGAGAACGTCTCATAGCTCGATGGCAACACGAACGCATCGGCGAACTCGTAGACGACCTGGATGTCCCGCACGACCCCCAGCCAGTGCACCCTCCCGCCGACACCCAGCGCATCCGCGATCTCCCGGTAGCGGCCCACGTGTCCGCGCCCGGCAACGAGGAGGTCCCAACCGGGCGCCCGCGCGAGCGCCTCGATCGCCCAGCGCAGGCCCTTGTGCTCCCAGTCGCCTCCGACGAAGGCGAGCGTGAGCCGCCCGGGCGGCATCCCGAGCTCTGCGCGCAGCGCGAGGGCCTCGGGCGCGCGTACCCCCGGCGCGAAGGCCTCCGTATCCACGCCGTTGTGGATCGTCACGACCCGACGGGCCGCCGCCGGATAGTGCGCGCGCATCTCCTCGGCCACCCCCTCGGACACGCACACGAACCTCGCCGGGCGGTTCGCGCGAGCGCACGCGCGCTCGGCGATCCGCTTCACGAGGCCCACCACCGCGCCATACCAGCGGAAGAGCCTGGTCGGCCTGCCCGGCATCGCCGTGTAGGCCTGGTGGCAGCAGTGCACCGCGACGCAGTCCACATGGTTGAGCACGATCGCACCGGTCGCCTGGACGACCCCCCGCCGGTGCCTCCACACCGCCAGCGTGCCGGCCACCATGAACCAGGGGTAGGCCACCAGGAATGGCCGGCTGGGGCCCCGCACGCGGTGGAAGACGACCCCCGAGCCGGCGGGCAGCTCGCACGTGCGCGCGATCACTGTCACCTCACGGCCGAGCCGCCGCAGCCCGATCGCAAGCTCCGCCAACTGCCGCTCCATCCCCCCGACCGAGCCGACGTCGTGGGCGACGATCGTCACCTCGCGCACAGCGCAGCCTCCCGCCGGGGCTCCTTGATGAGAGCCTCGAGCTGACCGAAGAGCCGATCGCGCATCGCGACGTCGGTGAAATCCTCAAGGAAGCGCTCCCGACCCGCCTGCCCGATCGCGCGGCGCAGCGCCGCCGAGGCCAGCAGCGGCTCCAACGCGTCCGCCAGCGAGCCCGGCTCGCCCGAGCGCGCGAGCACCCCGGTCCGCCCGTGCTCGATCAGCTCCGCGGGACCGCCGGAGTCGACCGCGACGACCGCCACGCCGCGGGCCATCCCCTCCAGGAGAACGATCCCGAAGGGCTCGCTGTCGGACGCGTTCACGAGGATGTCCATCCGCTCGATGTAGGGCCCCGCGTCGGGCACCTGCCCGGTCATCGTCACCGCCTCGCCGATCCCCAGCCGCTCGACGAGCCGCGGGAGCGACCGGGCGTACGCGGGTGAGATGTCGTACGCGTCGCCCCCCACGATCACCATGTGGAGGCTGTGCCCCCGCTCGCGCAGCAGCGCCAGCGCACCCAGCAGCCGATCCTGGCCCTTCCAGGGCTCCAGACGTCCCACGAGGCCGACGACCGGCACTCCCGGCGGGAGCTCGAGCGGGACCTGCGGCGCGTCCATCCGGGGTGGGCGTGCGCCGGGAGCGACGACGAACGTCGGTCGGTGCGGGGCGAGTCGCGCCTGTGCGCCAGCGCACGCGCCAGAGGAGCAGCCGATCGCGGTCGCCGGCAGCGCGGTCGCGCAGCGATCGAGCCAGTGACGCTCGGGGATACCGTGCTGCCACCACACGACTCGATCAGCCATCCTCGCGAGCGCGGCGGCCGGCGAGCCATACAGCTGTGTCTTGGCCGACCAGTTGAGGATCAGGTCGGGTCGGCGACGACGGAGGAGGCGTGTCAGCCGCGCCACGGTGAGAACCCAGCGGTCGGCCCGGCGAAAACGTCCGGCGGGAATCACCTCGACGCGGAAGCCGGCGTCGAGCAGCTCGGCCGGCCAGGGCCCCTGCTCGAAGAAGACCAGCTCGAGCTCGTGGCCGGTCTCCCGCGCTCCGTCGAGCACCGTTTGCAGCATCGCCTCGGCGCCCCCGAGACGCCTCCCCCATGGCAGCGTTATCAGGAGGCGCACGGGAGGACGCTGGTGAACATCGCCCGGTTCATCGCCGTAGCCGGTCCTTTGCGCACGGGCAGAGATTAGCCAAGACGTGGAGCGGGGAGGCGATTCGATGGCTTTCGGAAAGACAGCCGGTGGACGTCGCCCAACATTTTCACATCCAGTCGGCTGCCCAAGGATAGGTTGGCTCACGCTTGCCTGTGGACAGAACTGTGAGCCCGCGATGAGCCAAATACCCAGTCCTTCGCGATCCGCCGAGCGCTTCACCAACCTTTCACCACTGGTTGGGCGCATCGACCCCACCTACGAGCTGCGGCCCGAGCGCTTTACGCCGCCACCCGAGCGCTTCACCAGTTTTTCACCACCGCCAGCTCGCGTCAGCCTGGCCCACGATTACCTGCTGGTGATGCGCGGCGCCGAGCGCACGTTCGCCGCGATCGCCGAGCTCTACTCCCGTGCGCCGATCTTCACCCTGCTCTACGACGAGCAGGGCACGAACCGGCGCTTCGCGGGCCGCTCGATCACCACCTCGCCACTCCAGCGCCTGGGCATCGACCAGTCGAAGTTCAGGCGGCTGCTGCCCTTCTACCCGCTCGCTGTCGAGCAGTTGAAGCCCTCGGCATCCGACGTGGTGATCAGCAGCAGCAGCGCCTTTGCGCACGGCCTGCGTGCGCCGGAGGACGCTGTGCACATCTGCTACTGCCACACGCCCTTCCGCTACGCCTGGGACGAGCGGGACAGCGCCCTCAGCGAGGTCTCGCCCCCGCTGCGCCCGCTGCTGCGCTCCCAGCTGCGTCGCATACGCCGTTGGGACCTCTCGGTCAGTCGCCGCGTCGATGCCTACATCGCCGTCTCCGAGCTCGGCCGCGAGCGGATCAGGCGTTGCTACGGCCGCGACGCCCCGGTCATCCACCCGCCGGTGGAGACCCATCGCTTCGCGCCGGGCGACGCCGGCGACTCGCTGCTGGTGGTCTCGGAGATCGTCCGTCACAAGCGCCTGCACATCGCACTGGAGGCGGCCCGCCGCGCACGCGCGCCGATCCGGATCGTCGGCAGCGGACCCGACCACAGCGCCCTCAGCGAGGCATATCCCGAGGCCGAGTTCCTCGGGCGCATCGGCGACGAGGATCTCGTGGAGCTGTACGCAAGCGCCCGCGCGGTCGTCGTGCCGAGCAGGGAGGAGTTCGGAATCACCGCGGTCGAGGCCCAGGCGGCCGGCCGGCCGGTGATCGCGGCCGCGGCCGGCGGGGCGCTCGAGACGGTGCTCGACGGGCACACCGGACGTCTCGCGACCCTCGACGACGTCGAGTCGTTCAAGCGCGCGATCGAGGGCATCGACAAGCTCGACTTCGACCCCGCCCAGGCAAGGGAGAATGCCGAGCGCTTCTCGGTAGGAGCCTTCCAGCGGCGCCTTTCGGCGCTGGTGACACAAATTGTCGATCACAGAGATGAATCGCACTCGCGCAACGGCGACCTGCAGCGCCAGCTTCTCCGCAGTGTGGCCTGACGAGAAGGCGCACCCGCAACTTGACGGACGTCAGCGAGGAGCGCCCCGACACGGGACATCGGCAACAGAGTCGCTGCAACCCGCGCCTCGCCCCGTGTCACCCACGTCTCACCCGGTTGAGCCTGCTCACCCACTGCTCCGCGAGCGAGGACTCCTTCGCTCGCGGCAGCGCGTCCAGCGAGACGCTCTTCGAGCAGATGAACGCCAGCCGCCGCTGTCCCCGGTAGTCGTCCATTCCGGAGTAGTCGGTGATGTTCTGCGCCAGCGGCACCGCCTCGAAGTCGAATTGACCGGCGAGCTCGATCACGGCCTCGCTCGTGGGGACCAGCACCAGCGCGTGGTCCACGATGTCACCTGGTTCGTAGAGCCTCGACACTTCGAAGAAGCTCGAGCGATTGCGGGAGAGGGCCGTGTCGATGACGACGATCCCGGCGCCGACCCGGGCGATCAGCTCGAAGAGCTCGACGGGCTTGGCGATGTGTTCCATCAGACCCAGGCACAGCACCACGTCGAAGCGCCCATCGATCTCGCGCTCGAAGATGTTGCCCTGCTCGAAGCGGTAGCGGGCCGGGTCGACTCCCTTCGCCTCGAAGACAAGGTTGGCCTGGTCGATGTGCATCTGGCGAACGTCGACACCGCAGACGAAGTCCGCTCCCGCCTCGATCGCGTGGAGCGACCAGAAGCCGGCGTTGCACCCGAGGTCGAGGACCCGGTGGCCGGCGAGCGAGCCTCCAGTTACGCGGAGAAGCGCGTCGAAGAAGTAGCGGCGGCGCTGCTCGTGCCGATTGATCCGACCCCGATCAAGAACCGGCGTCGTAATGCCGCCCCCGAAGTCGAACCTGTAGTGCCAGCGGGGAAACTCGGCGATCCGCTCCCGTAGCTCGTCCGGCTCCACGCGAGACCCGCTCGTCGGCGCGTTAGAGGCCACGACGCCCGACCACGTGTGGCACGGTGCGTAGCAGGATCTTGACGTCCTCCCACAGCGACCAGTTGGCAACGTAGACGTAGTCGATCGCGACCATCTCGCGTAGGGGTACGCGCGTCGGCCCGCGGATCTGCCAGGGCCCCGTCATGCCGGGCATGAGCTCCAGGCGCCGGCGGCGCCACCCTTCGATGCGCTCGTCCTCCTCGACGACCAGCGGCCGCGGGCCGACCAGGCTCATCTCACCTCTGAGGATGTTCGCCGCCGTGCTCACCGCCGGCAATGGTCCCGCGCCGCCATCGAACAGATGTCGAAATTTTGTGATTAAGACTCAAGTAGCCCCGCACCAGGCCCACAACGACGGCCGGGCCACCCCATCTTGGAGCGGCCCGGCCGGTGTCACATCCCTGCTCTCGGTCGCGTCACCGCGACCACTCTGCCATCCGGATTAGCGGTGGTAGAGTCCTTTCGAGCCCGGGGCGTTGAGGGTTTCGCATTCTTTCAGCGTTTTGTAGAAGAGCGTCCCTGTCCCTTCTACCGCTTCTTTCGTGCAGGTGAATTTGACACCCGACACGTTATAGCCGATTTCCTTGATGCCGGTTTCGACCTCTTTCAACAGCGTTGACGGCAGTTTTTCGTACTCGTGGTTTTCCGCGATTACCTTACCACCGCCTGCTGTTTTGGTGTTGACCTCGTACAGCAGGTAGCTCTCGACGGTCGTGGCCTGGGCCTCGGTCGGCTGAGCTCCTTTTTCTTCCAGTTCGTCGTGGTACTTGCCGTACTGCCTCAGCGCGAGGTCATACGTCAGCCCGCACAGCGAGTACGACAGCACGTTGAGCTTCGACTGTGCTGTGTTCCACAGTCGACGCGTATTCTTCGGCGGGAACACTTCTTTGCCGTCCGTGTAGACCGTTTTGCCACAGTTGGCGTTGCCCGCTGTTTCGGTGTCCTTCTTGGCAGCGGGGTCAGCGTAGGTGAACGGCGCGGTCGTTTTCTTCTGGAGCTCGACCCAGAATTTGACCTGTTTTTCGCCGCCGCCAAGGGATTTCTTGTCGAACGCGCCGTTTTCGAAGACGTCGGCGAGGTTCGCGTAGGCGATGCTGCTTTCTTCGGCTGCCACCTTGGCTACGACTTCCGCATTGCCGTTGCCTGCGGGCCTGACGACTTTCGCCGCTTCTGGCCATTCCGCGTTCTCGGGGCCTGAGGCAACTTCCCTCCATGTGCGTTCAACGGCTGGTTTCTCGATCCATTTTTCTTCGGCGAGTGCGTTTTCTTCGCCCGCTCCGTTGAGCCTGTTGGCGGAAGCCAGGAATTCCTTGAAGATGTGCGTCGTGCCTGATTTGTCCTTACGCACAACCCGAATGATTTCCTTGGTTTCTTCGGGTTCTCCGCCCGTGCATTTCAGTTTGTCGACGCCTTCTTCCTCTTCGATGACTTCCTTCCACGTGTTGAGTTCGCCGCGATAGATGTCTTCGAGCGTATCGTCGCGGAGGACGAGGCGGCTCAGTTTGATGATTTTTTCGCCTTCTTTGAATTCGGCGCTTGCCGTGCAGCCTTTCGGCAGGTGGATTATGATCGCGACCGGCGCCTGCAGGACCGGGATCGACTCCAGCGATCCTTCTTCTTCAGGCTTTTCTTTGCCTCTTTCACCGCCGGGGGCAAATTTTTCGATTTCGTTTTTCTGCGTTTCGTTGGGCGCTTCGTCCGTCCCACAGAAGGTGTAGCGGTCGAACTTGGCGACCGTCACTCCCACGCCGAACGCCTTCAGGCAGGCGCCGCTGCCGCGATCTTCTTCCGCGACCTGCAGGTATTCGATCGTCGGCTTTGCTCCGGTACCC
>JBIOEY010000019.1:0-25580 GCA_044446505.1 Solirubrobacterales bacterium
CCTGGGTCGCGTGGGGTTGCTGGGGGTGGCCCTTGGCGCTGGCGCCTGGGTCGCGGGGGCCGCATGGGGCCCCGGCAGGCGGGCGCATGCGCCCGCCGTGGTCGCGCCGCATGCGGCGCGTCCCAGGGCCGCGCATGCGCGGCCCTGCCCCTCGCGATCAGCCGATCCCCAGCTGCCGCGCATATGTCGCCCGGTAGGCGCGCTGGGCGCTCTGCACCCGGCGCACGTATTCGCGGGTCTGCGAGAACGGGATCTCAGCGACCGTCAGCTCGTGGCCTTCCGCGCGGGCGCTCGCCACCCATTCGTCGACGTTGGTGAGACCCGCGTTGTACGCCGCCACGGCGAGCATCTCGTTGCCGCCGTAGTGGTCCAGTAGGTAGCGCAGGTAGTAGCTCCCATAGGCGATGTTGATCGCGGGCGTCGCCAGATCGCCCGTCTGGAAGCGCACCCCGCCCGAGAGGTGCGCGAGGAACTGCGCGGTGCTCGGGAGGATCTGCATCAGCCCCTCCGCCCCCGCCGAGGAGGGCCGCGGGTCGAACTTGGTCTCCGCGTAGATCACCCCCGCGATCAGCGCCGGGTCCAGGTGCTTCTGCGCCGCCTGTTCGCGGATCACGCTCGCGTCCCGCAGCGGCAGCGCCAGCTCGCGCACCGCGTGCTCCAACCGCGGGGCGATCAGCGCAACCAGCCCCACCGCCAGCGCCAGACCCACCAGCGTCCGCAGCGCCCGTCCGCGCCCGCCCCGCGGGCGGTGCACGCGCGTGTCCACTCTGGCGACGATTGGGCTGCTCATCACTTCAGCTTGTCAAGAACCTCCGACAGCTTCTTCTTCAACTCCTGCTCGCTCCCATCGTTGCGCACCGCGAAGGTCGCCCGTCGCGCCTTCTCCTCCTGTGAGAGCTGGCGCTCGGCGCGCTGGGTCTGGAGCTCGTGCCCCCGCGCGGCCGCACGCTCGCGCCGCAGTTGCTCAGGCGCGACGATCGCGATCGTCGCATCGTAGAGCCCCTCCATCCCGGCCTCGAACAGGAGCGGGATCTCCACCACGGCCGCCCGCGGCGCGGGCCGCTGCGCCTGCACCTCCACGAGCCACGCGCCGACCCGCTCGCCCACCAGCGGCCACAGGAGGCCCTCCAACCAACGCCGCTCGCGCTCGTCCGCGAACGCGCGCCGCGCGATCGCCGCGCGATCCACCACCCCACCCGGCGCGAGCACCTCGCCCCAGCGCTCCACCACCGCCTCCCGCAGGCGCCGATCCTCGGCATACAGCTCGTGCACGACCGCGTCCGTCGAGAGCACGGCCGCCCCCAGTCCCTCCAGCGCCGCCAGCGCGGTCGACTTGCCGGCGCCCATCCCGCCCGTCAGCCCAACCAGTGGGACCGCCGACGGCGCCGCCTGCACTGCTCGCGCCGGGTCAGTCCTGAGAGGCGTCGCTGGCGGGCGCCAGCTCCGGCTCCGGATCCCCGCCGCCGGGGATCTCGGCAGTAAGCTCGGGCTCCGGCTCCGCGGCCGGGACTTCGACAGCGGACTCGGGCTCCGGCTCCGGCTCCGCGGCCGGGACCTCGACAGCCGACTCGGGCTCAGGCTCCGGCTCGGGGGCCGGGACCTCGACAGCGGACTCGGGCTCCTCTACAGCCGCGGCGATCGGCTCCCCTGCCGCGCTCCCCTGCCTTGCCGTCTCGGCCTCCGGCTCCCTCGCCACGGCCGCCTGCTCGGTCGCCACGGGTTGGGTGGGTCCCGATTCGCTCGGCTGCGCCGTCTCGGTGGCGGCGTCCGCCGCCCCCCCCTCCACAGCGGTTGACATGTCCGCTGCGCCAAGCTCGCTCTCCTCTGCCACGGGCGCCTCGGGCTGCGCCGTCTCAAGCGCTCCCGCCGCGCGCGGCAGCGGCAGGATCTGGTCCTCCACCCGCTTCGCCGAGAGCGACAGGCGCCGGCGCTCGGAGTCGATCTCGAGGATCTTCACGCGGATCTCGTCGCCCGGGTGGACCACCTCGCGCGGGCTTTCCACGTGGTGGGCGGCGAGCTCGGAGATGTGCACGAGCCCCTCCACCCCGTCGAGGATCTCCACGAAGGCGCCGAACGTCACGACCTTCGTGACGGTGCCCTCAAGCTCGTCTCCCACGTTGTAGGTGTCCACGATCCGCTGCCACGGGTCTTCCTGGGTCTGCTTGAGGCCGAGCGAGATGCGCTGGCGGTCGCGGTCGATGTCGAGCACCTTCACCTGCACGGTGTCCCCGATGTTGAGGATCTCCGAGGGGTGGTTCACGTGCGACCACGAGAGCTCGGAGATGTGGATCAGCCCGTCGATCCCGTCGAGGTCCACGAACGCGCCGAAGTCGACGATGTTGGAGATCTGGCCCTCCACGACGAGGCCGGGCTGCAGCCGGTCGAGGATCTGCTGGCGAACCTCCTTGCGCTCCTCCTCGAGCACCGCGCGGCGCGAGAGCACCACGTTGTTGCGCGAGCGGTTGAGCTCGATCACCTTCGTCTCGATCTTCGTCCCCATGTACTCGTCGAGGTTCGGGACGCGGCGGATGTCCACCAGCGAGGCGGGCAGGAAGCCGCGCACGCCGAGGTCGATGATCAGGCCGCCCTTGACGACCTCGATCACGTTGCCCTCCACCGGCTGCCCGGACTCCGCGGCGGCCTCGATGCGCCGCCACGCCTTCTCGAAGCGGGCACGCTTCTTGGACATGATCAGGCGGCCGTCCTGGTCCTCCTTGGTGAGGACGATCGCGTCGACCTCCTCGCCGAGCTCCACCTCCTCGCGGGGGTCCACCGACTTGCGGATCGAGAGCTCCCCGGAGGGGATCACCCCCTCGGACTTGTAGCCGATGTCCACGAGGACCTCGTCCTTGTCGATGCGCACCACACGGCCCGTCACGACCTCGCCCTCCTCGAAGGGCTGCATCGTGGCGTCGTAGTTGGGGACGATCTGCCCTTCGACTTCGAGCAGGAGTCCGTTTGATCCCTCCACCACGTGGGCCTCGGGTTTCTCGATCAGAGCTTGCACCGCTCGAAGCCTAGCGCAGCGTGGTGGGTATGAGTGCCCACCCGCCCACCGGCGCGATCGAGCCCCGGGCGGCGCTCGTATGATTGCGAGACGATGCCCGTGCGAGCGACGAAGCGTGGAGCGGAGCGCACCCGCTTGGAGCGCGACTGTGACGTGCTGGTGTGCGGGGCCAGCTTCGCGGGTCTCGCGATCGCGCGCGAGCTCGCGGGGTCGGGCGCACGGGTGCTGGTGATCGACCGCTACGAGATCGGGGAGCGCCAGACCTCTGCGTGCGCGGTCCCCACCGAGTGGCTCGACGCGCTCGACCTGCGCGGCTCGCTGCGCCAGACCTTCGACGAGCTCGTGGTGCACACACCGTGGAGGCGCACCCGCTGGAGGCTCGCGTGGACGTTTTCGACTTTCGACTACCGCGAGCTGTGCGCGCTGCTGTGGGAGCAGGCGCGCGCGGCGGGCACCGAGTTCGAGACCGCCACCGTGGAGGGCCGCGAAGGCTTCACGGTGAACACCGACCGCGGGGAGCTGCGCGCGCCGCTGATCGTGGACGCGCTCGGCTGGCGGCGCGTGCTCTCGCGCGGGGCGCCGATCCAGCCTCCGAACGCGCGGCTCTCGCGGGGTCTCGAGGTGCACCCGCAGGGCGCGGGTGAGGCGATGGAGCTGTGGATCGATCCCCGCTACATCCGCTCGGGCTACTCGTGGAGCTTTCCCGCGGGCGACGAGGTGCGCGTGGGCGTGGGTTCCTTCTGGCCCTCCCACCACGTGCGCGAGCCCACCGTGCGCCTCGCCCAGGAGATTGGTCTGCCCGCCCAGAACGGCTACCAGGGCAACTGGATCCCCCACGAGCTGCGCCCCGCAGTGGAGGACGGCGTGTTCTTCGTGGGTGACTCCGCGGGGCACTGCCTGCCGCTCACCGCGGAGGGGATCCGTACCGCGCTCTACTTCGGGATCGCCTGCGGGCGCGAGCTGCGCCAGGTGATCGAGGGCCACAGCACCCGCGAACAGGCGCTGCGCCGCTACGGGGCGTTCTCCGACGCCCACGGATGGAAGTACCGCTCGCTGCTGCTCACCCAGCACGCGATCGGACGCACGACCCCTTCTCGCGCGCTCACGAGGTTCGTCAGCATCTTCGAATACGACCGCCTGTGCGACTGGACTTTCAAGCACTACCGGCGGATCGCGCCCGCCTCGTTTGTCGGACCCCGCCACCGCAGCTCGGTCTCTGTGGGGCGACCGATCGAAGATCGGCCAGCGGCGACAGCGACCGCCTGAGCGCGCGGTTCGCGGGGAAGAGAAGAATTTTATGGGGACCCCCACAAGGGGGGTCAGGGATGGGTTCGCGTAGGGCGATTACGAAGCCGTCTCGAGACTACAGCGTATTAGCCGGCGCATTGGGAGCAGCGCGCTCAGCTACCAGACGATCGGAACGTCGTACGCGCGCAGGCGTTCGTCGGCGCTCAGGATCGACACGCCCTCGACCTGAGCTTGAGCCACGAGCAGCCGGTCGAAGGGATCGCGATGGTGCAGCGGCAGGTCGGCGAGCCGCCTGGCGTGTCTGTCGGTCACGGGCAGTCCTCGCAATCCCTGCCTGTACATCGCCTCGTAGAAGTCGGCCGACATGTCGAGCTTGCCAAGCCTGTGCTTGACCGCGACCTCGATGACCGAGACCGCGCTCAACAGCCGTTCGACCTTGTCGTCTTCGATCACGCCGCGAGCCGCGCGCGATAGGCGCGGGTCCCCTTCGAGAAACCAGAGTGCTGCGTGCGTATCGACGATCAGCACAACGGATCGTCTGGATCGTCGCCCTCGAAAGCTTTGAGGATGTCCTCCGGCAACTCGTCGAAGTCATCCGCCATCTTGATCTGGCCTTTGAGCGATCCATAGAGGCTGATGCGCGGCTTTGCGGGGGCCACCGGCTGCAGCTTCACGACCGGCTCGCCCCGGCGCGTGATCACGACCTCCTCGCCCGACTGTGCCGCATCCACCAATCGCGACAGGGTCGTCTTGGCCTCGTGCATACCAACGCTGATCGCCATCGTCGGATCGTAGCACGCCCTAGCTATCTAGCTAGCTAGGGCATCAGGAGGCGCACTGTGTGCTCACGCCACCTTCCGCAGCCGCGGGCGCGTGCTCTCCACCGCAGCCAGCGCGAGCCGGCCGGCCTCCACGGCACTGGCCCATGAGACCTCGGCGAGCAGGCCCGGGGCGGCGACCATGTCGCCCGCGAGGTAGACGCCGTCGCCACGATCGACCGCGGGGCGCTCGCGCCAGGTGCTGCCCGGCGGGTCGAGGGCGCCGGAGCGCGCGTCCATCACCTGGCGGCGGCGCCACGTCTCGCGCTCGCGCCAGTTGGGCACCGACTGGTCGATCAGCCGCTCCAGGCGCGCGCCGGTCTCCTCGGTGCTCTCGCCCGGGCGGATCGGCATCTGCGTCTGGATCAGCTCGTGGCCCTCGGGGGCGATCGTGCGATCGGAGGAGGAGTAGCGCCCGATCCAGCCGGCCTCGTCCATGTCGGAGACGATCCACGGGTCGCCGCGGCGGCGGGAGAGGCCCAGGTCGAGACACACCGTCTTCCCGCTCGGCCACTGCAGCGGCTCGCCTCCGAGCAGCTCGCTCGCCTGGTGGAGCTCGGTGGCGAGGATCACCGGCGGCTCCGGCAGCGCCTGCACGCGGTGGCCCGTCTGCACCTCGACGCCGAGCTCGCGCAGGCGGCGCTCCAGCGGCGCGACCATCCCGCTCCAGCCGCCGCTCGCGTAGCGCACCACGGTGCTGGGGGGCGGCGAGGAGAGGAACAGGCGCACGGTGCGCTCCCACACGAACGCCGCGGAGAGCTCGCCGGGGTCGTGGTGGAAGGTGTAGACGCCTGCGATCGAGGAGAGCATCGCGGCGACACGGTCGTCTGTGTGAGACGCCACCCAGCTGCGGAAGTCGGTATCGACCGGCGCCTGGCGGCCGCGCAAGCGCAGCACCGCGGGGATCGCGCCCAGCGGCGGGGTCCGATGCAAGGCGCCCTGGAAGCGAAAGCGCGCGCCGCCGAGCGGCGGGCGGACGTGGTTGGGCAGCAGGCCGCGCTCGGAGAGCCATCCCCACATCGCGCCGTCGCTGTAGAGGGCGTGCGGCCCGAGGTTGGCTTTGTAGGGGCCGTCGGCACTGCGCGCCCGCCCGCCGAGCGACTCGTGCGCCTCCAGCAGGCGCACCTGCGCGCCTCCCTCGGCGCACGCGATTGCCGCCGTCAGCCCCGCAAGCCCGCCTCCCACAACGGTTATCTGGCTCATGGTGTCCTCCAAGATCGAGAGTGTCCCGTCACGGTAGCCCGTAACTGGCTCGCAGTACAGTTCCAGTCATGAAGCGTCCTACAGGTCCAGTTGCAGGCCGGGGGAGCGGCCCGGAGCTTCTCGTCGAGCTCGACCGCGGCGGGGAGCTGTCGCTGGGCGAGCAGCTGACGGGCTCGATCCGCGAGGGGATCCGCGCGGGGCGCCTGCCGGCCGGCATGAGCCTGCCCTCCACGCGCGGGCTGGCGGCCGAGCTGGGCGTCTCCCGCGGCGTGGTCACCGAGGCGTACGGCCAGCTCGCCGCCGAGGGCTACCTCACCACGCGCCAGGGGGCGCCGGTGCGGGTGAGCGCCACCGTGCGCACCGCGGCCGCGCGTCCCCCCGCCCGCTCGCTGCTGGAGAGCTTTCCCTACCACTTCCACCCGGGCCTGCCCGACCTCGCCGGCTTCCCGCGCGAGCGCTGGCTGCGCTCGCTGCGCGCGGCGCTGCGCGAGTCGCCGCTGGACGCGCTCGGCTACGGCGACCCGCGCGGGCTGCCCGAGCTGCGCGAGACGCTCACCGACTATCTCGGGCGGGTGCGCGGCGCCGCCGCGGACACCGAGCAGATGACGATCTGCACCGGCTTCATGCAGGGCTTCTCGCTCGCCTGCGAGGTGCTGCGCGGTCACGGAGTGGAGTCGATCGCGCTCGAGGATCCCGGGTGGCACGTGCACCGGCTGATCGCCGAGCAGGCGGGCCTCGCGGTGGTGCCGATCCCGGTGGACGACCAAGGGCTGCGGGTGGGGGATCTGATCGAGAGCGACGCCGCGGTGGTGGTGGTGACGCCCGCCCACCAGTTCCCCACCGGCGCGGTGCTCAGCCCCGCACGCCGGGCCGCGCTGGTCGAGTGGGCCGAGCGCGAGGAGCGGCTGATCGTCGAGGACGACTACGACGCCGAGTACCGCTACGACCGCGCGGCGGTGGGCGCCCTGCAGGGTCTCGCGCCCGAGCGGGTCCTCTACATCGGCTCCGCCTCCAAGCGCCTGATGCCGGGGATGCGCCTCGGCTGGATGCTCGCGCCCGCGTGGCTCGCGTGGCAGATCGCCACCGCCAAGGCCGTGCAGGACGGCGGCTCGGAGGTGGTGGGACAGCTCGCGCTGCGCGACTTCATCGCGCGCGGCGAGCTCGACCGCCATCTGCGCCGGATGCGCGCGCTCTACCAGCGCCGGCGCGAGACCCTGCTTCAGGCCCTTGCCACGCACCTGCCCTCCGCGCGCGTGAGCGGCGCGGCCGCTGGCCTCTTCGAGCTCGTGCAACTCCCCGACGGCGTCGACGAGCCCGCGCTGCTCAAAGCCGCCGCGGCGCGCGGCGTGGGCATCGAGGGGCTCTCGCTGCACCGCTTTCTCCCCGGCGGCCCCCCGGGAGTGCTGCTCGGCTTCGGCAACCTCTCCGAGCCCGCGATCGAGCACGGCGTGCGGCTACTCGGCGAGGCTTACGATGCCAGTCATCACATCGTTCAGAGCCCTCATTCCCACGCCGGTGACAGCCGATAAGCACCGGGTGACGGCGGGCCCACAGACTTCGCTTCGAAGGCTTGTTCTCAGAGCCCTCGCAGTGGGTCTTTCGCTGGCCGCGTTGATCGCCATCGCCGCGATTCTTACGGGCTCATTCGATGCGACTGATGCGCGGCTGATTGCGACCAGCCTCAGCTTCTCGCTCTACACCGCGCTCGGTGGCGCAGGAGTCGCCCCGCGGCGGCTGACCGGCCCGATCCGGAGCCTGGGCACGACAACCCTATTCGCGGCCAGCGCCGACTTCGCGCTCCTGATGATGATCTTGTGGAGTGGAGCCGAAGGCGAACTGTGGCGAGCGTGGGCGATCCTGCTGCTTGCAACGTTGGCCGCCTCTCACGCCTGCCTGGTGCTCACATCGCGGCGCGCATCCGACACTCCGCTGATCGTGGCGCTGACGGTGACCTCCATCGTCGCGACGTCACTTGACGCGATCCTCGGAGCGCTCCCGATCGGTGGCGTCACCGACCACATCGACGGCAACTTCGTTCGCCTCCTCGCCATCCTTGTCATCGTGATGCTGCTCACCAGCCTTCTCCCGCCAATCCTACGACGCGTCCCTTCACGCGAGCGGTTGCACGCAACCGGCCTCCCGGCGAGCCCGGTGCCCGCGTCGCTGTCGCCCCGAGACGACGAAGCAGACGATTTGCGCGCGATCGCGAGTCGCCTCGAAGCGCTGGCTCCCAGCGCAGGTGAGCTAGCCGGCTCGATCGCCCGCGAGGCGGCGCATCTGCGCGAGATCGCCCAGAGCCCGGGCCGCTGATCCGGGCTTGTCGATCGTCAGGGCGGGATGTGGTCTTCAGTGAGGGGTTGGACGCGCGTCGACGGCGCTACCGCCGCACCATCAGCACCACGCCCGCGACGAGTAGCACCAGCCCAAGAATGCGCTGCGCGCCGATCGGCTGACGCTCGATCCCGAGCAGACCGAAGCGGTCGATCGCGACGGAGATCACGAGCTGGCCGGTGATCACCGCGGCGGTGAGGCTGCTCGCTCCAAGGGTGCGCACGGTGAGGATCGCGACGGTCACGTAGACCGCGCCGAGCAGCCCGCCGATCAGCGCCCACCACGGGGCGCCTGAGACTTTCGAGTAGGTCCCGAGGCCCCCGCGCGCCAATGCGGCGATCACGAGGAGCGCGATCGTGCCGACGAGGAACGAGAGGCTCGCGGCCTGCACGCTGCCCACGGCACGGCCGAGGCGGGAGTTGACGGGTGCCTGCATCCCCACGAGCGCTCCGGCACCCACGGCGAGTGCCACGGCGAGCCCGCGGCTCACCAGCAGACCCCCGGCGCGTGTGTGCGGGCACACTGCTTGCGGCGACGTGCGGCGGGGCGCCGCGGCCCGCTGCCATGCGGCGGCGAGGCGAGCCCGCGGCTCACTTCGCCTCCAGCCAGTTGTGCCCCACGCCGATGTCCACGGCCATCGGCGGCTCGAGCTCCCAGACCCCGACCATCTCGCGCTCGATCAGCTCGCGCGCGACGGGGACCTCCTCGGGCGGGCCCTCGAACAGCAGCTCGTCGTGGATCGTGAGGATCAGGCGCGTGCGCAGCTGCGCATCCTGGAGCGCGCGGTGGCAGCGGACCATCGCGAGCTTGATGATGTCGGCGGCGGTGCCCTGCACGACGGTGTTCACCGCGAGGCGCTCGCCGAGGGAGCGCACCTGGTAGTTGCGGGCGCGCAGCTCGGGGATCTGGCGGCGGCGGCCCCAGAGGGTGGTGACGTGACCATCCTCCTTGGCGCGCTCGATCGTGTCCTGCATGAACCGCGCCACGCGGGGGAAGCGGGCGAGGTAGGCGTCGATGAACTCCTTCGCCTCCTCGCGCGGGATGTTGAGGC
Source organism: Solirubrobacterales bacterium (assembly GCA_044446505.1). Lineage (GTDB taxonomy): Bacteria > Actinomycetota > Thermoleophilia > Solirubrobacterales > Solirubrobacteraceae > Palsa-744. Next base: position 9,659 of record JBIOEY010000019.1, read on the forward strand.
GGTCGGCGAGACCAAAGTCGGAGAGGCCGTAGACGATCCCGTAGTTGATCATCTTCGACTTCGAGCGCATCCCCGGGTCGATCTGATCGGGTGCCACCCCGAAGACCCTGGAGGCCGTGGCGGTGTGCACGTCTTCCCCTTTGGCAAAGATCTCCTTCAGCGCGGGCTCATCGGCGGCGTGCGCGAGCACGCGCAGCTCGATCTGCGAGTAGTCCGCGGAGATCAGCAGCGCGCCCTCCTCGGCCTCGAAGCAGCCGCGGATCTCGCGCCCGAGCGCGGTGCGGATCGGGACGTTCTGCATGTTGGGGTTCGTGCTCGACAGGCGCCCCGTCTGGGCGACCGCCTGCAGGAAGGTGGTGTGGATCCGCGAGTGCCCATCCACGAGGCCGGGGAGCACATCGAAGTAGGTCTTGATCAGCGTCGAGAGCTCGCGCCAGCGCTCGATGCGCGGCACGATGATGTGCTCGGAGCGGATCGCCTGCAGCACGCGGGCGTCGGTGGAGTAGCCGGTCTTGCCGCGGCGCTTGCGCGAGAGGCCGAGCTTCTCGAACAGGATCTCCCCGAGCTGCTGGGGGGAGGCGATCAGGAACTCCTCGCCGGCGAGCGCGAAAATTTCGCCTTCGAGCTCCGCAATCTCCTCGCGCACGCGCCCCGCGACCTCCTCCAGGCGGGGCACGTCGAGACGCACCCCCGCCAACTCCATCGCGCGCAGCACCCCCACCAGCGGCAGCTCGATGTCGCGCATCAGACCCTCCAGACCGCGCTCGGCGATCTGCTCGCGCTGCCACACCGCGAGCGCCCCGAGCAGCAGCGCGTCGCGGGCCGCGGGGTCCTCCACGTCGCACACCAGGCCGCGCTCCTCGCAGAGCTCCGCGAAGGGGTAGCCGCGCCGGGCGGGCTCCAGCAGGTAGGCGCCCAGCAGCGTGTCGTGCACCAGGCCGGGGGGTACGAGCCCGAGCGCCTTCGCGTCGTGGACGAGCACCGGCAGCTCCCCGCACGCCGCCGCCACCTCCTCGGGCCCCTCGCAGTCGCCCGCGAGCACCTCGGGGATCGCAGCCTCGCCTCCCGCGCGCCCGCGCCCGCCGCGGGACTCGGCACCAGCGCCTTCGGCACCCACCTCCGGCGTACGCGCAACGGCGAAGCGCCAGCCGCTGTCTTCGGCGAACAGCGCACCGTCGGGAACCTCGGCCTGGCGTACAGCCACGCAAAGCTCGCTCTCTCCGAGGTTGGGGATGTCTGAGGGGGCACCCGCGCGCACGCGCCCGGAGAGCCTGACCTCGCCGGCGCTGGTGGCAGGCGCGATCTCCGCCTCGCCGAGGGCCTCCTCGATGCGGCGCAGGGGGTCGCGCAGCTCGTACTCGCGGAACACCTCCCGCAGGCGCGAGCGGTCTGGCTCGCGGGCGGCCTCGGCGGCGGGGTCGAGGTCTAGCGGGACCTCGCGATCGACGGTGGCGAGGCGCTTTGAGACGCGCGCATCCTCAGCGTGCTCTTCGAGGTTCTGTTTGCGCTTGGCGCCGCTCACCTCAGAGACGTGCGCGAGCACATCCTCCAGGGCGCCGAAGCGCTGGATCAACTCGGAGGCGGTCTTGTCGCCGATCCCGGGGACCCCGGGGATGTTGTCGGAGGTATCGCCCTTGAGGCCGTAGAAGTCGGGGATCAGCGCGGGTGGGATGCCGTAACGGTCGAGCACCGCCTGGTGGTCGTAGAGCTTGGTCTCCGTGATCCCCCGCGCGGTCGCCATCACCTCGACGAGCCCCCGCTCGTCGATCAGCTGGAAGACGTCGCGGTCGCCGGTGACGATCATCACGGGCACCGGGGGATCGGCGGCGAGCGCGCGCGCGGTGAGCGAGGCGATCACGTCGTCGGCCTCGTAACCCTCGACCCTCACGTTGCGGTAGCCGAACGCCTCCACGAGCGGTTCCATCGCGGGCCACTGCTGTTTGAGCAGGTCCGGGCGCGAGCGGCGCTGAGCCTTGTACTCGGGGTACATCTCGGTGCGCCCGGAGGTGCCGGCATCCCACGCGACCACTGTCGGGCGGACGCCATACTCGGTGATGATCTTCACGAGCATCGAGGCGAACCCGAAGATCGCGTTGGTGGGCACCCCGGTGGAGGTCGCGATCGACTCGGGCAGCGCGAAGAAGGCACGGTAGACGAGGCTGGGGCCGTCGATCAGGAAGAGGCGGCGCTCCGCTGCGGAGCCGTTGGCCGCGGCGTTCATGGCCGAGCACTCTACGACAGGCGGGCGGCGGGGCGGGCGGGCTTCAAACACATAACATGGCTGCGCCCATCGATTCGGACAGGAGCCCCTGCACGTGAACCTCACCCCCAGTGCGCAGTACCGCCTCACGATCCGCGTGAAGCTGGACGACGCCCAGGGCGCCCTGCTGGGGGCGGTGACCGCGGCGATCGCCGAGCAGGGCGGGATCGTAGGAGCGGTGGACCCCGTGGAGGTGGACGCGGAGGGCAGCGTGCGGGACATCGTTGTGGATGCCTCCAACCGCGAACACTGGGGCCGGATCCTGGCGGCGATCGAGGCGCTCGCGGGCGTGGAGGTGATCGACACCACCGACCGCACCTTCCTGCTGCACGTGGGGGGCAAGATCGAACAGCACAACAAGCACCCGCTGAAGACGCGCGACGACCTCTCGATGGTCTACACCCCGGGCGTGGCGCGGGTCTGCATCGCGATCCGCGACGACCCCGAGCGGGCCTCGCAGTACACGATCAAGCGCAACACCGTGGCGGTGGTCTCCGACGGCACGGCGGTGCTCGGGCTGGGGGACATCGGCCCGGCGGCGGCGATGCCGGTGATGGAGGGCAAGGCGTGCCTGTTCAAGGAGTTCGCCGGCGTGGACGCGTTCCCGATCTGCCTGGACACGAAGGACCCCGACGAGATCGTGCAGACCGTGCGGCTGATCGCCCCGGGGTTCGGGGGGATCAACCTCGAGGACATCTCCGCCCCGCGCTGCTTCGAGATCGAGGAGCGCCTCAAGCAGGAGCTGGAGATCCCGGTCTTCCACGACGACCAGCACGGCACGGCGGTGGTGGTGATGGCGGCGCTGCTGAACGCGGTGAAGCTCACGGGCCGGCGCCTGGAGGACCTGCACGTGCTCGTGATCGGCCTCGGCGCCGCGGGGATCGCGGTGACGAAGATCATGCGCGAGGCGGGCGTGCGCAACATCATCGGCGCGGACTCGCGGGGGGCGCTGCACGTGCGCCGCGAGGACTACCTCGACGGCTCGATGAACCCGATGAAGCGGTGGTACGCGGAGGTCACCAACCCCGAGTGCCGCGCGGGCTCCCCGGCGGACGTGATCGAGGGCGCGGATCTCCTGATCGGGGTCTCCGGCGCGCGCGCCCTGCCGGCGCAGGCGCTCGAGCGCATGAATGACGACGCGATGGTGTTCGCGATGGCGAACCCCAACCCGGAGGTGGTCCCCGAGGAGGCGGCGCCCTACGTGCGGATCATGGCGACAGGCCGCTCGGACTACCCCAACCAGATCAACAACGTGCTGTGCTTCCCGGGGCTCTTCCGCGGCGCGCTCGACGTGCGCGCGCGGGCGATCACCGAGGAGATGAAGATGGCGGCGGCGCGCGCGATCGCGGCGATCGTCCCGGAGGAGGAGCTGCGCGAGGACTACATCATCCCCTCGGTCTTCAACCGCGACGTGGCGAAGGCGGTGGCAGCGGCGGTGGCCGACCAGGCGCGCAGCAGCGGGATGGCGCTGGCGGGCCAGGAGGTCGGCTTCGCGCAGGGCGACACCCCCACCGGCACGCGCACCGCGGCGTGAGGCGATGCGGGTCACGCTCACCGGCGCGACGGGACTGATCGGGACCACGCTGCTGGCAGGGCTCCAGGCCGAGGGAGCCGAGATCACTGTGCTCTCCCGCGATCCCGAGCGCGCGGCGGCGAGGCTCGGCGTGCCGGCGGAGCGCTGGGACCCGCTGGGCGAACCCGCGCCGCCGGCGGCCCTGGAGGGGCGCGACGCGGTGGTGCACCTCGCGGGGGAGCCCGTCGCGCAGCGCTGGAGCGCCGACGCGAAGCGCGCGATCCGCGAGAGCCGCGTGATCGGCACGCGCCATCTGGTGGAGGGGATCGGCGCGTGCGCCGCGCAGGGCGACCCGGGCAGGCCGAAGGCGCTGGTGAGCGCCTCGGCGATCGGCTACTACGGCGCGCACGGGGAGGAGCCGCTGGACGAGGAGGCGCCCCCGGGGAGCGACTTCCTGGCGGAGGTGTGCACCGCGTGGGAGGCACAGGCGCGGGGCGCGCAGGAGCTCGGGGTGCGCGCGGTGCAGGTGCGCACGGGCGTGGTGCTCGACCCCCGCGGGGGAGCGCTCGCGAAGATGCTCCCCCCCTTCCGCCTCGGCGTCGGCGGACCGGTGGCGGGCGGCCACCAGTACGTCTCGTGGATCCACGTGGGCGATCTCGTCGGGATGATGCGCGCGGCGCTCGCCGACGAGCGCTGGTCGGGCCCGGTCAACGGCACCGCCCCCGAGCCCGTAACCAACCGCGAGCTCTCCCGAGCGCTCGGCCGCGCGCTGCACCGCCCCGCGCTGCTGCCCGTCCCGGGCGCGGCGCTGCGGGCGCTCTACGGGGAGATGGCGCAGATCGTCACCACCGGCGCCCGCGTGCTGCCCGCGAAGCCGCTGATGCTCGGCTACGAGTTCCGGTACCCCCACGTGGAGGAGGCGCTGAGGGCGGCACTCGGCGAGCGGCGCACCTCGCCAGCTGGCCGAGCCGGCGCGCAGGGCGATCGTCGGGCGTAGCCGAGAACCGCAGGCAGAGGGACGAGCTACTGCCGCGAGTAGCTGCCGGCACCGCTGACGCCGACCGCCCCGGCCGCTGCTTCGGCTTCCTGGAAGAGCGTCTTGCCGTCGAGGCCGGGACGGATCGCAAGTCGATGCGGCAGCGCCACCAACCTGGCCAGGAAGGTGCCATTCGTGCCCTTCGGCGGACAGATCGAGTACCCGGCCCTGCCGAAGCCGTTGGTCAGGACGACCGCGCCGCCGGGAAGCTTGCCGGCGGCGATGCCGCGCGAGCCGGGACCGAGACCCGCCACGGCCCAGTCGACGAACACGCTTTCGCCGTTGACCGACTGGAGGCTGAGCACGAACAGGGCGAGCTCCGCGGTGCCGTGGGGGACGTTGCTCCAGGTGAAGGAGAGTGGCACGTTCGCGCCGTCGCAGGTGTTGTTCCTGGGGATCGGGTATTCCGGCTTGGGTCCCAATCCGAGCGCCGACAGTTTGATCGTAACCGGAGGTACGTGGGCGCTCGCGGGCTCCGTGGAGCTCGGGGGGCTGCTCGTCGTGGAGGTCGGTGTGGTGGGCTGCGCGGGGGTGGTCGTCGGGGTGGAGCTGGGCAGCGGCACGCCGGTGGTCCCGGCCGAGGCCTGCGAGGAGGATCGGGTGGACGATCCCCCACACCCCGCGATCGCCAGGCCGGTGGCGAGCAGAGCGGCCGCGATCGGGCCCCGCGCGATCGCCCTGCGCATGACACACGTCCAGTCCATGTCGCGGAACCATATTGGAGAAAGGGTGCGCCGCTCGAGCGGCGCTCCTAGCCTTTCCTCTTCACAACCCCATACCGCTTGCGCGCCCGCTTTTCACACATCGCTCGCCTGTGCTTGGAATGTTTCTTTCTACACGCCCCGAGAGCGCGCGCCAACTTCCCGTCCCCCGCCTTCGAGCCGGTCCGGTTTCCCCCTTCCAGCGGGAAGGCGACGGTGGGCGCAGCGATCAATTGCGGTGTGGCCGGCTGGACGATCGGCGCGAGCACGCCGAGGGTCGTGAAGGTCGCGTCGTTGCCGTATGCGGTGCCGTCTTCGTTGGTCGCGACGATCCGATAGTGGTAGGTGGTGGCGGGCGCGAGGTTTTCGAGATCGACGACGATTTCTTCCCGATCTGGCGGGAGCGTGCCAAAGAAACGAGCGCCGTCGTAGGTGGCTTCCGCCCCGGTGCAGGCGGTCCCGCCGATCGGGCAAAGGACCGTGGTCGCGAGCTGGAGCTCATAGGTGGTGGGCAGTTCCCGCGGGTTCACCTCGCCCGCGACGGTGGCGGCGGTCTGCGTGACGGCACTTGCCGCGGCGGCGCCGACCGACGGGGGTGTGGCGGGCGCGGTGGTGAATGTCTGGTCGCCGCTTGCTTCCTGTTCGTCGAATGAGTTGGTCGCGACCAGCGTGTAATGGTAAGTGGTGCCCGCGCGCAGACCGGCGATCCGCACAGGTCCGACGGCGGTGGGTCCGGAGCCTTCGCCCGCGTCGGCCTCGGCGGTTACGATGCGAGCGTCCCCGGCCTGCAGTCCGGCTTCGTCGATGTACGAGAAGTGGTAGGTCGTATGGCTGTTTTCGGGGTCGAGCACACCCGAGAGCAGCACGCTCGTGCGCGGCATCGCACCGGGTGCCGCAGAGGCCGCTTCGACCTTGGGAGGCGCGGGGCCGGTCGTGAAGCTGTTGTCTTCGCCGAGGGCTTCGACGCCTTCGGCGGCTGCCACCAGACGGCAGTGGTAGGTCGTGTTCGGCTCGAGCGGGGCTTCCCCAAGACCGGGCAGGACCGCCGTCACGATGCCAATCTGGGTCGCTTCCCTGATTTCCTCTGTTTCGGTCCGGTGTTCGTAGGGTTCGGCCGGGTTGGGCGGGGCGCTCCTGCCGTATTCGAAGCGGTATTCGACGGGCAGTTCGCCCACGAGCGGTTCCAGCGGGGTTGCGAGCGTCGCGCCTCGGGCGGCGATCGCACTCGTCGCGCACTGGCCGACGCCGTGCACCGCCGGCGCCGTTTCGAAAATTTCTTCGGCGCTTGTCAGCCCTGGCGCGCCGTCATTGACGGCGGCAGCGACGAGCCGGAAGTGGTAGTAGGCCTGCGGCTTCAGGGCGGCGACCCCCGTGTGGACCGCAAGCGCTTCGCCCACTCCGGCCGGTCCGATCTTTGTCCCGCTCGTTTCAAACGGATAGCTCGCCGCTTCGCAGCTGCTCGCACCGCTGGGACAGGGACCGTATTCGAAGTGATATTCAGCTTCTTCTTCCTCGGGAACGATCGTGCCGTTCAGCGTCGCCGTCGCCTTGCCGATCGAGGACGCCGGCGCGACGATCGGTTCAGGCTGCGCGACCGGCAGTCCGTACACGAGATTGGCGACGGCGACAACGCCGGTTTCGTCGTTGACGGCCAACCCTCCGCCGCCAACGATCTGCTTTTCGAAGTCGAATTGGAAGCTTCCCGTCTGATTCCCCGACGCATCGTATTCGTCGACGTGACTTTCAACGTCGACGAAGGCGTTGCCGTTGGCGTCGAGCGCGATCGGGCCGCCGCGGACCACGCTCTGGCCGCCCAGCGGCTGCGGCGAGCCTTCGTTGCTGGCGTTGACCGCGAGCTTCGCCACGCCCTGGCCGGAGAAGCCGCCTTCCTGTCCCCTCCCGCCCACGTAGACGATGCCGGGCGCGCCGACTGCGACGTAGGCCGGCTTTTCGATCGCGCTCTGCGTGATCTGCACTTCCCCCGCTTTGGGGGTGAGCTCCGTGATCGCCTCTCTGCTGGGGTCGGCGATGTAGACGTCCCCCTGGGTATCGACCGCCACGCCCCGGGGCGAGTTGAACGGGATGCTCTGGATGACTTCATATTCGTGGGTCAGCTTGTTCAGCTGCAGCTTCTCGAGCAGCTGCGCGCCGGTGTCCGCGATGTACACGTCCCCGTTGGAGGGATCGAATTCCTTGCATTCTTCGCTTTCGCTGCTCAGTCGCGGAACGTGAAAGTAACAGGCGTCGTCGACCGCGACGCCCGGTGGCGTCGTGTATTCCGGCGTGAAGTTCAGTCCGGTGATGGCCGCAGGAGCGCCACCCGTGGGCGCTCCCCCTTCCTTGCCGAATATGTACACCGTGCCCGCGGCTGCGTCGGTCACGAAGATGTTGCCGGTCTCCTGGTCGATCGCGACGCTGCTTGGGATGCCGAAGCCCGGTCCCGGCGTCAATTCGAATGCCGGCAGGCGCGTGGTTCGCGCCTGCGCCGTCGCGACGCCGAGGACGGAGATGGCGCTCAGCGCGAGGACCACGAACCCGGGTAGGACCCTGGCGGCGCGCATCAGCGGCTCCTCCGCCGGGCGGCGCTGCCGGACCCGTGGGTGCGCCCGGCCCCGGCGGGCCGCAGGTAGGTCCTGACCGGGCAGCCCCTGACCGCGATTGGCGTCGACTGGTGGATTTCAGCGCCGTTCTGGGCGACGAACGCGGTCGGCATCGCGAGTTTCGCCCTGCACAGGTTGCCATTCGCGGCCAGCGCGGAGTACTGCCCAGGGGGGAGGTACAGCTCGAAGGCGTTGAACGGGACATCGGGGACGGTCTTGAACGTGGAGCTCGTGACGCCCGCTTTGCTGATGAACGTCGCGGCGGTCAGGTCCACTCTGACGCCGTCGCCCTGCAGCATGATGACCAGGCTCGGAAACGCTTCGCCGCCGTGGGAGACGAAGTACACCGGGCCGGTCAGCGTGACCGGCAACACCGGAGTCGAGACCTTGACGACGCCCACGGCCGACGCCGGCGGGCAGGCTGCCGGGTTTGCTTCGAACGTGGCGGCCACGCACGCCTTGTGCAGCGTGGTCAGGCGCGAGGGCAGCTGCTTGGGCAGAGAGACCTTGACCACTGCGATGTTCGCCTCGCGGCCCTGTTGGCCGATCTGCGATCGGTCCGCCGGATAGCTGAGCTTGGCATCGAGGCTTGCCCCGTTCTTGCGCGAAGTGTGGCCGGAGGTACTGACCGTGAACTTTGGCTTGAACGCCAGCGAGGCGCAGTCGGCGGCCTGGAAGCGCGAGGTGAGGGGGGCGCTCTGGCCCAGCGTGCTGGTGGCCTCGCCCGCGATCGCCATCGGGGCGCAGCTCGTGGGATTGAAGGTGAACCCGGGTCGGTCGATCGTGACGTTGGCGACACGGACCTGCAACGGGACGCCCTGGATGATCTGCGGCAGCGGGTCCGTGGTCACGGTCGCCGTGGCGGTGTGCCGATCCACGCTGATCGCGGCGCGGACCACGACCGGACGGCCTTCGAGATCGAGGTCGAACGGGCCGGCGATCGCCGGCACCTCGATCGTCAGGCCGTACGGCGCGCCGTTGTACGGGCCCGTGAGGAACACTTCGCCCGAGACATACAGCGGGTCCGGCCCCGGCCCCACCCCGGTGGTGACGTGGCCGATCCTGCTCGCCGCCGGGCATTCACCAAGCTCGGCCTGTGGCTCACCGCACAGCGCGACCGACGCGATGTTCGCGAGCAGGCCGGGCGGCAGTTTGACCTGGATCCGCCCGAACTCCCCTTCGCCGTCTTCACGGCGCAGGGTCGTCAAGAACGGGCTGAAAGCTCCCGCGCGGTTGCTTTCGGTGCCGGCGAGGAGGGTCGGAGCGAACGCGGGAGGGTGGCAGCCTTCGTCGATCGCGAAGCTCGCGCCCGGCGTCGCCGGCGGGCCGGATTCGGGCGCCGACCACGGCGTGAGCCGGCTGGTGACGGTGTACGTTCCGCACTGGTGGGGCGTGGACAGGGGCGCGCGACTGCCGCCGAAGAGGTCGACGCGCAGGTGGCTGAAGGGCAGCTGCGGCAGGTAGTCGCCGTTGACGGGGTCCTGGCCGAAGCGGGTGGTGATCTGACCGGTGGTCGCATCCAGAGTGACTTCGCCGGGCACCTTCAGCACGACGTTGGCGACTTCGGCGACGAGATAGAGGGCGAGCAGGTCGTGAAACGGGTTTTCGCCCTGCTGGGCGAGGTAGATCGAGCCGTGCAGCGGCCGTTCGGGGCCGAGCAGCGGCGTGACGATTTCAACGGATCCGACCCTCGATGACGGCGGGCATTCGGGCCTTTCCTGCGTGCTCAACTTGATCTGCGCGGGCGAGCAGGCGCCGAGCCCCGCGGCGGACGCGGGCGAGACCGTGAACCCGGGCGGCAGTGCGATCACCGCTTCCTTCAGGTCGGCCTGCGCGAGGCCGTCGGCGCCTTCCTGAGGAACGCTCAGTTCGACGCTCAGGCCGCTCGGGGCGTCGGCCATGCGGGTGGAGGGCAGCACCCTCAGTTCGGGCCTGAAGCCGAGCCGGCCGCAGCCGGTGACGGTGAGCGTGTGCCCTTCGCCGTCGAACGGGGCGAAGGACAGGAACGCGTGTTCTCCCTGCCACGATTCGGCTTCCGCGGCCACCGTGAGCGTCCCGCCGCAGGATGTCGGCATTCTCAGCAGCGGCTTGCCCGTCGCACCGTTGGGAAATCCGTTCAGCGTGACCGTCGCGCTGTAGACGCCGTCGCGCTGGATGATTTCCGGCGCGTAGGCGGAGATGTGGTAGCCACCGCCGGCCTGCACCCTGCCTTCGAGGTGCACGACGGTCAGCCCCAGGAGGTTGAACCCGAAGTCGGCCGGGACCCCGGGGGGCGGGACCATGTTGTAGACGGTGGCCGGGAGCGCTCCGATTTCGGTGAACGCGAGGATTTCCCCGACGGCGGCGCCCGGGGGGCATTCGGCCTGCCCTTCGATGTGTTTGCCGGTCGTCACGAGCTCTTCCTCGGTGCACCGTTCCAACGTGGCGGTGGGGTTGACGAGCAGGCCCGGGGGAAGATTCACTTCCAGCCAGCGCGGGTTGCCGTCGGGCGCGAAGCCCGTACCGGCCAGCGCCGAGCTCTTGTGGTGGTTGAACACGATCGTGGTGGTCATGCTGTCCGGGTGCGAGCCCGCCTGCCGCGCGGGAGCGCCCGCCGATTCGAGTCGGTTGGTGAGCGATTCGATGCCGAACCCTTCATCCGCCGTTGCGGACGCTGCGAAGACCAGCAGGATCAGCAGCGACGCAAGCGCGGCCAGCATCTCGACCGGGCGCCCTCTCATCGTCTGCCCCTCCCAGAGGTGCCAGCGGCCGCGCATCTGCCGCGCCTGTTGCGCTTGCGGCTGCGCCTGCATTTCGGGCTCCGCTTGGGCTTGGGCTTCCGAGCGAGCTTGGTCTTGCTGGCGAGAGGCGGCTGGGGGGCGAGATTGCCCGCTCCGAGGAAGGTGTTGCTGGCAGGCACGCCAAATGGCGGCGGCGGCGCAACCGCGCCCCGGCACTGTTCGCCCACGCAGGCCTGTGGCGGCGCTTCGTTCTGGGCGGGGATGCCGCCGCCTTCGCGCGCGTCGTAGACGTCGATGTTGTCGTCCCGATCCTGGGCGACGAGCGGCTGGCGGCTGAAGAAGAAGACGTCGCGCCCGTCGGCGGAGGCGCCTCCGAAGTACCCGAAGCGGCCGTCTGCTCCACTGGAGATCAGGTACACCCGGCCACCCTCCCACTCGTAGACGTCGGTGAGTTCGTTTTCATCCCTGGGTACGAGCGCTTCGGCTGTCTGAAAGAACACGCGTCGACCGTCTTCGGACACGTTGTCCACGGCGAAGGGCCGGCTGCGAGCGGACGGTTCGGTCGCGTACTTGATCGGCTGGTGCGAGAGGAACGCGTCGCTGCTCGCCGGTTCGCCGCTCGGGTTGCAGGACACGCAGACCAGGCTCCCGCGCACGGCGTCGTAGAGGAAGATCTCGCTGTGCCCCTGGTTGGGGTAGCCGGTGAGGGGGATGGACGAGGTGAACAGCAGGGTCCTGCCATCGGGCGTGACCTGCGAGCTCTTCAGCCCTTCCGCGGAGCCAAGGGGCTCGGACAGAAAGTAGTTGCGCCAGTTGTCGGATTCGTTGGCCTCGGCCGCGGAGAGCGAGGCGATGCTGAGGACGGGCTGCCCTTCGTGCCACTCGTAGATCGTTCCGCCGCCGGCGGCGAAATACGCATAGGAGCCGTCATCGGAGACTCCGAGCACGCCGATCACGCCCATGCCGGGTTCGGCGATCTCCGTGGTATGCGCTTCGGGTTCGCCCGGGTGCCGGGTCCAGCGGTAGAGCCCACCGTTTTCGGTGTAGAAGACGCTTGCGCCATCGGGCGTGGCGGCGCGCCATTCGGCTGGAGCACCGGAGATCGCAACGGGCGCACCGAGGTCTTCGCGCATGTAGATGCGCCCTTCGCCCGCGCGGGAGGCGGGACTGGTATAGAAGACGCGCGAGCCGTCGGCGGAGATCGCGTGTTCGGTGTACGCGCGGAAGCGGCGTTCGGGATCGAGGTCGGGGCCGGCGGTGGCGTCGGCTCCGACGAGGCTGAGCCGTCCCGCGTCCCACTCGTACAGGTTCGGATCGCCTTCGATGGCGCCTTCCATCAGCGATTGACTGCTGGCGAAGAGAATCGCGGAGTCGTCGGCCGACGCGTCGACGAACCCTTCGTTGGCATAGGGAAATTCCGACAGCCCGAGGCTACCGGTGTTGTAGAGAAAGCCCTTCGCACCCTCACTCAGCAAAGCGTCGGAGAGGTCTTCGGTCAGGCCCGCGATGAGGACGGTCGCCGCGGACTCTTCTCCCTGCGGACCCGGGCTTCCGGGCAACAGTCCCTGCGTGGACCAGCCATCGGACGCGCGCGTGCTCAGGTAAGTGACGTAGTCCGAGGCGCCGGGAACTCCGGGGAACGGAACGATCGAGCCGTAGGTGACGCGTTCGCCGTCGGGAGAGACCTGCGTGAGGCCGACGTGCCCGATCGCGTCGCTGAGATTCTTCTCGACCGGCGAGACCTGCTCGTATGCGCGGCAGTCGGGGAGCTGCGCGGCGTAGGTCTGTGCACGGCGGAGGTTTTCGTTCGGGCAGACGTCCGCCCGGGCGGTGGCCTGCGACAGGCACGCCCAACTGCCGGCCAATGCGACCGTCGCCAGCAGGACGCGACGACAGCCTCCCCTCCTCGGTGGATCGCTCATCTGCCCTGACAGTCTGGCAGGGGGATGGGAGCGGAACAACGGATGTCTCCCACTCTCAGTAATTGTCCCTATACCTCGAGGCTGGCCAGCGGTTCGCAAAGCGTGCGGTGGAGAAGCGACTGCGCCCCGGCTGAAGCCGGGGCGCAGCACCAGACGACCTGCGGCTGGGCTTTCGAGACGGTTCTCGGTCTAGTTGGAGCTGAGCAGCTGGCCTTTCGTGCCAGCGACCCCGAATCCCGAGAAGAGTTTGGCGATTTCGCTCCCCAGTTTGAGTTCTTTACTCCCCTCCGGGTTGCATTCTATCACGGCGACGTAGCCCTGAACCGCGTAGTGAGGCAGAGAACATGTGAGCGCGGGTTCAACTTTGTATTCGCCTTTGATCAGGCAGGTCACGCCTTCGGCGTTTTCGATCTTCACTACGACAAACGGTTTACCTTCCAGCTTGAATTGGCCGGCTTCGATCAATTCGCCCGAGCCTTCCGCTGTCATGTTGAGGACCCTGCATTTCGGTTGATTTTCGATAACGCCTGCGGCGACAGAGTACACCGTGCAGGCTTTGTATTCGAGCTTCATTTTCAATTTACCTTCTTTTTCAAGGTAATTGGCGCCAGAGACGGTGACCACCTCTTGGCACACGATGTGAACGCTGGTGGAAGCCACCACACCTTCGAGTTGGTTGTTGCCCGGTATCTGATTGCCGGCGATTGAAACGGTTTCTGTTCCTGTGATTTTGGCTCCGTTGATCAGCCACTCATGCGAGGCGTTCGCGGAAGCCGTGGCCGACACGACCGCGCCGAGCGCGAACGTCGCCAGCAGGCTCAACATTACGACCTTCATTTTAGACATGAGGTATTCCTCCCGCATCCGGCGCACGCCGGACGCCAGTATTGATTTTTAGGTGCTATTTGCCTACCGCCATCGGCGATAGCGGTAGGTCAGTCGTCTCTCTCCGGGCGCAGCTCGCGGGAGCGGGCGTTGCCACGGACCCATTGGCCCCCAGTCGAGACCCTACCCGCTACCAACCCCGCCTGGAGACTGCTTCCACTATGCGCGAGCCCTGGCGGAGTTGTCAATGGTTTCGTCCACTTTCAGTATTTTCTACGGACCCTACCGGCGACGCCGAGCTTCCCGATCGCGTTGATCTGAGCCACTTTCTGGGAAAGTGGAGTGGGAGACACCGTGGCGAGACTCAGCGCGGGGACGCCAGCGCCAACGCGCGATAGAACACCAGGCGGCCCCCGCGCACGCGGTCGATGGCGTAGTAGGAGAGGGTGGTGTCGCCCGTGGGCAGCACCGAGTAGCGCCCGAGCACGGCGTCGCGGTCCCTGAGCGCGAAGAACTTGCGGATCACGGTCTGGCGGTCGTCGCCGTGGCGGCCGGCGCGGCGGATCGCGAGCAGCACGGCGCTCATCGCTTCGTACCCATACAGCGCGTAGGCGCCGGGGCGTCGGTGGAAGCGCTGGCTGTACTCGGCGAGGACGCGCTGCGCTTCGGGGGGGTAGAGCGAGAGCGGGAGCAGCGGGCTCGCGAGGTACGTGAGGTGCGCCGCAGCGCCGATCCGCCCCGCAAAGGAGCCCCGCGCGAGCGAGCTCGACCCGAGCAGGCGCAGGTGGGGGTCGGCGGCGTGCAGCTGCCGCCAGAGCGCGACGGCCCCGGCGTTGGGGAGGCCGTTGAAGAACACCGCGCGGGCGCCGCTTTCGAGCACCTTCTGCACCTCGCCCGCGAATTCGGTGCCCGCGGTGGTGTCGATCTGGTCTTCGCCCAGGATGTCGATGCCGGCGCGCTTGGCGTCTTCCGCGAGGATCGCGGCGAGCGGCGCGTCGAAGGGGTCCTGGTCGTAGATCACGTACGCCCGCTTGACGTGCAGCGCGCGCATCAGCTTCACCTGGGCGGCCGCCTGCACGGGGTCGCCGGGCTGCAGGCGCACGAACGTGCGCTGCCCCGTGAAGTAGAAGCGGTCGGGCTCGTCCTGGCCGGCGTCGCGCGAGGAGGTCAGCCCGACGTAGGGGCTCGCGGGGCTCACCTGGAGGATGCCGGCGCCGTTGGTGAACGACAGCGAGACCGCGCTCGCGGCGGAGTCGAGATCGCCGAGAAAGGCGATCGTGCCGGTGTCCTGCACGGCGATCCGGGCGTTGGTGGAGGTGATCCCGGGCGACCATTCCCCGGTCCTCGGGTTGGAGTCGTCGAGCGAGGCGTAGTCGATCTTGAAGCGCCCCACCCGCCCGCCGATCTCGGCGAGGGCGAGCTTCTCGCCGTTGACGATCTGCCGCGAGGCGGCGGCGGCGGGGCCCTGCAGGGGGAGGCTCGAGTAGACGGTGAGCTCGTTCCCGGGGGTGGTGACGGCGGTTGACACCCCGACGGCGCCGCAGCCGCCGAGGGCCGCGGGCAGCGCCAGCGCGGCGAGCGCGAGCAATCCCGGTCCCACCCGGGACACGAGCGGGTCCAGACAGGGCCGGCGGGCGCGCACCGGCGTTCTCAGGCGCTGCTGCGGCGGCGGCCGGGCAGGTAGCCGGAGAGAATCCGCAGGCACGCCCCGACGAGCATGATCGCGGCGGCGAGCATGAACGCGTCGAAGCCCTTCGCGCCGAGGGCCCAGAGCACGATCCACACGACGAGGCCGGCGGTGAAGGTGAGGATCAGTCCCATCGATCGCCATCCTACCTGCCGCACGGGCGGGTTTGCGCCTCCCTAGCGCTCGAGCGCGGCGGCGAGCTCGGCGACGAGCGCCCCGACGGCCCCCGCGGGGTCCTCGGACTCGCCGGCGGCGCGCACGAGGCGGGAGCCAACGATCACCCCGTCGGCGCCCGCGTCGGCCGCCTGGCGGGCCTGCGCGGGGGTCGAGATCCCGAAGCCGAGCGCCACCGGCACGGCGGTGGCGACCTGCGCGCGGGCGACGATCTGCGCGAACTGCTCGGTGAGTGCGGCGCGCTCCCCGGTGGTGCCGACGACGGAGACGGTGTAGAGGAACCCGCGCGCCCGCGCCCCGATCTCCGCGAGGCGCGCGGGGGGCGTGGTCGGCGCGACGAGCGGCACGAGCGCGATCCCGTGCGCGTCGCACGCGGCGAGCACCTCGGAGGCCTCCTCGAAGGGCAGGTCGGGCACGATCAGCCCGCAGGCACCCGTGCGCGCGAGGCGCTCCACGAACGCGTTGATCGGGGCCCCGCCCGCCC
>JBIOEY010000020.1:0-24611 GCA_044446505.1 Solirubrobacterales bacterium
AGCCGCCGCGGGCGGCGGCGCCGAGGCCGCGCAGGGCGCGCGCGACTTCGGCGGCGAGGGTGCTCTGCAGGAGCGCGGGAGCGGCGCTGGGGCCGTCGGAGAGCGACGCCACGAACGGCGCGCGCAGGCGTTCGCCCGCGAGGTCGCCGAGCACGAGCGCGGCGTCGATCGGACCGCCGGCGCCCGCTTCGCCCGCCACTGCGCCTCCGGCCCCGGCGCCGATCAGCGCGCCCGCGTGCGCGGCGAAGTCGGCCGCCCCGGCGTTCCCACCGGACCCCCCGCTGGTGGAGACGAGCACGATCGTGCGCTGGGTCTCCCCGGCGGCGAGCACGCGGGCGAGCTCGAGCAGCGCGGCGGTCCCCGAGAGCTCCGCGCGGGCGCCGCGGCCCGCGGCGTCGCGGTGCGCGAGGATCGCGATCGGCGCCTCCCCGGTGGTGCCGGGCCGCTGGGCGATCACGGTGGTGAGGGTGCGCTCGCCGTCGATCGTCTGCGCGCGGAAACTGCGGGTGGCGACCGAGAAGCCGCCGCGGGCGGCGGCGCCGAGGCCGCGCAGGGCGCGCGCGACTTCGGCGGCGAGGCCCTCGTCGCCGGCGCTCCCCGGACGACGGTCGGGGAATCGCGCGGCGAGGCGCTGCAGCGTGGCGAACGCGCGGGCGCCGCTGAACGCGTCGGGCGCGAGGTTCGAGCCGAGCGGGGCCACGCGGTCGCTGAGGGAGAACCCCGCGATCACGAGCGCGAACAGGAGCGGAAGGAACGCCGCCCGATAGATCCGTCCGTTGAGCACCACGGGAGAGAGTAACCCGGGGTGCTCGGGAGAGAGCAAGCCGGGGCGCCCCGGCGATCGGCTCGGGAGAGAGTAACCCGGGGCGCCTCGGCTATCGGTATCGTGCGCGCGTGCTCCAGCCCGTCGCCGTCGGAACGAAGACGCTCGCCGATTACACGCATATCTGCGGTCGCGAGCTGATCGATGAGATCCGCGAGCTCGCGGAGCCGCTGAAGGGGAGCCGGGTGGCGCACGTCTCCGCGACCGCATTCGGGGGGGGCGTCTCGGAGATCCTGTACACGCTGGTGCCGCTGATGCGCGACGTGGGGTTGGAGTGCGAGTGGCAGGTGATCTACGGGCGCGAGGAATTCTTCAACGCGACGAAGCTGATGCACAACGCGCTGCAGGGCGCCCCGGAGGACCTCGACGAGGAGCAGTGGGAGACCTGGCGGAGCTACAACGAGATGAACGCCCGCGAGCTCTCCGGGGGGTGGGATGTGTGCCTCGTGCACGACCCCCAGCCCGCGGCGCTGCAGAAGCTGGTGCCGGGGAAGGCGAGGGGGTGGGTGTGGCGCTGCCATATCGACCTCTCCACGCCGAACCCCGAGACGATCGCGCGGCTGATGCCCTACATCGAGGACTACCCGCAGTCGCTGTTCCACATGCGGGAGTACGTGCCGCCGGGGATGAACGGCCACGTGAACGTGGTGCCCCCCGCGATCGACCCGCTGACGCCGAAGAACATGGCGCTCTCCCCGGAAGACGCGGCGTACGTGTGCGGGCAGTTCGGGATCGACGTGGACCGCCCGCTGATGTGCCAGGTCTCGCGCTTCGACCCCTGGAAGGACCCGCTGGGGGTGATCGACGCGTACCGCATCGTGAAGGAGCAGATCCCCGCGGCGCAGCTCGCGCTGGTGGGCTCGATGGCGAGCGACGACCCGGAGGGGTGGGACTTCTTCAACGCCACGATCGCGCACGCCGACGGGGACCCGGACATCCACATCCTCAACAACTTCAACAACGTCGGGGCGATCGAGGTGAACGCGTTCCAGTCGCACTCCGACGTGCTGATCCAGAAGTCCACCCGCGAGGGCTTCGGCCTGACGGTGTCGGAGGCGATCTGGAAGGCAAAGCCGTTCATCGGGGGTGACGTCGGCGGGATCCCCCTGCAGATCGAGGATGGGGTCACGGGCTTCCTCGTGTCGAGCACCGAGCGGTGCGCCGAGCGGGCGCTCGAGATCCTCGGGGACCCCGCGCTCGGCAAGTCGCTCGGCAAACGGGGCAAGGAGCACGTGCGCGCGCACTTCCTCACCCCGCGCTACCTTCGGGACTATCTGCGGATCTTCACCGAGCTCCGGGAGTCATGAACACGCATGGCGGCGCTGGTCGGCGTCCTCAGTCGCTCGCGTGCATAGCACGCCACGCTCCTTGCGTCCTTGACCAGCTTGCCCTGCGTGCCCATGACGGCGTTGTTCGCGTCCGGAGTGGATGATGATGGTGTTATGAGCGAGGCAGACCGATGAGCGAGTCGAGCGGGGAGCGCACGAGGGCCCCGCTGGTGCTGGTGAGCAACCGGGGCCCGGTGACCTTCCAGCCGGATGGGGGGGTGCAGCGCGGCTCGGGGGGCCTGGTGACGGCGCTGACGGGCCTGGCCTCGCACCGCGAGGCGGTGTGGATCGCCTCGGCGATGAGCGAGCAGGACGTGGAGGTCTCGCGCTCCCACGGGGGCCGCGCGTTCCCGGTGCGCTCCCCGGCGGGGGGCGAGTTCGAGGTGCGCCTGGTGGCGAGCGACCCGGAGGCGTACGACCGCTTCTACAACGTGTTCGCGAACCCGATGCTGTGGTTCATCCAGCACTACCTGTGGGACCTGTCGAACGCCCCGGACATCCGCCGCCACGAGATCGAGGCGTTCGAGTTCGGCTACAACGTGGTCAACGAGGATCTCGCGCGAGCGGTCGTGGAGGAGCTCGAGGGCGCGGAGGAGCCGGTGGTGATGGTGCACGACTACCACCTCTACACGCTCCCGGACCTCGTGCGCCGGGCGCGCCCGGATGTGTTCCTGCACCACTTCATCCACATCCCGTGGACGCAGTCGGATGCGTGGCGCGTGCTCCCCTCGCGGATCCGCGAGGAGATCTTCGCGGGGCTGCTCGCGAACGACATCATCGGCTTCCACACGCGCTCCTACCGGCGCAACTTCCTGCAGTGCTGCGAGGACCTGATGGAGCTGGAGGTGAACTACGAACGGGGGACGGTGCGCTACGGGGAGCGCGAGGTGTGGGTGCGCGCGTACCCGCTGCCGATCGACCACCACGCAACCAGGCGGATCGCGCAGGGCGAGCGGGTGAGGGAGCTGGAGCGCGAGCTGCTGGAGCGCCGGCGGGACTTCCTGATCCTGCGGGTGGACCGCGCGGACCTCTCGAAGAACGTGCTGCGGGGGTTCTCCGCGTTTGACCTGTTCCTCGAGCAGCACCCCGAGTTCTCCGAGCGCGTGACGTTCATGGCGCAGCTGATGCCCTCCCGCACGGACGTCCCGGAGTACGCGGAGTACCTCGAGCGGATCGAGGCGCTGGTGGCGGTCGTCAACCACCGCCACGGCACGCCCGACTGGATGCCGATCCAGCTGAAGCTGCGCGACGACCTCGAGGAGGCGATGGCGGCGTACCGCCACTACGACGTGCTGCTGGTGAACGCGATGTTCGACGGGATGAACCTCGTGGCGAAGGAGGGGCCGATCGTCAACGAGCGCGAGGGGGTCTCGATCCTCTCGGAGAACACCGGCGCGCACGAGGAGCTCGGGGAGTTCGCGCTGTCGGTGAACCCCTTCGACATCCAGGAGCTCGCGGACTCGATCTACGCCGCGCTCGCGATGGACCCCGCGGAGCGCCGCCGCCGCGCGGAGGGCCTGCGCCAGATCGTGACCTCGCGCGACCCGGGGGACTGGATCGACGAGCAGCTCGCGGACATCCGCGCGAAGGCGCGCACGCACTGATTGGGGGTCGCCATGCCACATGTTGGCCGATCGGAGATCCCGTCGATCTTCGATCGGTTGGCTGGCAACGCCACATGTGGCGTTGCTGGAAGGGCCGCATGCGGCCCTTCCCGGGGGCCGCACATGTGCGGCCCCCCCGGTGGGCACATGTGCCCACCGGCCAGCCGGCGCATGCGCCGGCTGGAACAGCCCGGACACCCGGCCGCAGACGCCGACCCGCTACTCTTTCTCGCCAGGCCATGACCCTGCCCGCCCCCACATACGATCTCGTGCTGATGCTCGACGCCGAAGCGGAGGAGGACGCGCGCGCGAAGATCCTCGCGGAGGCGCGCGCGGCGATCGCGGCGCAGGGGGAGCTGCTGCGCCACGACGACTGGGGGGACCGGGCGCTGACCTACCCGATCGACCACAAAGCGACCGCGAAGTACCACCTGATGCAGTTCCACGCCGGCACGCCGGAGCTGCTGAGCGGCCTCGACCGCTCGCTGCGGATCGCCGACGAGGTGGTGCGCTTCCGGATCGTCAAGCTGAAGCCAGGCACCCCCGCCGCGCCGGACATGAGCAGCCCGGCGGCGCGCGAGGCCGCGGTGGTGCCCGCGGCCGGGACGGCGCCCGAGCAGCCGACCGCGCCGGAGCCCGCGCCGGCCCCGCCGGCCAAGCCGCAGGCCGTCGCTGAGCCCCAGGCCGTCGCTGAGCCTGCCTAACCTCGATCGGCCGGCCATGCGCCGGCCCTCGCCGAGCGGCCCGGGACCCGCGGATCGCCCTCGCGGCGGGACGGGGCGGCGCAGGCGTGGCGCAGGCGTGGGCGTAATACACTCGGAGTCGTGAACCGGCTGGAGCACAGCGATCGGGCGCTTAGAGGGTGGCGCAGCCGGCTGCAGGTCGGCTGGCCGAAACGGGGATACGAGCCGAAGGCGAGTGTCTCCCGGCTTCGGTCGGGCCCCTCTTCTTCGATCGCCAGGACGGACGTGCTGAGAGCGTCCCCGCCGATGTTCGAGTCGCGCCTCCTGGACTTCTTCTCGCGGGTGCACCCCGCGGTGCCGCTGCTGGTGTTCGTGCCCGTGATCGCCGCGATGGCGGCGTGGAGCCTCGCGCAGGCGAGCGTGGGGGCGCTGGCGCTGCTCGCGGTGGCGGGGTACGCGCTGTGGACGCTGTTCGAGTACTGGCTGCACCGCCTGGTGTTCCACTTCGAGCCCAACCGCGGGATCGGGGCGCGCCTGCACTGGATCATCCACGGGATCCACCACGAGCACCCCAACGACCCCATGCGCCTCGTGATGCCCCCCGCGGTGAGCATCCCGCTGGGGGCGCTGGTGTTCGGGGTGCTCTACCTGCTGTTCGGCGCCCACTGGGCCCCGGGCCTCGCGGCGGGCTTCTTCACGGGCTACGTGGTGTACGACATGCTGCACTACTACCTCCACCACTTCGTCCCCCGCGGGCGCCTCGGGCGGATGCTGCGCGAGCGCCACATGCGCCACCACTTCCAGGACGACACCCGCGGCTTCGGGATCAGCGCCCCCTACTGGGACGAGGTGTTCCGCACCTCCCCCCGCGGCCGCCGGGAGTCCTGAGTCCCCCCGCAGCCCGCCGGACTCCACCTAAACCACGCAACGAGCGGGGTCGCCGCACAACCGAGGGGAAGTGGCGCCCGCAGGCGGGTCTACACTCGGGGGCTCCATCTCAGGCGACGAGACGCCGAGGCCCCCCATGCGGGGTACGAGACAGCCGAAAGGAAGATGAGCCGTGGCCGCAACGAACATCAACCGGGTAGTGATGACCGGCAACTTGACGAAAGATCCCGAGCTCCGCTCGCTGCCCAGCGGCACCTCCGTGTGCGAGCTGCGAATCGCGTGCAACACCCGCCGCAAGGACTCCGCCAGCGGGGAATGGACGGACAAGCCCAACTACTTCAACGTGAAGGTGTGGGGCGCGCAGGGCGAGAACGCCGCGCGCTACCTCTCGAAGGGACGCCCCGTGGCGATCGACGGGCGCCTGGAGTGGCGCGAGTGGGAGGCCCAGGACGGGGCAAAGCGCCAGGCAATCGATATCATTGCCGACTCGGTGCAGTTCCTGGGTTCGCGCGAAGACCCCTCCGGTGGGGGAGCCTTCGCGGGGAACGGGGCCTCACAGGGTGGCGAGACCCCCGTCAACGAAGGGGATTTCCAGCCCGCACCGGTCGGCGCCGGAGCAGGCGACGAGGACATTCCGTTCTAAAAAGCAGTCCCCAATCAGTCGCCGCTCGGCACGATCGCGAGCGGTGGTGGCGAGAGCGAGGTAGACACAGGTGGCGAAGTCACGCGGCCGGGCCAAGCCGGCCCGTAGGAGAGAGAAGCGCGGCGGAACAACAGGCGGGCGGCGCAAGCCCTGCCAGCACTGCCGCGACAAGATCGAGCAGGTCGACTACAAGGACGTGGCGACCCTGCGCCGCTTCATCTCCGAGAAGGGCAAGATCCGCTCGCGGCGGATCACCGGCGCCTGCCGCCGCCACCAGGGCCAGGTGGCGCGCGCGGTCAAGCGCGCGCGCGAGCTCGCGCTGCTCCCCTACGTGAACGAGGGCGGGCGCGACGACAACCCCCGCCGCGAGCGCGGCGACCGCGACCGGGGACGCTGAGAGCGGGATGCCCGAGGCGATCCTCCTCAAGGACGTCGAGACGCTCGGCGAGCAGGGCCGGGTGGTGGAGGTCTCCAAGGGGTACCTCCGCAACTTCCTGATCCCCCGCAAGCTCGCCCAGCCCGCCACGCGCGGGGCGATCGACGCGGTGCGCCGCCGCCAAGAGGCCGAAGAGCGCGCGGAGCGCGAGTTCGCCGAACGCGCCCACACCAACGCCGCACTGCTCAACAAGACGGTGCTCACGATCCCCCAGCAGACCGGGGCGGACGGGCGCCTGTTCGGCTCGGTCTCCGCGCAGGACATCGCCGATGCGATCCGCGAGGCGAGAGGGCTCAAACTCGACCGCCACAACGTGCACCTCCCCGAGCCGATCAAGAACGTCGGCACCTACATGGTCGTGGTCGACGTCGTCCAGGACGTGACGGCCACCGTGAAGACCATGATCGTCCCGAAGAAGTAGGCCGGCATGCCGCGAAGCAGTAGGCCGCCGATGGCCGCGAAGGGATAGGCCGACGTGGCCGGCGCGACGCCGGATGGTGGGCGGGAGCATCGAGCGCATGGGTGAGCCCTCGTCGTCCGCGATCTCGCTGCGAGGCGTGGTCAAGCGCTTCGGCGAGATCACCGCGGTGAACGGCCTCGACCTCGAGGTCGCCCCGGGGATCTGCTTCGGCCTGCTCGGCCCCAACGGGGCGGGGAAGTCCACGACGATGCGGATGCTCACCGCGCAGGCGCTCGCCGACACCGGCGAGATCTCGGTCCTCGGCTACGAGCTTCCCCGCCAGTCCAAGCAGGCGCGGATGGAGATGGGGGTGGTGCCCCAGCTCGACAACCTCGACGTGGAGCTCACCTGCCGGCAGATCCTGATGGTGTTCTCCCGCCTCTACCGCGTGCCCCGCGCCGAGCGCCCCGCCGCGATCGAGCGGGCGCTCGCGCTCGCCAACCTCGAGGGCCGCGCCGACACCCGCGTGGTGGAGCTCTCCGGGGGAATGCGCCGGCGGCTGCTGGTCGCCCGCGGGCTGATCCACGACCCCCGCCTGGTGCTGCTGGACGAGCCCACCGTGGGCCTCGACCCGCAGGTGCGCCAGGAGCTGTGGTCGCTGATCGACCGCCTGCGCTCGGAGGGGGTGACGGTGCTGATGTCCACCCACTACATCGAGGAGGCCGAGCGGCTCGCCGACATGGTGGCGGTGATGTCCCAGGGGCGCATCGTCGCCCAGGGGACCCCCGCGGAGCTCGTGCGCGCCCACGCGGGCGAGCGGGTGCTCGAGGTCTACGGCCCCCCCGCGCGGCTCGCCGAGGTCGACGAGCTCGCGCGGCGCCGCGGCTGGGCGAGCCGCCGCAGCGGGCCCGCGATCGCGATCATGCGCGCGGAGTCCCTCGACGGCGAGGCCCCCGACGGAGCGCTGCGCCCCGCGAACCTCGAGGATGCGTTCGTGGCGCTCACCGGGCAGGAGATCGAATGAGCGCCCCGGGCCTCACCAACGGGGGCGGCGGATGCGGCCGCTGACGGGACAGGAGATCGAATGAGCGCGCCCGCCCTGACCGGCTCCCCCGCCGGCGGCGGGGATGGCACCCCGGGGCGGCGGATGCGCCGCCTAGAACCCGCGGCGCTCGCGGGGGTGATGAGCCGCGACGTGGTGATCTTCGGGCGCTACTGGAAGGCCACCACGTTCTCCTCGATCGTGCAGCCCACGATCTACCTGCTCGCGTTCGGCCTCGGGGTCGGCTCGCTGGTGGCGAGGGTGGGGCACGTCAGCTACGTCCAGTACGTCGCCACCGGGGTGGTGGCCACCGCGGTGCTGTTCTCCTCCGCGTTCCCCGGGATGTTCAACACATTCGTGCGCTGGCAGTTCCAGCGCACCTACGACGCGATGCTCGCCGCCCCGGTGGACGTGGAAGAGCTGATCACCGCGGAGGTGCTGTGGATCTCGGTGCGCGCCGGGGTCTACGGGGCGGCCCCGATCCTCGTGGGGATCGCCTTCGGCCTGCAGCCCTCCTGGGGGATGCTGCTGGTGCCCCCGATCGGGTTCCTCACCGGCTACGGGTTCGCCTCCTTCGGGGTCGCGATCGCGGCGGTGGCGAAGACGATCGACAACTTCAACTACGTCACCAGCGCCGTGCTCACCCCGCTGTTCCTGGTGGCGGGCACGTTCTTCCCCGTCTCCTCCCTGCCCCCCGGGGTGCGCCTGGTGGCGCAGATCAACCCCCTCTTCCACTGCGTGCAGCTCGTGCGCGACGCCTGCTTCGACCGCCTCGGCGTCGTCGACCTGTACCACACCGCCGTGCTGCTCGCGTTCGCGCTGCTGATGTGGCGGCTCGCGGTGAGCCAGCTCGGGCGGCGCCTGATCGATTGAGGGTCGCGCTTGCGGGAGGCTCCGCGGCGGGATGCGCTCGCGCGCGCGGAGGCGGTCCGAGCGCCTTGGGAACATGTGTTCGTGCCACGGGATTTCACGGATTTCCTCCTACTTAGCGACATGGCCCCGCGAGCGCGGGCCGCACCCAACGTAGACTCGGCGAAGCGATGAGCGCGGTCTCGGTCACCAACGGAGGGATGGGATCCCCGCCCACCCCGCGGACTCCCGCCACCCGATCCTCCGGCGCCCCGGCGGGCGCGATCGCGCCCCCGCAGAACCTCGAGGCCGAGCAGTCGGTGCTCGGCGCGATCCTGCTCTCGGACCGCTCCCTGTATGCGCTCGTGATCGAGGAGGGGCTGCGCCCCGAGGACTTCTACCGCGAGCGCCACGCGCTGATCTACGAGGCGATGCTCGCGCTCTACAACGAGAGCGAGCCCGTGGACGTGCTCACCGTGACCGACCGCCTGCGCCAGCTGGGCAAGCTCGAGGCGGTCGGGGGGCCCGCGACGGTGGACGAGCTCACCGGCGTGGTGCCCGCCGCGGGCCACGCGCGCCGCTACGCGCAGATCGTGCGCGAGAACGCGCTGCTGCGGCGCCTGCTGGCGAGCACGTACGAGATCCAGGAGAGCGTGCTCGGCCACCAGGCCCCCCCGCGAGAGCTGGTGGAGCTCGCGGAGAAGGCGATGCTGGAGGTCGCGCGCGACGACCGCAAGCAGGACTTCCGCGCGATCGAGGACGTGCTGCACGAGGAGCTCGACAAGCTCCACCGGCTCTCGATCGAGAAGACCTCGCTGACGGGGACCCCCTCGGGCTTCAAGGACCTCGACGAGATCACCGGGGGCTTCCAGCCGGGGAACCTCATCATCATCGCGGCGCGCCCCGCGATGGGAAAGAGCGCGCTGGTGTGCAACATCGCGGAGAACGCCGCCGTGGAGCACAAACGGCCGGTGGCGCTGTTCTCGCTGGAGATGGCCGAGGCGGAGCTCGCCCAGCGCTTCGTGGCCTCCCAGGCGCGGATCAAGGGGGAGGAGCTGCGCAAGGGGCGCGTGGCGGAGCAGCGCTGGCCGAAGATCCTCGCCGCCAGCCAGCGCCTCGCGGCAGCGCCGCTGTGGGTGGACGACTCCAGCGACGTGGGAATGCTCGAGATCCGCGCGAAGGCGCGTCGCCTGCACTCCCAGTGCGAGGGGGGGCTGGGGCTGATCATCATCGACTACCTCCAGCTGATGCGCACGGACTCCCGCTACGACAGTCGCGTGACCGCGGTGGGCGAGCTGAGCCGCGGCCTGAAGATTCTTGCGCGCGAGCTCGGGGTGCCGGTGATCGCGCTCTCGCAGCTCAGCCGCGCGGTGGAGACGCGCCCCGACAAGAAGCCCCAGCTCTCGGACCTGCGCGAGAGCGGGAACCTCGAGCAGGACTCCGACCTCGTGATGTTCATCTATCGCGACGAGTACTACGACGAAGACTCCGAGCGCCCCGGGGAGGCGGATCTGATCATCGCCAAGCACCGCAACGGGGCCGTGGGGAAAGTCACGCTCACCTTCCACAAGGAGTATCCGAAGTTCATGAACTATGCGGGCGAGCGCTACGCGCAGTGAGGGCGTAAGAACGTCTTTCAAAATAGGCGGTGCGGGCGTGCCGATCTTTTTGAAAGCCGTTCTCTATGCTGACGGTTCGACATATCAGGCAACCTTGGGAGGAAAGCCGTGATCATCGCCTCAAGCAGTTACCCGTTCCTCGAAGTGTTCTGGACGATGCTGATCTTCTTCGCGTTCGTGATCTGGATCTGGATCCTGATCGGCGTGTTCGCGGACCTCTTCCGCCGCCACGACACCTCGGGATTTATGAAGGTGCTGTGGATCATCTTCATCGTGGTGCTCCCCTACCTCGGGGTGTTCGTCTACCTGATCGCCGAGCACCGCGGCATGGCTGAACGCGCCGCCAAACAGCAGCAGGCCGCCCAGCAGGAATTCGACAAGTACGTCCAGTCGGCGGCCGCCAAGGGCGACCCGACCGAGCAGATCGCCAAGGGCAAGCAGTTGCTCGACAGCGGTGCGATCAGCCAGGCCGAGTTCGACGCGCTCAAGCAGAAGGCGCTGGCCTAGCGCCGGAGCAGCACCCAAGATCGTCGCGGTGGGGGCCCGTCCCCGGGATTGGGCCCCCACCGCGCCTCGCCCTTCGCCGCGGAGGCCACCCCTCGACGTCACCAGACGCACGCCGCCGTCGAGATGGGGCCCTACACTCCATGCGGATATGCCTGGAATAGCGATCGTGGGCGCCCAGTGGGGCGACGAGGGAAAGGGCAAGATCGTCGATCTGCTCGCCGAACACAGCGATGCGGTGGTGCGCTTCCAGGGCGGGAACAACGCGGGGCACACGATCGTGCGGGACGGGGAGGAGTGGAAGCTGCACCTGATCCCCTCGGGGATCCTGTACCCGGGCAAGTACTGCGTGATCGGCAACGGCGTGGTGATCGACCCGAAGGTGCTAATCGAGGAGCTCGACGCCCTGCGCGCACGGCGGATCGACTGCAGCGGCCTGCGGATCTCGGCGAACGCGCACCTGATCATGCCCTACCACCTGCTGCTGGACTCCGCGGGGGAGACCAAATTGGGGCGCCTGCAGATCGGCACCACGCGCAGGGGCATCGGCCCCTGCTACGCCGACAAGGCGGCGCGCCTGGGGATCCGCGTGCAGGATCTGCTCGACGAGAAGATCCTCAAGAAGAAGATCGTGGCGGCGATGGAGCCCAAGCGCCTCTCGCTGCGGCCCTTCGAGAAAGACCCCTCGCTCGACCTGCGCACGATGACCGAGGAGTATTTGACATACGGGCACCGCCTCGAGCAGCACATCGCGGACACGGCCAAGCTGATGTGGGAGCTCTTGGACGGCGGGCGGCGGGTGATCTTCGAGGGGGCGCAGGCCACGATGCTCGACATCGACCACGGCACCTATCCGTTCGTGACCTCCTCCAACCCGATCGCCGGCGCGGCGTGCATCGGGGCGGGCGTAGGCCCGCGGGACATCGAGGAGGTCTGGGGGGTCGCAAAGGCGTACGCGACGCGGGTCGGCGCGGGGCCGTTCCCCACGGAGCTCGAGGACGCGATGGGCGACTACCTGCGCACGCGCGGGGGCGAGTTCGGCACCACCACCGGGCGCCCGCGGCGCACGGGCTGGCTGGACCTCGTGGCGCTGCGCTACGCCTGCCGCCTCAACACGCTCTCGGCGCTCGCGATCACCAAGCTCGACGTGCTCTCGGGCCTCGAGCGCATCAAGGTCTGCGCGAGCTACCGCGGCGCGGAGGGGGCGGAGTTCGACAGCTTCCCCTACCACCAGACCGTGCTGCACCACACCACCGCCCAGTACACCGAGCTCGAGGGCTGGAGCGAGGACATCAGCGCCTGTGAGAGCTTCGCCGAGCTGCCCGGAGCGGCGCAGGAGTACCTGCGGTTCATCGCCGAGCACGTCGGCGCGCCGGTGGCGCTCGTCGGGGTGGGGCCGGGCCGCAACCAGGTGATCTGGACCGACGAGGGCCGCCGGACGATCGCGGCCGGTCAGGGGTCAGCCGACAGCGGGGACCCCGCCTGGGAGCGGGTCTAGCACCACGGCCGAGCAGGGGTCGGCCGACACGGCGCGGGAGCCCGTTGGGCATTGATATAGCCAGACCGGGATCGACCGGCTTGGGCCGGGCGGGGTGGGAGAGCGGGCCGGGCTGGGGACCGGCCCGCTCGCGTTCAACTCGGGCCCCGGTCGGCCAACGATCTTCGCCGAGATAGACCCATAGTTTGACATTATACTAGTGGACTAGTAGTCTACTAGTATGCGCTCCTACACCAAGGCGGCCGAGCGCGCGCTCCTCCCGGCGCGAAACTTCATCGAAGAAGTCGGGGACATCGTGATCCTGACCTGGAAAACGACGATGTCGGCGCTGCGCCCCCCCTACCCGTACGGGGGCGAGTTCGTCGCGCAGTTCCTGTTCACGCTGCGCCTCTGCTGGTTCCCGCTGATGATCTCCACGGTCTGCGTCTCCTACGCCGCCCCCGGCCTGCAGGCCGCGAACTTCCTCTCGGTCCTCGGCGCGCTCGACCGCCTCGGCGGGATCTTCGGACTCGCCGCGGTCCGCGAACTGGGCCCGTTCGTGACCGCGATCGTGCTGGCGGGCGTCGCGGGCACCGCGATCAGCGCGGACCTCGGCGCGCGCAAGATCCGCGAGGAGCTCGACGCGCTGCAGGTGCTCGGGGTGGACCCCGTCAAGAACCTCGTGGTGCCGCGCTTCCTCTCGCTGATGCTGGTGACGGCGCTGTTCAACATGTACACGATCCTGTTCGGCATCTTCGGCGGGATCACCGCGCAGCTCGTCAACGGCCAGCCGCTGGGACCGTTCTGGGTGACGTTCTTCAACAACACCTCCACGGTCGACGTGTGGGGCTCGGAGGTGAAGGCGACGATCTTCGGGGCGATCATCGCGATTGTGTGCTGCTACAAGGGCATGACCGCCTCCGGCGGCGCCGAGGGGGTGGGCCGCGCGGTCAACCAGGCGGTCGTCGTGGCCTTCCTGGGGATCGGGGCCTTCAACTACGCCTTCACCCAGCTGCTGCTCGCCACCCACCCCCAGGTGTTGGTCATCAAATGAATGAATGGCTTGCTCTCCCGCGCGAATGGATCTCCTCCACGGGCGAGATCGCGGGCTTCGTGGGCGAGGTCGTCCGCGAGGTGTATGGGCTGCGCGTGTTTCGCTTCTTCGGCGAGACGCTGCGCCAGGCGGGGATCGTGATCGTCTCCTCCACGCTGATCATCTGGTCGATGATGTTCCTCATCGGCCTGCAGTGCGGCACGGTGGGCGCGTACTTCACCGAGTCCGCGGGGGCGTCGGCGTACGCCGGGGTGTTCAGCGCGTGGTGCGGGCTGCGCGAGTTCATCCCCTACGCGTTTGGGTACATCATGTCCGCGAAGGTCGGCACGGGGATCGTGGCGGAGATCGGGGCGATGCGGATCTCCGACGAGATCGACGCGCTGGAGGTGATGGGGGTGAACTCGATCACCTTCCTCTGCGCCACCCGCCTGCTCGCCGTGTGGCTGGTGCTGCCGTTCGTGTATCTCGCGGGGATCGGCGGTGCCTTTGCCGCGTCCTACATCGCGGTCGTCAAGCAGGTGGGATCGGTGAGCTCCGGGGGCTACCTCCTGATCTTCTGGCAGTTCCAGAACCCCCCGGACTTCCTGTACAGCACGATCAAGGCGATGGTAATGGCGACCGCGATCGTGCTGGTGGGCTGCTACTACGGCTACACCGCCTCCGGCGGCCCCGTTGGCGTGGGCACGGCGACGGCGAAGTCGATGGTGCTGAACCTCGTCCTGGTGCACCTGATCGGGATGCTCGGCACGCAGGTCTTCTGGGGAGCCAACCCGCGGGCGCCGATCGGGGGGTAGGGGGCGTCCGAGCCAGACGCTCGAGGCGGGCATCGATCACGTCAAGGCATCGATCCGCGCCTGGGAGCGCATAGCCGGCGAGGCGCACACGACCGCGACTCCTCACACCCGACGACAGAGCCGGCGAAAGCGACAGCGACCCTTGAGCCCTCGACTGGTCCGAACTAGCGAGGAACCAGGTGAACGATCGGGATGGCCCGTCCAGCCTTCCCGGCCCGCTCACGGTATTCGGCGTACTGGGGGAAGACGCGGTCGGCGAGCTCCCACAGCCGTTGCCGCTCGGCTTCGTCCTCGACGATCTCGGCGCGGAACGGCAGGCGGCCGAAGACGACGTCGGGATGCTCGCGGAGGTTGTGGTACCAGGCCGGATTCTGCGGCGCCCCCCGCTTCGACGCGACGATCACCACCCGATCGCCGTCGTGGAAGTAGAGCGTGGCATTCCGACGCAGCCGACCCGTCCGCGCGCCTCGCGACTCGAGCAGCGCGGTGGCAAGCGGCCCCCCGGTACCCAACCGACTCCGCGTGAGCCTCAGCAGATACGGGTCGAGCTTCCAGGCGATGTTGACGGAGAACCAAGCGCCCGCCTCGGTGGCGGAGAACCGGCACAGCGCGAGATACAGGCGACCTCGCCGCTTGTACGGATCGGCGTAGCGCAGCTTGAGGGTGTGGGCCATGGCGAGATCATCGCCCATTTCCGTGGGCGGCGCGACGCCGTTGTCGCTTGCATGCTGTGACAGGATGAGGTCCGGTCCGGGCGGTACCGGCCGATCGGGAGTCGCCGAGCAGGGTCCGCAGGGAGGCATGCCTCGCCCGATCCAGCGACCCGACCTATTGGATCAGTGGAAGCTCGCGGATCCGGATCCGGCCGGGCTCAATAACGACGATGCTGCCCTCGGCAAGGTCGCGCTCAATCGTCGCAAGGTTTGCAAGCAAAGTCTCCGATTGTTGCTCGGGTCGTCGCTGTGTGCCGTGGCGAAACAACACGACCGAGGGTGACTGCTCTCGGCGCAGCGCGAGCAGCGTCCCGAAGTCTGTGTCCGCGGATACGAGCACGCGTCGCTCCTGCTGTGCGCGACCGAAGATCTCATCGTCACTGGCTGCCTGCAGACCATAGTCGCGAACATGCCTGGCGTCGTGTCCAGCAGCTTGAAGCCGCTCGGCAACTACCGGCGAAAGCGCATTGTCGATCAGAAACCTCACCCGGCGGCGGCGAGCGGCAACTCGCGCTCGCGGACGGCCTCCGCGGCGTAGCGCATCGCCTCGCGGACGTCCTCAACCTCAAGATCCGGGTAGGCGGCGAGGATCTCTGGATCGCTCATACCCTCGG
Source organism: Solirubrobacterales bacterium (assembly GCA_044446505.1). Classification (GTDB taxonomy): domain Bacteria; phylum Actinomycetota; class Thermoleophilia; order Solirubrobacterales; family Solirubrobacteraceae; genus Palsa-744. Next base: position 15,472 of record JBIOEY010000020.1, read on the forward strand.
CGACCATGCCAACCACGGTCGCCACCGGAATCCGCAAACCGCGGATGCATGGAGCGCCCCCCATCTGGTCGGGTCGCACTGTAATCCTTGTGAAGCTCATCGGCCTCAGCTTAGCGGCGGTCGAAGCGATGTTGGGGGAGGCGGTGGCGTGGAGTTCCGTCAAGGGCGCCTTGGCTTCCAACGTCGCGGGCTCCTCGCCGCGATTCGTGCGGGTGGCGAGGGGGCGGTACGTGCTGGCGGGCCGCTGAATCGGCCGGAGCGTCGATGTGGGTGAGGTTGGTCGTGGCTGTAGGGCCGCTGCTGATCGCCCTATTGCTCGGACTCGGAGTCTGGGTCCGGGGCCTGGCGTACCATCTCCTTCATGTTGACTGTCGCTGAGGCTGCCGATCGGTTGGGTAGGAACCCCGAGACTGTCCGCCGGTGGATTCGTTCGGGGCGCCTGCCGGCGCGACGTGTCGGTGCCAGACACGCGATCGATGACCGCGACCTGCGCATGATCGAGGACGAGCTGCACCCGATGTCCGAACTGCCCGAGGAGTGGCGCGTCGGAGACGACGGCACCCCGGCGCCCAACTGGGTCGCCGCGCTCCATCGCTCACGCAGCGGCCATTGACGAAGATCCGGGTTGTTGACGCGTCGGTGGCGGTCGCCGCGTGCCATACGCCTGTGGGCTTCGCCGGTCTGCGCGGGCACAAGCTCCTCGCACCGCAGCTCATGGTCACGGAGGCGAGTTCGGCACTGCACGAGATGGCCTGGCGGGGAGAGATCACCAAGCCTCGCGCCAAGACGATGCTGGAGCGCCTCCTCAAGGCTCCGGTGGAGATACGCACGCCCGATGGCCTGGTTCAGGCTGCGTGGAACGTCGCCGACGAACTTGGGTGGGCGAAGACATACGACGCCCATTACGTCGCGCTCGCGCGGCTGCTGAAGTGCCGGCTGGTGACGATCGACGAGCGGCTGCTCCGAGGAGTCGCTCGGCTGAAGATCGCCGTGAGACCCCGTGAACTCTGAGCGCGCCCGCTGTAGCTCGCCACGAGCAACGACCCAAACGGTTCGACTGATGCTTTCTTCCTCAGAGAAATGGGCCGTGCAGGAATCGAACCTGCAACCTTGGGCTTAAGAGGCCCGGTACACCACCCCGAAGCGCTGATTTTGGGCCGACTCGGCAAGCGTGTAAACCGCTACGGCACTTACTTTTGGGCTGATTTGCTACCCAAACTGCTACCCACCGACCACGTGCTACCCAGCTGCTACCCAGCTGCTACCCAAGGTTGTAGTATTTGGTCATCCCGAAGAGAAGGCCCCGCGCGACTGGTATCGCCGGGGCCGTGGACAAACCGGAGGTGACCGGCATGTCAGCACCAAAGCCTACCGCCACAGTCTTTATACGCGAGCAGCGCGGGCAGGCTTTCTACGAAGCCTTCTGGCGCTACCGAGGCAGGCAGCTAAAACGTCGCCTTGGCCCGGCATGGCTCGATCAGAACGTGGCCGGGGAGTGGATCCCTCGTCGGGGCCGCGTCGCTGAGGGCTATCTCGATGAGCGCCGCGCGCACGTCGCCGCCGCTGAACTCGTGGCCGCGCAGCTCGCAGGCAGACGATCGGGAGCGCACGGACCGCGAGCGGCGCGCTGCGGGGGTCAGCTTCCGCGAGGTCGCTCACGCCTACCTCACTTGGCTGGAGGACGTGAAGGGCGCGAAGCCCGCCACGCTGCTCAATCACCGCTCTGTTCTCGCCGAACCGGGCATCCCGTACCGGCGTGGAAAAGGCGTCACCCTTGGGCACGTTATGAAGGCCCTCGGCGGGCAGCCCGCCGCGAAGATCACGACGCGCGACGTGGAGGATGTTCTCGCCGCCGTGTCCGCCACCGGCGCATCGGCGCGCACCATCAACAAGCACAGGGCGATCATCGGGGCAATCTTTGCCTACGGCATGAAAGCCTCGACGTTCGGCCTTCCCGCGAACCCGGCCCGCGAAGCCGACAAGCGACGCGAAGCCCACCGGGGCGCGCTCGTTTTCTACAGCGTCGAGGAAGTCGAGGCCCTCGCGCGGGCGCTCGCCGACGGCCGACACCGCGAGGCGTCAACGCACGAGGTCAGCGAGCAAGAGCGCGAGGCTCGACGCGCCGAGGATCAGCAGGACGGGGAGATGGTGCGGGTGTCCGCATACGCCGGGCTGCGGCTCGGGGAGCTGCTCGCGCTGCGCTGGCGCGATGTGGACTTCGCCGGCCATGCTCTTACGGTCGGGCGCGCGATGAGCGCGGGCGTGGAGTCGTCCACGAAGTCGGGCAGGGTCCGTCGACTTCCGCTGCCCGACCAGGCCGCAGCCGCGCTCGACCGGATGAGCAGGCGCGAGGACTTCACAGGGGCCGACGAGAGGGTGTTCTGCAACCCGCTCGGGCGAACCCTCGACCCCTCGGCTCTCCGCCGCCGGTACAAGGCCGCCCAGGCCGCGACGGGGCTGCGTGCCCTGCGCTGGCATGACCTCAGGCACACGTATGGCTCGCTGCTCGCCGCGGCGGGCGTGGATCTCGTAACGATCCAGGCCGCGATGGGCCACAGCGCGCTCGCCACCACGAGCCGCTACCTGCACGCCCGCCCGGCTTCCGAGCAGGCGCATATGTTCACGCGCGCCTTCCAGTCCACGGCGGCGGTCGAGGCTGAGACTGCGGCGACATGGACTAAACGATGACCGATAGGGGACCGAGAGGTAACCAGATGAGGACCGTTGTGGTACCATGCGACGCGATGTCCGACCGACGCGGAGCGAAGCAATGGCAGTAGACCCACTCATCGAGGACGCGCACCGGGCCGCTACGGACCTGGAGCCCAAGCGGCTCGCGGGCGAGCTGCAGGAGCTGTTGGGCCAGAAGCTCCTCGCGTTTGCGGTCGGCGACCGCCACCCGAAGACGATCGGCCGCTACGCGCGCGGCGAACGTCCGCCGGAGGCGCAGGCGCTCGGCCGGCTGGTGGACATCTACACGGTCGTGCGAATCCTGGACGACGGGATGCGCAAGTCATCGGTGAAGGCGTGGATGATGGGCAGCAACCCTCGACTGAAGGGCAGGGCGCCGATCGAGGCGATCCACGACGGCCGCGCCTACGAGGTGATGGGCGCCGCCAGGGCGTTCGTCGCACAGCGATAGGCGCGCCCGCTCGACAAGACCACCGCGCAGACCGAGGAGGTGACGTTCAACACGCCGGCGCTGCACAAGGCCGCAAACATGCTCGGCGTGGCACTGGCGCCGTAGCTTGCCGGCCGGCCCCGGAGTGGAACTCGAACGCAGGGCGTTGGTGCCGTTGACCACCTCCCGCGTCTCTCGTCGCTCCATATCCGCCGTCCACGCCCGTCCCTCCCCTCATCCCATCCGAAAACCAAGAGGAGGTCTCGCCCAAGACGGACCTCCTTTTGGTTCGTGTGACTTGCCGTAAGCCTTCGTCCCTACTGGTGTGGAGCCGAAGGCGACCACCGAGGGGGTGAAGGCCCGCGCAGTGCGCCGATCACATGGGTACGGGCATTCAGAGCAGCCCGAGCAGTTCGCAGGCTTCACGGGAGCTGATCGCCGCTGGCGCCAGCCCGACATGGTCGAGCAGGTCGCGGTCGCCGCTGACGATCGCCTCGGCACTGGCTCCGCGTGCCAGGGCGACGAGGTAGTCGTCCTCGGGGTCGCGCAGAACCGCGTCGATCTCGGCCGGGTCATCCACGACAGTTCCGGCTTCGGCGATGCCCGCGACGATTTCATCGACGGCGCCCTCGCCGACGCGCTCCAGGAAGTAAGGCTTTCGCAGAGTGTCGGCGACCTCGCCCAGCAACTCCGGGCAGACGATCAGCTCAAAGCGCGCCCCCGCGAGTTCGCGGTAGAGCAGACACGGCGGGCTCTCGCCGTGTGGGTCGACGCATCCGGACACCAACGTATTGGCGTCGATGACGAGCCGCCTCAACCCTCCGGCCGATCTTAGATCGCCCGCCGCGCGGCAGCTCGCTCGCTTCTCACTTCGCGCACGGCGCCCAGCGCTTCGCGCTCGATCTCCTCCGAGGGCACGCCCTGGAAGCGCTCCCGCGCCCGGTCGCTCGCCTCGCGTCCAAGCTGGATGCGGGCAACGCTCTCCAGCAACTCGCGGTCGCTCTTCGCGGGACGCCGCCGGCGCAGCCGCTCAAGCAAGCCAGTGTCGATCTCGACGGTCGTTGTCGGCGAAACAGCCATCGTCATCATGGTAGCCCGTCGGGCCTGATTCCTGACGAGCGCCGGACGAACCCAAATCGATATCTCCGACTCCCCGGCCTCGTGTACGGGCGGACACTCGACGATTCGGCGGTACGCCGCGCTCAAGCCGCGGCCGGGACTTGCACCAGCTTCCGCGTCAAGCCGTCAAAGTTTGGTGCAGCATCGGTCATCTGCCGCATCCATCACGGGAGGCTGCGCGCCTGGACAGCGGCAAACTCCCTCTTCGCCTGCGCGAGCGGGCCTTGAATCTTGGGGTCATCGAGCAAGCCGACCACCTTGGTTATGGGCGTGACTATCGCTATGCCCATGTTGACGTACTCCTCCGACAGGCCATCATCCACGACAGCATCCGTCTCGCCGCCCGGGATATGCCAGTGCCCGTGCATGACCCCCAAGAGGTACCAGAGCAGACCACCTTCACGCCGACGGGCATTCCCATGGCTGTCAAGTCGAAACGTGCCCAGGTTGAGGAACACCGGCGATCCGCTCAGGCCACCGACTGAACGCGCCTCGACCAAGTACGCCTCCATTGGCCCCAGCTTGGTGGCGACAGGCTCCCCCGGCATCGTTGCGATGTTCCCGACGCGGACTATCGGAACGTTGCGTTCCTTGCCATGGTGGTTGACGAAGAGGCCCGTCAAGAACAGGTCATCGCCCACGCCCACGGTCTCCGCCTTGGAAACCTCGTCGGTTAGCCAATTTTTGATCGAGGCCGATTTGAACTCGTACGTTTCGTTGCCATACGGCCACGCGCAGACGGCTACATCGACGGCAAGGGGTGCCTGCTCCGGCAAGACCCAAAGCTCATCCTCGACCTTGACGAACTCCGCGCCGCCACTGGTCGTGTTGACCCGTATGTAGACACAGCCGTCGCCCCCCTCGGTCGTCCGCGCCTTCGCCACGACATGAAGCGCCGTTATGAGCAGCGGAAAATTAGTCGGGATGCCGGATTCCGTTTCCCCGACCACCAGGCTCGCAAAGAAAGCGGTCCCGACCGCGCGCGTCTCCTCCCCCACGCAAACGAACGCGAAGCAAGCGCACTCCCTCATCTGGTCAGGCACGAGCACTACTGGTCGCCGCCTATTCGTCAGGACCCGGATCGGGCCAAGCCTGTCGTGGGACTCCCAAAAACCACGATCGAAGCATAGGGGGACATATCCAGCCTCCGGGTGAGTCAGCTATATCAATGCCCTTGTTTGACGCTCCCGGCAGCGACTGGTCACGGTCCGATCCCGAGGTCGATCTCGCGCTCGTCACGGTCCTTGGAGTTCGTCCGTGCGCGTTCGTCCGGTGTGCTCCACTCGTGTTCGGCGAGTTCCTTGGAGAGCGTCTTGTGCTCCCGCACGGTCGAGCTGAGGACGTGTTCGATGCCGTCGCGCTCGGCGCGGGCTTCTGCGGGGTCGCCGATCTCGCGCTCCAGACGGGTTCGCTGTTCGAGCACGGCGTCGCACTCGCGCTCGTTGGCCTGCACCGCGCCCTTGAGAAACGCCCGCTCGACGGCGTTTGGGTCCTGCTCGCGGCCCCGGCGCCTTTGCGGCTCCGGCAGGTCAGCGAGACGTTCGGCGAGCTGCGCACGCTGGTTGGAGAGGGTGAGGATGCGCGCGTCGAGGTCTTCGATGCGCTGAAGCTGCCTCGTCGGCAGTGCCGCGAGCTGCGCCCGGAACTGCTCCACGTGTTCCTCCAGTTCCCGCTGGCGCTCCGTGCTCGGCGCGGCCGGCGTCGGCTCCGCGCGGGCGGCTGCCTGCTCCAACGGCGGGTCGTTTGAGGTCACGCGGGCCTCGCTCAGTTCGGGGTCGTCCGCGCGGCCCGCGGCCGGTTCGGGCGCCGCGCCCGGAAGCTGCTCGATCGCGAGGTCTTCGTCGTCGCGTTCGAGCATCCGCTTACCCACACGCGCGAGAAGGTCGTCCCGTGTCGCGGGGGCCTGGTCTTCGGGCGCGAACTCGTCCCGCTCCCTTGAGAACTGCTCGTCGTGGATCAAGAGCCGCGTCTCTCCCCTCGCGCGCGAGAGTGCGGTGTAGGACCAGCCGGCCGTGAGGTCTCTCGACGATGCGACCACGACCGCCGCCTCTACCGTTCCGCCCTGCATCCCGTGGCCGGTCAGCGCGTAGGCGTGCTCCACATGCTCCGCCACGTAGGTGGCGGGCAACTCGCGGACCAGGCCGCCGTCGGTGTCGATCACGACCCTCTCGGCGTCGACGTGGCGGACGGTGCCCCTCATGCCGTTGTCCACGTCGAGCGGCCCGTCGTTGCGACGGCAGATCACACGGTCGCCGACCGCGACCTCGACCGTGCCGTAGGAGCAGGTCTCCCCGAGCGCGCCCGTGCCGCGCCGCAGTTCACGCGCTCCCCGGTTGAGGCGTTCGCGTGTGTCGTTGTCCCTGGCGATCATCACCGTCCGCGCGAGCCCGTTCTCCCCGGCCTTCCGCGCCCACTCCGCGAGGGACTGCCCGCACGCGCCGGCGGGGTCGCTGAACGTCTCGATCCTCCCGGCCTGCCCGGCCCACTCCAGCCAGCGAGCCGGCTGGCCGTCGTGCAGCGACCCGAGCGCCCTGCGCCCACTCGCCGGGGGCCTCGCCGCGGCCGGTGTAGTAGTCGTCCTGGCCCTGCGCCACCTGCTGCTCGTAGTAGCGGTGCTGACCCAACGCGATCTTCCCAATCGAAAGCATCCTAAAGCCAAAATAGCAAAAGAAGCATCCTTGAGGTGCAACTGTGTGGCGTGAGGCGGAGCGCAGCGAAGCCGAGCGGCAGGGTTGCCTTTGCTGTTGGGGTGCGGTGGGGCTTCGACGGGCGGATGCGGGGAATGGCGGGTGCGTCGTGGGCGCGTAGGCTGTGTCGGCGGGCAGCGCGGTATGCGCAGCTGGGTCGTCGTTGCGGTCGGCTGTACAGCGCGGGATCGCCGTGGGGTTGCAGTCCTCGGTCGTGTCGGCATAGGCGGGCGATGTGTGACTTGACACGGAGCGGATCGACCTGCTCGTCAGCCGCACGTGCGGAACGCGGCTGATGTGCCGCCAACCCGCCGCGTAGCTCGGCGCGCTGGCTATCCCCTCGACGGCTCCTGACCAGACCTCTCTGCATCCAAAATGAATGCAGCTACCATCCCGGCGGCTTGCGGAGCAGTGACGCCCCAAAAGAGTGCACGAACAAGCTTTTCGCGCGACGTATCCACGCCGTACAGCTTCATTTCGTCCAGGAGACGGATGGCGTTCTTGGCTGCGATCTCATTGATGCCTACTGTTTTTGATCGGTCGTTAGCCATCCGGCGCGGGCCCTAGTATCCTTTCTGCATCCAAAATGGATGCATCGATAGGTACTAGGCTAAAGGATCGCGAGCTATGGCTGCCTTCGACCGAGGCAAGTTCAAGGAGCTGGTCGTCTATCTGAGCGCCGCGTCCGAGCGCGCCGAAGACGACGGCTTTGGCATGGTCAAGCTCAACAAGCTGCTCTACCGCGCGGACTTTGAGGCATACCGTCTGCTCGGCCATTCGATCACGGGTGAGACGTACGAGAAGCAGGAGTTTGGGCCTGTAGCGCGCGACCTACCGATCGTCCTAGACGAGTTGGGCGCAGCCGGGCGGCTCAGATGGGAGCACATTCCGCGCGGTCCCCGCACCCGCAACGTGCCGCGAGTTACGGAGGACCCTGATGCGATCGCCGACATGAGCGGCTTCACGCCGGATGAGCGCGAGGTGATCGAGCGCACACTACGGGAGCTGGCTGTCTACGGCGGCAAGGATGTGAGCGAGTGGTCTCACGAGCAGTCCGCTGGCTGGCGAATGGCGCGCGAGAACGGCGAGCTGATCGCGTACGAGACCGCGCTCCTTTCGACCGAGACTGTTCCAGCAGCCATCCTGATCCGCGCAACTCAATATGTGCGAGAGCGCGGCTGGGTCACGTCTTAGGGTTCCGTCCACTCCGACATGCATTCTTGGGGCGTGAACGGGCCGCCCGGCCACCCCCCATACAAACCACGGTATGAGTCGTCGTTCGACGAAGACCGTGTCAAGATGGGGCTTTCGGGTCCTGACTTCGACCACCACTTCGAGAAGCTCGCGCGCTCGTTGCGGGACTATCCATTCGGGCAATCCGTCGAGATACCCGATGGTGATGGGATTCGCCTCCAGCCGACCTACGAGGCGGCGCCTGACCTGCCTGCCATGTGCCTGCTCTACCAGGTAGAGGAGAACCCGAACGAAATCGTGTTTCTCGGCCTCACACCGGCCTGGACCGACGATGATATTCCCCCCTTCTAGGTGTGCGGCAGCCCGCCGGGCTGAGCCTACGGCGTTGCTGGTGGGGTCGGCGACACGAATCCCGAGTCGGTCAGCTCGCGTGCGTGCCCTCTGGCACCTGGTCGCCGAGCGGGGCGTAAAGCCGAAACAGGACGATTGGCGAGGGCTGCTTGAAGAGTCGATCGACGGCTTCGAGCGTAGGCGACGCGCGCCCTGAAGACGCCAACGACGAAATAGCCGAGGGCAAGGGGTAACCCCGTTCCCCGCCGGACCGCTCGGGCCGGGGCTCCGCTCTGCATTTGCGGATTGATGGTTGTTTTGCTAAATTGGCTATACTATGGCGACACCCTCCCCCCCCGGCTCACGGCCGACGACGTGATGACCGCCCGCGAGGTCGCCGGTCTGCTGCGCGTGCCGAGGTCAACGGTCGAGGACTGGGCGCGGCGAGGCATCGTCCCGTCGCGGAAGGTGGGCAGGAGACGCCTCTACATCCGGTCGAAGATCGAAGCCCTGTTGCTCGCCGACGAGCCAAAGGCGGACTCAGATTGGACCTAAGAGGTCACGACTTTATTATCGCTCTGGTTGATGGGTGGGCGGTGTAATTCCAGTCGCCGTGGAAGGTGTGACGCTCGAGGTTGACTGCGGCGAGTTCGGTGTCGGTGACTTTGATTTTGGTGGGGTACGCGTTC
>JBIOEY010000021.1:0-24265 GCA_044446505.1 Solirubrobacterales bacterium
CCCGCTCTCCTTCGCCCCGCGGTCCGTGACGCTCTACCGGTCGTGGCTCACGCCCACCGAGGCCTCCTACGAGGGGCTCGCTACCCACACCATCGCGTCCCGCAGCTGAGGAATGCCATACGAACAACTGTTCTGTCCGGAGCCCCCTCTACCTTTTGCGATCGATCCAATCCCGATCCCCGGAGGAGCTTGCCATGCCCGTCAACGACCAGGAGAAGGCCGCCAAGGCCCGCGACGCCGCGCTCAAGGGCGCGCTCACCCAGATCGAGCGCGAGTTTGGCAAGGGCACCGTCATGCGCATGGGGGACGAGGGCGCCCAGGTGCGCGTCGCCGCCATCCCCACCGGGGCGCTCTCGCTCGACCTCGCGCTCGGGATCGGGGGGGTCCCGCGCGGGCGCATCGTCGAGGTCTTCGGCCCCGAGTCCTCCGGCAAGACCACGCTCATCTACCACGTCCTCGCCGAAGCCCAGCGTCTCGGGGGTGTATGCGCGTTCATCGACGCCGAGCACGCCATGGACCCGCTCTACGCCAAGCGGATCGGCGTCGACATCGACGAGCTGCTCGTCTCCCAGCCCGACTACGGCGAGCAGGCGCTGGAGGTCGCCGACATGCTCGTGCGCTCCGGGGCGATCGACGTGGTCGCGATCGACTCCGTCGCCGCGCTCACCCCGCGCGTGGAGCTCGAGGGGCAGATGGGCGACCAGACCGTCGGCGCGCAGGCGCGCATGATGTCCCAGGCGATGCGCAAGATCGCCGGCAACCTCAATCGCACCAGCACCCTCTGCATCCTCACCAACCAGATCCGTGAAAAGGTCGGCGTCATGTTCGGCTCCCCCGAGACCCAGCCCGGCGGGCGCGCGCTCAAGTTCTACGCCTCCCAGCGCCTCGACATCCGGCGCATCGAGACGCTCAAGGACGGCACCGAGGCCGTCGGCAACCGCGTCCGCGTCAAGGTCGTCAAGAACAAGCTCGCCGCCCCCTTCCGCCAGGCCGAGTTCGACATCGAGTTCGGCCAGGGCATCTCCACCTCCGGCTGCCTCGTCGACCTCGGTATCGAGGACAACGTCGTCACCAAGTCCGGCTCCTTCTTCTCCTACCGCGACGAGCGCCTCGGCCAGGGCCGCGGCAACGCCAAGGCCTACCTGGACGAGCACCCCGCGATCGCCAAGGAGATCCGCGAGAAGATCTTCGCCGCCCGCAACATCTCGCCCGACGGCCCCACCGTGCAGCTCGAGCCGGTGGCCGACGGCGCCGCCCCAACAGGTCCTGAGGTCGCGGTCATCCCGGAGCCCGAGCGCGCAGCCGCATAAACGCCAGGGCGAGCACCCTGGCTAACCTTGGGGTCATGCCGCGCTACCACGTCACCACCTTCGGCTGCCAGATGAACGAGCACGACTCCGAGCGGATGAAGGGGATGCTCGAGTCGCTCGGCTACCGGGAGGCCGCGGAGCGCGCCGAGGCCGACCTGATCCTGTTCAACACCTGCTCGATCCGCGAGACCGCCGACAGCCGCTTCGTCGCGCACCTCGGCGAGGCCAAGCGGCTCAAGCGCGAACGGCCCGAGCGGATCGTCGGCGTGGGGGGGTGCTGGGCGCAGTCGGTCAAGGAGGAGGTCTTCGAGCGCTTCCCCTTCGTCGACGTCGCCTTCGGCCCCGGGCAGGTGCACCGCCTCGCGGAGTTCCTCACCTCCGACTCGCTCACCGCCCAGGGGTACTTCGAGTTCGAGGGTTTCACCGGGCGCCTCCCCGCCCACCGCGAGCGCCCCTACCAGGGGTGGGTACAGATCAGCGTCGGCTGCAACTGCCGCTGCTCCTACTGCATCGTCCCCTCCACCCGCGGGCGCGAGGTCAGCCGCCCCTTCGCGGAGCTCGTCGCCGAGGTGCACCAGATGGCCGCCGAAGGAGTGCGCGAGGTCACGCTGCTCGGGCAGAACGTCAACTCCTACGGGCGCGACCTCGGCCGCGCCATCGCGCCACCGCTCTCCGTTGGCTCCCCGGCATTCCCGCCCGCACGCGGCGGCCCGCCGCCAGCGAGCCACCCGAGTGGCGTATCCACGACATCTGGCGCGAAGCTGCGCGGACGTCGATCGCGCAGCTTCGCCGAGCTGCTTCACGCGCTCGACGCGATCGAGGGCATCGAGCGCATCCGCTACACGAGCCCCCATCCGAAGGACATGCGCGAGGACGTGATCCGCGCCCACGCGGAGCTGCCCAGCGTCTGCGAGCACATCCACCTGCCGCTGCAGTCCGGCTCCAGCCGCATCCTCAAGGCGATGCGCCGCACCTACGACCGCGAGCGCTACCTCGATCGCGTCGCGCTGATCCGCGAGCACGTCCCCGACGTCGCGCTCACCACCGACATCATCGTCGGCTTCCCCGGCGAGAGCGAGGAGGACTTCGCACAGACCCTCGAAGTCGTCGAGCAGGTCCGCTACGACAGCGCCTTCACGTTCATCTTCTCCCCCCGCCGCGGCACCGAGGCCGCGGAGATCACCGAGGGCGTGGTCCCGCACCCCGTGAAGGTGGAGCGGATGGAGCGCCTCGTGGAGGCCGTCCAGCGCCACGCGCGCGAGCGCGCCCAGCGCTTCGTGGGGCGCACCCTGGAGGTGCTCGTCGAGGGCCCCTCGCGCACCGACCCCGAGCGCCTGCGGGGGCGCACCCGCCACAACAAGGTCGTCAACTTCGCCGGCCTCGCCGTCCCCGGGGAGCTCACGCAGGTGCGCATCGACTCCGCCACCAGCCAGACCCTCGCCGGCGAGGAGCTGTTACCGAAGCCGGGAGACACTCGCCTTCGGCTCGCATCCCCGTTTCGGCCAGCCCGCGCCGGGTAGCGCGTTGAGGGTGCGGCGGACCGCCCCAACCGGGCGACGGCCCGCCGCACCTGCGCTTGCCTTGGACTACTGGTAGGTAGGACTCGGCCCCGGGGGTTCGCCGGAGTAGCTGGCGCCAGGGCTCGATCCCGATTCGGATTCCGAGCTCGACCCCGAGCTCGACCCCGAGCCCATGTGCGGGCAGTGGTGGCCGGGCGGCGTCGATTTCGGCGCGGGGGTCGTTTTGGACGGGGTGGACGGCGTGCTCGGCGTCGACTGGGTCGGTGTGGTACCCGTCGCCGTGCCGCTGGACCCACTCGGAGCCGCGGCCGCACCGGCGATGCCGGCCACCGCGCCTCCCGTTGCCAGCGCGCCCGCCACGATTGCGGCCCTGATCGTGCTTGCTCTTGTCATTCGCGAACCTCCAATGGTCGGTGAGGGCTTACACCGGCCATTCTGCGAGCCCCTCCTAAGGCAACACCGACGCTGCGCCTAAATCCGGCTGAAGGACTTTGTAGGAAACGACTTATGCGCTCCGGGACACCCGTGGGCCTGTATCCGACAGGGTTCGGCATCGCCCCCCGGCGTCCGTGTCAGTGCCCCTGGGCTTTGTGCAAGCAGCGCTTGAGGACCGCCTGGTAGTGGGCGCCGTTCGTATTGATCCCGTGGGTGTTCACCTGGCCCGACGCGTCCGGCTCGGGCAACTTGATCCCACTCTGGCGCATACACCCCACCAGAGCTTTGATCAGCGCGACTTCGCGCGCGCGGCCTTCGGTGGTCGTGGTCGGCGCAGTGCTGGTCGGCGTCGACGTGGTCGTCCCCGTCGCCACCGCATTCGCGGTGCTCGACGTCGAGCTGCCCGAGGAGGAGCTGCCACACGCGGACAGCCCGAGGCTTGCGCTCCCGAGGAGAGCTAGCACGATGATCGTTGCCGTTCCGCGGCGGTTGACGGAGATGCGAGACATTCGGGTTCTCTCGAATTATCGATCATCTACGTTGATATTGCAACTCCACGTCGGGGCGGCTCCGGACCGACCGGCTTCTTGCGACTCTCCACGCCGAGCGGGCCCCGAGCCCGACGGGCCTCAGGATTTTTCGTTCCGGCCGTCCTCGATCGAGACCGCGAGCTCGTCGCTGCCCGTCACGCGAGTGAAGGTCGCAGCGAGGCCGGGGGCTGCGCTCGCGAAGATCGCGCCCACCCGCAGCGTCAGCGGCGCGACGTCCACCTCGGCGCGATTGCGCTCGATCGCCTCCACCACCGCGCGCGCCACGTCCTGCGGGCTGCGCGTGCCCACGCCCGTCGGGAGCTTCGCGCCCGAGTCCGCGAACATCCCCGCTTCGCGGATGAAGCCCGGGCAGACCACCGAGACGCCCACGTTCTGCGCGCGCAGGTCCGGGCGCAGCCCCAGCGCGAAGCCGCGCAGGCCAAACTTCGTCGCGTTGTACATCGCCGAGCGCGCCGACGCCGCCTTCCCCGAGAGCGAGGAGACGAACAGCAGGTGCCCCCCGCCGCGCCGCGCCATCGCCGGCGCCAGCGCCCGCGCCATCGCGATCGGGGCGCGCAGGTTCACGTCGAGGATGCGGTCGATCTCCTCCATCTCGAACTCCTCCAGGAGGCCCGCCGCGGACAGGCCGGCGTTCGCCACCAGGATGTCCACCTCGCCCGCCTCCCGCAGCAGGCGATCGAGATCCGCCCGGTCGCCCAGGTCCGCCGCCAGCGCGCGGGCGCCGAGCTCCGCCGCCAGCGGTTCCAAGACCTCCGTGCGCCGGCCCGTCAGGGTCAGCTGCGCGCCGCGCCCATGCAGCTCGCGCGCGATCGCGACGCCCAGGCCGCCCGTGGCGCCGGTGAGCAGAACTGTCGATCCCGGGATCCTCACCAGATGCAAGGCTACGCGAGTGGAGGTATTCGCGCTCTTCGGTCCCACCGGCGTGGGTAAGACCGCGGTCGCGCTCGCGCTCGCCGCGCGACTGCGCGCCGCCGGAGAGGACCCCGTCGCGGTGTCCGCCGATGCGTTGCAGGTCTACGCCGGCCTCGAGACGCTCACCGGCGTCGCTTCCCCCGCGGAGCAGGCCCGGCTGGAGCACCGCCTCGTCTCCTTTCTTCCCCTCGATGCGAGCTTCAGCGCCGGGCAGTACGCCGAGCTCGCCCACGCCGAGATCGACGCGCTCTGCGCCCAGGGCCGGCGCCCGATCGTCGTCGGCGGCACCGGCCTCTACCTGCGCGCGGCGCTCACCGAGCTGCGCCTGCGCCCCCCGCCCCCCGAGGGGGTGCGCGAGCGCTGGAGCGCCGAGCTCGAACGCAATGGGCCCGTCGCCCTGCACGCCCGCCTCGCTCAGCGCGCTCCCTGGGCGGCGGAGAGCATCGACCCCGCCGATCGCCAACGGATCGTTCGCGCGTTGGAGCTGCTCGACGCTGGCGAGCTCGAGCCGCCCGAGGGGCCCTCGCAGCTGTGGAGCTCCGAAGTACGCCGCCCCACGCTGCTCGTCGGGCTCACGATGGAGCGCGAGCAGCTCTACGCGCGGATCGACGAGCGCGTGCAGCGGATGCTCCACGCCGGGGTCCGCGATGAGGTGCTGCGCGCGCAGGCCGCCGGGGCCTCCGAGACCGCCCGCAAGGCGCTCGGGTTCGAGGAGCTGCTCGCTGGCGACGTGGAGGCGATGAAGCGCCGCACCCGCAACTACGCCCGCCGCCAGATCACCTGGATGCGCAAGCTCGCCGACGTGCGCCTGATCGACCTCACCGGCCGCGCGCCGGAGGACGTCGCAGAAGAGATTGCCGCGATGAACGCCTAGACTGCGGCGCCCATGAGATTTGAGAAGTGGCAGGCGCTGGGCAACGACTACGTGATTGTGGAGGACGGCGAGCTGCCATTCGAGTTGACGCCCGCGCGCATACGCTTGCTATGCAGGCCCCATGTCGGCGTCTTTGCCGACGGGGTGCTGCTGCTGTCGCGCAGTGAAGACCCTCGCTCCGTTGCAAGCCTGCGCATATACAACCCCGACGGCTCCGAGGCCGAGCTCTCGGGCAACGGCGCCCGCGAGGCAATCCTTTATATCCGACGCCACAAATGGACTGACAAGGATGTCTTCTCGATCCAGACTGCAGCAGGCGCGATCACTCCGACGATCACAGGGCCGAACACTTGTCGTGTAGATATGGGCGTTGCACATCTGACCTCCAATGATTTCCCAAGCGGGTCAAATGATGGCCAGGGAGAATTGGATGCCTTGGGACACAAATGGCGCTTTCAGCATGTGTCGATCGGCAATCCCCAGTGCGCGATACATGTGTCTGACTTTATGGAACTCCAAAGCTTGAATCTACGCAACATTGGCCCAGCCATTGAACGCCACCGGCTGTTTCCCAACCGCACCAACGTCTCCTGGTACACCGAAACGGAACCCAACCGCATCCACGCACGAATCTTCGAGCGGGGCGCCGGAGAAACGGAATCATCAGGCACTGGAGCCATCGGGGCGGCTGTGGCGCACCATCTGCGCGGCGGGACGGCCGCCGCGCAACTAGTGACAGTCGATTTGGCTGGTGGGGAGTTGCAGGTAGAGGTAGGAGAGGATTTGCAAATCAACCTGACTGGCGAGGCGCAACCCGTATTCGAGGGAACCCTCAGCGAGGACTTCCTAAAGGAACTAAATGAAACCAAGTGAGCGACTGAGCCGCATCCCGCCGTACCTGTTCGCCGAACTGGAGCGCAAGATCGCCGAGAAGCAGGCCGCCGGTGTGGACGTGATCAGCCTTGGCATCGGCGACCCCGACCGGCCCACCCCGCCGCTGATCGTGGAGGCGATGCAGGAGGCCGTCACGGAGCCCGAGACACACCGCTACCCCTCCAACCGCGGCCGCGGGGACTTCCGCGGCGCCGTGAGCGACTTCTACATGCGCCGCTTCGACGTGCAGCTCGAACCCGCGAGCGAGATCATCCCGGCGATCGGCGCGAAGGAGGCGATCTTCAACCTCAACCTCGCCTTCCTCGACCCCGGCGACGCCGCGCTCGCCGCGGACCCGGGGTACCCCGTCTACACCGCCGGGCCCCTGCTCGCGGGCGCCGACCCGGTCGTGATGCCGCTCGTGCCCGAGCTCGGCTTCGTGCCCGCCCTCGACGCGATCGACCCCGCCGACCGCGCGCGGGCGAAGCTGATGTACCTCAACTACCCCAACAACCCCACCGGCGCGATCGCCCCCGAGGGGTTCTTCGAGCGCGTCGTCGAGTTCGCGCGCGAGCACGAGATCCTCGTGGTGCACGACAACTCCTACTCGGAGATCGCCTACGACGGCCACCGCCCCCCCTCGTTCCTCGCCACCCCCGGCGCGAAGGAGGTGGGGATCGAGGTCTTCTCGCTCTCCAAGGGCTACAACATGACCGGCTGGCGCTGCGCGGCGGTAGTCGGAAACGCGCAGGCGATCGAGATCTACTGGCGGCTGAAGACGAACGTCGACTCCGGGCTGTTCGAGGCGGTGCAGCTCGCGGGGGTAGCCGCGCTCTCCCCCGACACAGACGCCGAGGTGGCCTCGATGAACGAGCTCTACCGCATCCGCCGCGACCTCGTCTGCAACGCGCTCGCCAAGGCCGGTGTGCACGTCACGCCCCCCAGGGGCACGATCTACGTGTGGGCGCCGATCCCCGCGGGCTTCGAGAGCTCTGTCGCCTACTGCGAGCACGTGCTCGAGCGCACCGCCGTCGTGATCTCCCCCGGCAGCGCCTACGGCCCGAGCGGCGAGGGCTGGTTCCGCATCTCGCTCACCACCCCCGACGAGCGCCTCGCCGAGGCAGTCGAGAGGCTGGCAACGCTCGCCCGTTGAGCCACAGCCCGCGCCGCGCCGGCCACGCCGGTGCGGACGCCGGCGCTCCTACACTGTGAGGTGAATGGATAGGACGTGGGAGTGAATGGATAGAGCAGCGCACCGAACAGCACCCCGCGCGCGCCAGCGCGCGCTCTGCATCGCGGCGCTCCCCGACGGAGACGACAGCAGCGTGCGGGAGCTGGGCGAGCTGCTGCGCACCGCGGGCGTCGCCGTGGTGGGGCAGCTGCTGCAGCGCCGCGAGCAGCCCCACCCCAACACCTACCTCGGGCCGGGCAAGGTCGCGGAGGCCAAGCGCGCCGCGCAGGAGTGCGACGCGAACGTGGTTGCCTGCGACGACGAGCTGAGCCCCCGCCAGGAGCGCAACCTGGAGGCCGAGCTGGGCCTGCCGGTGGTGGACCGCACCACGGTGATCCTCGACATCTTCGCCGCGCATGCGGCCAGCGCGGAGGGCAAGCTCCAGGTGGAGCTCGCCCAGCTGGAGTACAACCTCGCGCGGATGCGCGGCCTCTGGAGCCACCTCGAGCGCCTCGGCGGGGGGATCGGCACGAGGGGGCCGGGGGAGAGCCAGATCGAGACCGACCGCCGCCTCGCGCGCGACCGCATCGCCGCGCTGCGCCGGCGCCTGGAGCACGTGCGCGGGACCCGCGCGGTGATGCGCGCCGAGCGCGAGCGCGCCGCACTGCCCACGATCGCCCTCGCGGGCTACACGAACGCCGGCAAGTCCACGCTGCTCAATGCGCTCGCCGCCGCCCACGGGCGCCGCGCGGGCACGGGCTCAGAGCCCGAGGTGGAGGTGCGCGACCGCCTCTTCCACACGCTTGACCCCACCACCCGTACGCTGCGCCTCGGCGGCCGCCCCCACCTGCTGACCGACACGGTGGGCTTCATCCGCAAGCTCCCCCACCAGCTCGTGGACGCCTTCGGGGCGACGCTCGAGGAGACCGTCCGCGCGGACCTCCTGCTGCACGTGCTGGACGCCTCTGCGCAGGAGGATGAGATGGAGGCGATGCGCCACGCGGTCGAGAAGGTGCTCGGGGAGATCGGCGCCGACACGAGCCCGCGGGTGCTGGTCCTCAACAAGGTCGACCTGCTCGAGGAGCCCGCCCGCCAAGAGCTCCGCCTGCGCCACCCCGAGGCGGTGCTCGTCAGCGGGGAGAGCGGCGAGGGCCTCGACCGCCTGGTCGAGCGGATCGAGCGCGAGCTGCGTCACACACTCTGCCCGCTGGAGCTGCTCGTCCCCTACACCGACGGCGGCAGCCTCGCCGAGCTGCACGAACTCGCCGGCGAGCTCGCCCGCCGCGACACCCCCGAGGGCGTCCACGTCCGCGCCCTCGTCCCCGCGCGCCTGGCCTCGCGCTACGCGCGCTTCGCGGTGGCCTGAGTCACACCCCCGCTGCGATCCGCGCGCCACGGTGGGCTTCGCGCTCGAGCTCATCGTCCAGCGACACCAGTTCCGAGGTCTCGATCCCCAGCGCGGTGGCGATCAGCCAGTCCGCAAACCAGATGTTCTTCGGCAGCAGCGGGCCGTGCAGGTAGGTGCCGATCACGTTTGCCGAGCGCGCTCCCTCCAGGCCGCTGCGGCCGTCGTTGCCATGGCCCCTCAGGACCCGCCCGAGCGGGGCCTGGCCCGCGCCGAGGCGGGTGCGCCCGCCGTGGTTCTCGAAGCCTGCGAGGACGCGCGCTTCATCACCGCCGCCAGCGGATGCGTCGAGGCGAACCTCGATCGCGACGTTGCCGATCAGGCGCGGTCCGTCCTCGCGCACGGTGCGCACGTCGAGCAGCCCGATGCCCAGCAGATCCTCGCCGGGGCCGAGCTCGTAAGAGCTGCCCAGCAGCTGATAGCCGCCGCACACCCCGAGCACCACCGCGCCGCGGGCGGCGGCGGCGTGCAGCGCCTCGCGCTTGGTCGCGAGCAGGTCCGCGGCGCAGAGGCGCTGGTCGCGATCCTGGCCGCCGCCGAGGTAGTACAGGTCGTGGGCGCCGCCGTCCAGCGGCTCGCCCAGTCCGCAGGCGGTCAGCTCGAAGCCGATCCCGCGCCACGTGCAGCGGCGCTCGAGCACGAGCAGGTTGCCGCGGTCCGCGTAGATGTTCATCAGATCGGGGTACAGCGCGCAGACACGCAGCGGCCGGCTCGGCGCGGGGGAGCGGGATGAGGGCGCTGCGACGCTCACGACAGCGCGCTCCGCGTCTGGCCGCCGGCGCTCAGGAGCTCACGCAGGGAGAGCATGGCGGTGTAGGTGGGCAGGGCGTACAACGGTGCCCCTTGAGGAGGACGATCGCCGGTGGCTTCGCGCAGAGCCAGCGGGAGATCGGGTTGCACGCGGATGCGCTCGGGCTCGACGCCCGCGTACTTCAGCCGCACGGCGAGCTCGGCGGCGCGGGTGCCGCTGCAGGTGGCGCGCCGCACGCGCCCGGCGAGCAGCTCGAAGTCGGCATCCCAGATCCAGGAGACGTCGCGCCCGTCGGCGATGTTGTCGTTGAGCACGCCCAGCAGGTCGTGCTCCCCGGGCTCCAGCGCGAGCGTGCGCAGCACCTCGTTGGCGCCGGCGGGGTTCTTGACGAGCAGGATGCGCAGCTCGCGGGGGTGGGCGGGCTCTCCAACGATCACGCTCTCCGCGCGGCCGAACGCGGCGCGGGTACGCTCCAGCCCGGCCACGATGCCCTCCAGGGGGACCCCGAGGGCGTGCGCGAGGGCGGCGGCGGCGAGCGCGTTGTAGACGTTGTAGAGACCCGGCAGCGGCAGCGCGATCGCGGCCTTGCCGGCGGGGGTGTGCAGGGTGAAGCGCGCAGCGCGCACTCCCTCCAGGCGCACATCGGTAGCACGCACCGCAGGCGCCGGGCGAGCCTGTCCGCAGGCGGGACAGCGGTAGTGGCCGAGGTGCCCGAGGTAGACGGCCTCGAAGAGGTAGGGCGCGCCGCAATTGCGGCAGTGCTTGGCGTCGGCGGCGTGCCCGATGTGGGGGAGTGCGAGCGAGTCGTCGTCCACGCCGAAGTAGAACACTCCGTCGCGCTCGCGACCGAGGTCGGCGACCATCGGGTCGTCGGCGTTGAGGACGAGATGGACATCGGGATGCCGGCCTGCCCCCTGCCGGCCCGCCCACTTGGTGGGCATCTGCTCGACGGTGTGGGCCCAGCGCTCGGCGATCGTCTCGAGCTCCCCGTAGCGGTCGAGCTGGTCGCGGAAGAGGTTGCCGAGCAGGATCGCGCGGGGCTGGAGCTGCGCGGCGACCCGATCGAGCCACAGCTCGTCTACCTCGAACAGCCCGAGCTCCCCGTCGATCGAGCCCCGACCCCGCGCGGCGGCGAGCAGGGTGGAGGCGATGCCGCCGGCCATGTTGGCTCCGGCGCGGTTGTGCACGAGCCGGACGCCCTCGCGTTCGAGGATCGAGGCGGCCATCGCGGCGGTGGTGGTCTTGCCGTTGGTGGCGGAGATCAGCACGCTGCCGCGCCCAAGGCGCGCCCCGAGGGCCCCGATCGCCCCGGGCTCCAGGCGCAAGAGCACCTTCCCGGGCACGCTGGTGGCCTCCCCGCCCCGGAGCCGGGAGAGCGCGCCGGCGGCCCGCGCGAGCGCGAGCTTGGGGGCGAGCAGCGGCCCGGCCATCAGGCGCCGGCCGAGACCGGCTTCGAGAAGGGCGAGTCGGGCCGCTCGCCGGCGGGGACGAGCACCCGCACCGCGCCGGGCACGGCGCGCACGCAGACGGGCAGCTCGCCGATGGGGTCGCCGTCGGCGTACATCGTGAAGGGGCGGTCGGCGCTGAGGGCGATTTCCCTCGCGCGGAACACGTGCACGCAGGGCTCGTGCACGTGCGCCCCGCTGAACACCTTCGGGAAGATCCGCGTGAGGAACCGGAGCTTGCTGACGCTCTCCAGCACCACCACCTCGAGCAGGCCGTCGTCGAGCAGCGCGTCCGGCGCCGCGCGCATCCCGCCGCCGTAGGCCTTGGAGTTGGCGGCTCCGACGGTGTAGGCGATGAAGCGGTGGCGCTCGCCGGGGGGTTCGAGCTCGACTTCGAAGCGCGCAGGCCGCCAGGCGAGGAGGGCGCGGAGCGCCCCGTAGGCGTACACGAGCCCCCCGAGCCAGGAGGGGGCTTCGTTGGCGATGCGGTTCGCTTCGCTGTCGAAGCCGACGGAGGCGATCCCCACGAACGTCTGGCTGGGCGTGTCGGGTGGCGCGCCGCCGAGGGGGCCGGGTGCGTCGGCCTGTGCGCCGCCGACAATTCCGAGATCGATCGCGCCGACGGAGGCGATCCCCAACGTCTGGCTGGGCGCCTCGGGTGGCGCGCCGGCGACGAGGCCGAGATCGATTGGCCGCGGGACCCCGTGGGCGATTACCGCGCACGCGGCGAGCGGGTCGAGCGGGATGCCGAGCACGCGCGCGAGGTCGTTGCCGCGCCCGCCGGGTAGCACCCCGAGCAGGGCGCCGGGGACGCTGCGCAGAGCATCGGCGACGGCGCCGGCGAGGCCGTCGCCGCCGAGCGTCACGGCGGTCTCGCCGCCGCGCGCCGCGGCGAGCGCGAGCTCGCGGGCGTGGGGGAGATCGCGGGTGTCCGAGCGCCGCACCTCGAGCCCGAGCTCGCGCAGCGTGCGCTCCACCGCGGGCGCGGCGCGCCCGGCGCGCCCGCCGCCGGCGGCGGGGTTGACGATCAGGCGTACGGGAGCGGGCACCGCGATAGGGTAGAGCCATGCGCATTGTCGGCTCCCTGGCGGCGGTCTCGGCGATCGCGCTCGGGCTCGCGGCGTGCGGCACGAGCTCGAATCATCTGCGCGCTTCGGCAAGCTCGAGCGTCGCCGATGCGACCACTGCGACGGGCGGCTCGCCCGCGGCCTGCCGGACGGTGAGCGCCCCGGCGCCGAGGGGAGAGCAGCGTGTGCGGGCTCCGCGGCACGCGCTGGACCCGGCCAGGCGCTACGTGGCGACGCTGAGCACGAACTGCGGGACGATCGCGATCCAGCTGGACGTGCGGCGGGCGCCGAAGACATCCTCCTCGTTCGCGTACCTGGTGCGGCGGGGCTTCTACGACGACCTCACCTTCCATCGGGTGGCGACGAACTTCGTAATCCAGGGGGGCGACCCGGACGGGGACGGCTCGGGGGGCCCGGGCTACACGGTCGTGGAGCGCCCGCCGGCGGACCTGCTGTACACGCGGGGGACGGTGGCGATGGCGAAGACGGGCAGCGATCCGGCGGGGGCGTCGGGGAGCCAGTTCTTCATCGTGACGGCGCGCAGGACGGAACTGCCGCCGCAGTACGCGCTCCTGGGGCGCGTGGTGGGGAGCATGGCGGGGGTGGACGCGATCGCGCGGCTACAGACGATCCCGCCGCAGGACGGGGCGCCGGTCCACCCGGTGGTGATCACCCACGCGGCGATCTCGGAAGGCTGAGGGCGCTGCGGGGACGTTTGGCCCTCTCGGCCCCCTCGCGACGGGCCGCGTAAGCCGAACCCCTCGGCGGGCTGTCCTCGGCGGGCCGCTTGGTCAGCCGGGGGGCTCGCCGCGAGCGGCCTGAGCGCGGTCGCGGCGGCGGCGCCCGATAAGCGCGGCGATCGCAAGCGCGGCGATCGCGAGGAACAGCCCGAGGAGGATGCCGGGCGCGAGGCCGAGGCCGCCGAAGGGGAGCGCGATCAGCTCGACGAGGCCGAGGCCGAGGGCGAGCAGGAGGATGACGAGCAGGACGATCAGGAGGATGCCGCGCACGCGCGGGAGGATGCCGGCGGAGGCGGGGGGGAGCAGCAGCCCCATCGCGCGCAGCGCGAACATCTGCCGCCCGGTGGGGGGCTCCTGGCCGAGCCGCTGCACGGCCTCGCGCAGATCGCCGGGGCGGCGCTCGGCGAGCGCGAGCGAGGCGTCGGCCATGCGCCGCAGCTGCATGCGCTCCTGGGGTCGGGCGGCGGCGATCGCGCGCTGGAAGTAGGTGCGGGCCTGGTCGGCGTCGAAGCGCTCGGCCGCGCGCGCGCCGAGGATCGCGAGTGCGGCGGACTTGAATTTGGTCTCCGCCTGGAGCTCCTCGTCGGTGCGCTGCTCGAGCGCCTGGATCGCCTCGGCGGCGCCGCGCTGCTCGATCCGGATCTGGCGCTGCTTGGGAGCCATCGGCTGGGCATTGTACGGTCTCGGCGAGGGGCCCGCGGCGGCGGGGGCGCCCGCGCACGGGGAGCCCGCCGGACGCTATGCTCGGCGCTGGGGAATCAGCTCGATGCGTCCATCCACTCCGATCGAGGCGTCTCGACCGATCAGGGATCGGCCAGCGGCGCGCGCGTACGCGGCGCTGGCGGTGGTGCTGTCCCTGCTCGTCTGCTCGCCCGCCGCCGCGGCGGGGGCGAGCGAAGCGGGGAATGTGTTCGGGGGCGCCGCGGGGTCCGCCCCGCAGCCGGCGAAACCGGCGAGCGGCGTGGGGAGGGTGGCGACGCAGGCCGCGAAACAGCGCACGGGCGCCGCGAAAGCCTCCCCACAGGTACCGAAGGTCTCCCCGCAGGTGACGAGCACCCCGAACGTGAGGAGCACAACGGCGGCGACCCAGGAAACCAGCTCGAAGACGAGCACGCCGATGATCATGGCGCTGGTCGCAGGGATCCTGGTGCTGGGGGGGATCGCGTTCGTGATCGTGCGCGACGCGCGCTCGGTGGCGCCGGTCGTGGAGGGTGCGATGGCGGGGGGGACGCGCAACCCCGAGGGGCGCCTGCGCAAGCGCCGGGCGCAGGCGAAGGCGGCGCGCCGCCAACGCAAGCGACACCGCAGGAGATAGGAAACAGATCGCCCGCTAGCGGTGGGCCCTGACGCGCGTGGCGCCCGGGCGCGCGCGTCGCGTCCGAGCGGGGGAGGGGGGAACCGGCGAGCCGTGCGGCCCGCGGCGGGGCCAGCGGCCGCCGAGTGGCGCACGCGGATGACGGGGACCGCCCAGACCGGGAAGCGTCTTGCTGCCGCCGTCCTCTCCACCGGGGGAGTCGCCCTCGGCGGACTCGCCGGGCGGGAGCGAGTGGAGCGCGGAGTCCGAACGGAAGGGGATCCACAGCATCAGCGCGGCGATCGGAACCTTGATCAGCCCGAGGGTTAGGATCAGCACCCAAGTCCAGGTGTGCATCGTCTTCGATGCTACTACGACCTATACATGCCCGCCGCGGCCCATCTGAGCGATACTGTCCGGCGCACGTACACCTACCAATCGGGCTCAACGAAACCGGGAGCGACCAAGAGATGACGCAGAAGACGTATGTGATCGGGGTGGGCATGACGAAGTTCGACAAGCCGGGCACCAAGGAGGGCGACTACCCGGACTGGGCGCTGGAGGCGGGCTCGAAGGCGCTCGCGGACGCGGGCATCTCCTACGAGCTCGTGGAGCAGGCGTTCGCGGGCTACTGCTACGGGGACTCGACCTACGGGCAGCGCGCGGTGTACGGGCTGGGGCTCACGGGGATCCCGGTGGTGAACGTCAACAACAACTGCTCGACCGGTTCGAGCGCGCTGTGGCTCGCGCGCCAGGCGGTCAAGGGCGGCCTGATCGAGTGCGGCCTGGCGATTGGCTTCGAGAAGATGGAGAAGGGCTCGCTGGGGATGAAGTACACCGACCGCACCCCCGCCCTGGACAAGCACATGGGGCGCATGATCGAGCTGCGCGAGCTCGAGCAGTCCCCGTTCGCGCCGCAGATGTTCGGCAACGCGGGCCGCGACCACATCCAGAAATACGGCTCCACGCCCGAGCACTACGCGTGGATCGGGTGGAAGAACCACAAGCACTCCGTCAACAATCCCTACGCGCAGTTCCAGGAGGAGTACTCCCTGGAGGACATCAAAGGCGCGCGCATGATCCACGACCCGCTGACGAAGCTGCAGTGCTCCCCGACAAGCGACGGCGCGGCGGCGGCGCTCGTGGCGAGCGAGCGCTTCGTGGAGGAGCACGGGCTGTGGGAGCAGGCGATCGAGATCGCGGGCCAGGCGATGGTCACGGACCTCTCCTCCACGTTCGACGAGACCGCCGACTGCATCAAGATCGTCGGCGCGGACATGACCCGCAAGGCGGCGCAGCAGGCCTACGAGGAGGCGCAGCTGGGCCCGGAGGACATCCAGGTGATCGAGCTGCACGACTGCTTCAGCGCGAACGAGTTGATCACCTACGAGGCGCTCGGCCTGTGCGGCGAGGGGGAGGGCCACAAGCTGGTGGAGGAGCAGCAGACCACCTACGGGGGGCGCTGGGTGGTGAACCCCTCGGGGGGCCTGATCTCCAAGGGCCACCCGCTCGGAGCGACCGGCCTCGCGCAGTGCTCGGAGCTCACCTGGCAGCTGCGCGGGAAGTCCGAGAAGCGCCAGGTGGACGGCGCGAAGGCAGCGCTGCAGCACAACATCGGGCTGGGCGGCG
Source organism: Solirubrobacterales bacterium (assembly GCA_044446505.1). GTDB lineage: Bacteria > Actinomycetota > Thermoleophilia > Solirubrobacterales > Solirubrobacteraceae > Palsa-744. Next base: position 15,978 of record JBIOEY010000021.1, read on the forward strand.
CGGCGGTGGTGACGGTGTACCGCCCGCCGGCGCCGTGATCGCGCGGTCAGGCTCCACGCGGCGCGCCCCGCGAGGCGCTGCCCCGGCCGGGGGGGCCCGCGCGCGGGTCGCGGAGCGCCCGCCCGTCGCTTGAGGATCTCGCGGCCGTCGTGAAGCGCACGATCTTCGAGGACGAGCACCGCGACTACCGCGAGTCCGTGCGGCGCTTCCTTGCCGCCGAGGTGGCGCCGCGCCACGCACAGTGGGAGCGGGAGGGGATCGTCCCGCGGGAGCTATTCGCCACGGCGGCGCAGCGTGGGATGCTCGCGATGGCGGTCCCCGAGGCGTACGGGGGAGCGGGGGTGGGGGACTTCCGCTTCAACCAGATCCTCGTGGAGGAGGTGGCGTACGCGGGCGTCGCGGGCAGCGGCCTGGGGATCACGCTGCACAACGACATCTGCCTCCCGTACTTCCTGAGCTACTGCGACGAGCAGCAGCGCGCGCGGTGGCTGCCGGGCATCGCGGACGGTTCGCTGATCACCGCGCTCGCGATGACCGAGCCGGGGATCGGCTCGGACCTCGCCTCGATGAGCACGAGCGCGCGCCGCGAGCAGGACCACTACGTGGTGAGCGGCGCGAAGACGTTCATCACCAACGGCATCAACGCTGATCTGGTGATCGTCGCGGTGAAGACCGATCCCTCGGAGCGCCACCGGGGGATCTCGCTGCTGGTCGTGGAGCGAGGAATGGCGGGCCTCGAGCGCGGGCGCAACCTGGAGAAGGTCGGGATGCACGCGCAGGACACCGCGGAGCTGTTCTTCGCCGACGTGCGGGTGCCGGTGGAGAACCGGCTGGGGGAGGAGGGGAGCGGCTTTCGCTACCTCGTCTCCAACCTCGCCCAGGAGCGGCTCTCGATCGCGATCGCGGGCGTGGCGGCGGCACAGGCGGCGCTCGACTGGACGCTCGACTACGTGAAGGAGCGCACCGCGTTCGGGCAGCCCGTGGGCTCCTTCCAGTCCGCGCGCTTCGCGCTGGCGGAGATGAAGACCGAGATCGAGCTCGCGACGGTTTATGTCGACCAGGCGGTGCTGGCGCTCGGCCGCAGCGAGCTCTCAGCGGAGGACGCAGCGATGGCGAAGTGGTGGTGCACGGAGCTCCAGGGCCGCGTGGTGGATCGCTGCGTGCAGCTGCACGGCGGCTACGGCTACATGCTCGAGTACCCGATCGCCCGCGCCTACGCCGACGCCCGCGTGACCCGCATCTACGGCGGCACCACGGAGATCATGAAGGAGATCGTCGGCCGCTCGCTGGGGGTGTGAGGCATGGGCATCCATCTCAACGGCTGCAGTGCTCAATCCTCCTCGCCTCAGCCGGCTACGCAGGCGCCGCGTCCGTATAGGTGTCTCACCGCGGTGCTACCATAAGGCCATGCCGACACGCTTCGCCCGGATACCCGTCACCAAGGATCTCGCATTGGCGGAGGCGTTGGACCGTGTCGCGCCTCTACTCGAGCCCAACCAGCCGGCCGCCACGCTTGTGCACGATCTGGCGATTCGCGGTGCCAAGGATCTGCTCGCCGAGCACGGGCGGCAGGCCGACGCGATCGAGCGTCTGATCGATCGGTCGACCTCGACCGATCCCGGGTTCGACGTCGAGGTGGCCCAGCGAATCGATGAGCTTGCTTGGGGCATGGGGCAGTGAGCGAGGAGCCCCCGTTCGGGGGCAGGGTTTTGATCGCCGATACCTCCGCGTGGGCTCGCGCCTCGCACCCATTCGTCCGGGATCTGTGGGCAGCGGCGCTGCGTGGCGGGCAGATTGCCACCTGCTCGATTGTGACACTCGAGCTGCTGTACTCGGCGCGCGATAGGCAGGAGCTGGCGACCCTGGAGACCGAGCAGGCGCTTCTGCGCGACATACCCGTCGCCGTCTCAGCCCAACGGGCCGCGATCGGAGCGCTGCGCGACCTTGCCGCAGGTGGGTCGGGGAAGCACCGCGTTCCAATCGCAGACGCCCTGATTGCCTCGGCAGCGCAGGAATCCGGCGTCGATGTCCTGCACTACGACCACCACTACGATCGCCTCGCGAAGGCCCTCAGCTTCACAAGCGTCTGGATCGCACCCGCCGGCGCCCTCGAGCGCGCCGCTTCTGCGTAACGCGTCCGAGCGCCACGCGCGATCGTCCCCGACCACGCCTACGTCGCCAACCCAGCCGGCCCCAAGGGCCGGCTCATCCAAACCCATTTGAAGGCCCCCGCCTCAAACTGATCCTTACGTGATCGTAAGGTTGCTAGGCACGACGGCCCGCTCGTCGTGGTGCCGGCGACGCCGTAGAGCTCGCGAGCCCGCTTGGATGTTTCCGACTTCTATTGAGGAGCGTCGGCATCCAAAAGCAGGGCATATGCAGGGCTTTTGCACCGATCCGGAGAGGTGAAATTGGTGGAGCCACCGCAGAATTCACAAGCACCGTAAAAGTCAAACTAACCTCGGGCAAAACCTGGACCGCCAAGCTCAGTTGATAGCCGGCGCACCCAGCGACTCTCGACGAACATGGGGCCGTGGGACCGGAGGAATCGGGTCCCACGGCCAAACTCCACGTCAAGCAAGATAACTTTACATAACATTCATTATCGAGCATGATGACGTCGGCGCGTTCGACGGTTGGCATGACTCGCTCTATTCGTTCGATTGGAGGTCCTTGAGATGGCAAGCACCGGAAGCGGAGATACGGGAGACGAGGGTGAGCAGCTCGACCCACGGGCAAGGCTCATGCAGGAAGTGGCCAGTGAGATGGATAGCATCGAAGCGGACTTCGGCGACGACTATCAGATAGGTCGCGTCATCACGCTCGTCGAGGTGGTCAGGCCCAACGGCGAGGTCAACCTACGCGTCAGGGCCGGGCAGCTGCCGTGGGTCACGCTCGGGATGCTGCGCTTTGCCCAGAAGGCATTGGAGAGCCAGATCCCTGGTCCTCAGTGACTACTGAGTCTGCGGGGAGCGCCCGGGAGCAACGATACGCGCGTTGGGCGGGTGCGAAGACCATCACAGAGCGTCGCGTTGAACGCCTCCGGGTACTGGTAGCCGCCGCGCTCCACCAGCGCGGCGATCGGCGCATCGAAGTCGTCCACCAGCGCGATCACGTCGATCACCGGCTTCGCCGCCAGACCGGGGACTGAGGTGGACCCGAAGTGGTGCAGCTCCACCCCGTCCCCCAGCAGCGGTGCGAGCCGCTCTCGCTCGGCTGCGAATGCCGCCGGCCACGCGGGGTCGTACGCGACGATCTCCACAGGAGCGTCGCGCCCACCAGCGCGCGCAAGATCCTCAGCTACCGCACTGTGGCGATCGACGGGACGCATATCCCCACAAGTCTCTCGCATCGCCGCCCGGCGAGCGTCGCACGGCCCCGGAGACCCATGGTGTCGAGGTGCGCCCTTGGCGGGGAGAACTACGGATGTGCTTTTCCCCAGTGGGGGACCCGGATGCCGGCCCGCCTGCCTGCTGGGAGGATGCGCAAGAGAGAGCATTGGAGGGCAACCACAGGGAACCCAGCATCTCGCCGCTCAACATCGGGCTGGCCGGGCTGGTAGACGACTGTCGTCCGGGCGACCGGATAAACGCCTCCTTACGCCGGAATCTGTCTCAGAGTGATATGGTTCCGACTGAAAAAATTATCCAGCCTTGGGCTCAAGACTAAAGTCCTATATTTTTCGGCTCTTATGGATCTTCCCCTGGCCGGGTGATAGTAGGGCGAATGCCAGGAAGCGACAGGCTTATAGCGCACTGAAATGCTGAACATGCCGTCGAAGACAAACGAGTTGCGCCGAGATCGAGCTTTGGGCTCGGAAGCCGTCGTCTCTGCTTCGCCTGCGATCGTCACGAAAGCTCCGGGAGTACCGGGCGAGTGGAGAGGATGGTCGCCCTCCAGATCGCCCTTTGCTCGTCCCGGCCCAGCCGTCACGCTTGCGCTGATCGGCGGGCAACGTCTGTTGCGGGACGCCACCGCAAGCCTGCTCACGGCGCAGGATGGGCTCAATGTGCTTGGAACATTCGAGTCCGCCGCCCAGTTCGTGGCGGCCGAGTGGGAGATCCCGCCGGCGGTGCTCCTGCTCGACTGCGACAGAGGCGGTCCCGGTGACTGCCATAGGAGCGTCGCAATGTTGAGCTCGCCGCCCGCGGAGTCGAGGATCGTGATGCTCTGCCGGGAGATCTGCGAGGAAGTGGTTCGCTGCGCGATCGAGCACAGGGTGAGTGGAGTCCTCCTCAAGAGCTACTCGACGGAGGATATACGGGCGGCGATCGCCTACACCGCCACCGGGCGCACCGTCATGCCCGCCGGCTGGCAGCGGGTCCTCGCCCCGCACCCGGGAGGTCGGCCGGGCCTGAGCCCGCGTCATCGTCAGATACTCGCCCTCATCGCCCAGGGCCGGGGCAATGAGGAGATCGCCATGGATCTCGAGCTCAGCCCGAACACGATCAAGTTCCATGTCCGTGCTCTGTATTCGCGGCTGGGGGTGCGCAATCGCGTCGAGGCGGCCAACCAGCATGCGCAGATGACCAGTGGCGGCACCTGAGCCCAGGATCGCAATCGTCGGTGGAGCTGGAGCGCTCGCCACCGAGGCGCTCGCCTGGATGCTCACAAAAAGCGGAAATCGGGTGGTGGGCGCCTACCCGAGCTGCCGCGAGCTGAGGACCGTATCGCGCGCAGGCGAGCTGAACCTGCAGGCGGCGATCGTCTACACCGACGACCTCGAGACCGGTCCGGAGGCGGTGGCTGAGATCAAGCGTGCGCATCCGGAGCTGAAGATCCTGCTGCTGTGCGAGGTCGCAACTGCGGCCGTGGTCCGCTGTGCGATCGACGAGCAGGCGGAGGGCGTCGTGCTCACGTCCGACACCGTCGAGGAGATGATCCTCGCTCTACATCATGTGCTCGAGGGCCGAGCGGTGATGCCCGTCGGCTGGCAGGCGGCGTCGCTCCAGCAAGATGCACCGCTCGCGACGCTGAGCGCGCGGGAGCGCGAGATCCTCGATCTCCTCACCTCCGGGTTGAGCAACAAGGAGATCGCCACACATCTGACGATCTCATCGAACACGGTCAAGTTTCACCTGCGGACGATCTACTCCAAGCTGGGCGTGTGCAACCGCGTGCAAGCGATGCAAGCCGTGGGGGGCACCGCGGCCGTGGGCCGTGGTCAGCAGGAAGATCCATCTGAAGGCTCGAATACAGCCGAAGGCGATCAGCCGGTAGTTCGATCCGATCACCTACCCGCAAGTTGATCGCTTGTGCCGTGCCGCGGAGTTTTCGGCTCCAGTGCTACGGATTCTCATTGGGTATGTCACTTGGGGTAGTGGCCTACCCATCCGTTTGACAGGGGCTAAAGACTACCCCACCTGGCGATTGTGGAGCGCCGGTCGCGGCCATAGTATCCCGCCGCATTCATTGATATGCCGTTGCAGGTCTGTCTGGACGGTAGTCGTGCATTTGTAAGCGTCGTATGACGTCTGTCGGTTTGGAAGGCACCTAGTCCACTCATTCAAGGAGGAGTTCGCACAAAAATGCGACCACAACGCAAAAGGAAAATGATCGCGGGGCTTGTATCCGCGGCAGGAGCGGCGGTGCTGGCCCTCGGCTCGCTCACGGCAGGCGCCGTTGCCGCTCCAAACCAGGGGCCCGAAGCCGACGGCCCGCAGGGCGCCAACATCCCATATGTGGCGTGGGTCGGCGAGCATGTGCGTCTCGTGGCGTGCGACCCGCTCATCGACACCAGCGACGAAGCCGGCCAGTCCGTCAACTATCAGCTCGAGGACTGGTCCGGTAGGCCCGAAGCGGCTCAGCTACCGGCGCCCGACCCCGGGTCCTCGGCTTTCTTCGCCCCGAGCCCGGAAAGCAGCCAGGCATCGATCGACGCTGGATGCGTGAAGATCGACTACAAGGGGCTGAATCCCGGTCTGGCGCGGATCAGGGCGGTCGTCACCAACGAAGAAACTGGAGCGATCGTGTACTCGCACCAGTTCCTGGTGATCTGGCTGACGACCAACAAGCCGACGATGGCCGAGGTCGGTACGGAAAGCAATGTGCCCTCGGGGGACAACACGTTCCAGAGCCAGCTCAGCCCCACGGGCCACTCCAACCTGGCGAATTTCCTGGGCGACCCTAGCGGTAACGGCGAATTCGTTCCTTCTCCGTTCGAACCGTCGACGGCGCCCAATCAGGACAAGGGTCTGGTGCAGATCAAGGTGACGGGCAGCTTCCCGGTTGAACTGGGCTCTTCGCTGCACAACATCCTCCCCGAAGCGAGCTACACCCTTCCCGAAAGCTGGGCAACGCTGGCCAAAACACTGGCGACCAGCTCCGAAGAAAAAGAACCGCAGGGCAGCGATCCAAGTCTGTGGGACATCCACGGAACTCCGAGCGAAGGCACGACGCCGAACGCACCCGAACCCGGGAACAATCCGCTGAGCGCGGACTACCTCCGGCTGGCGTTCAGCAACTACACCTCGGGCAAAACCGCGACCGTCGGACCGTTCGATCCGGAGGCCGCCAACGCGACGCTCCTCAGCGACGAAAGGCTCAACGCTGATGACGCCCCGATGCCCGCCCTGCGTGTCGACGTGAGCATCGCAGGCAACGAAGGCGGCTCGAGCCTCGGTGGTGTGGGCCAGATCTCGGGCGCCAGCAAGGCCCTGATCTACAGCCACAACTTCGACGGCAACGCCGAAGCAGGTGGCAACCTGTACAACCCGTACTACGGCTCGTACATCCCATCCACCGATCGTGGCGTGCCTGAGGCGTCCGGTATCGACGGACCGAGCCCCGGTGGGGACTTCCCCGCGTTCCTGAACAAACACCCCGAACCGTATACGTTCTGGACCTCGGTCTCCAGCAAGGAAAACCGTAGCCCATCCTCGACGGGATGCCTGCGGCGTACCGACGCGGACCCGAGCAACTACCAGACTCCGGGTGGACCGTTGACCGAAACGTTCTACACGGACGAGCGCGGCGAGGCGTACGTGACGTACACGCCGGGCGACGGGTTCTATCTCAACCACCTGCCCGTGCTCTCCAAAGCCGGAGAAGAAGAAGCGGGCAAGATCATCAAGAACGCCGACGGCGGCTGCGACCTGAAGAACCTGTTCAAGGAAGTCATCGGCGAATCGTCGATCTCGGCCACCGCGGTGTATCCGTACCAGTCGGTCGATTACAGCCAGCAGACCTCCGAAACGCCGGTGGTCAAGAAAGTCAGGTCGATGTGGGAAAAGGAATTCTTCGAGTTCCCGAAGGGCCCCGGTCCGAACGAACAGAACGTACGGATCCTGGTCGCCAAGGCGCAGGACATCGATGGGCGTCCGATCGTCCATGAGACGGTCTGCTTCCACGCACAGCAGGAAGCCGGCGTCTACGCGTTCAGCCAGATGCTCGAAGATCCCGAAGGGCTGCTCGGCATGGGCTCGGAGGTCGACCTGAGCGGAAGCTGGGTGAGGGATCCGGCCGACGCAGGTTCGAGTCGCCTCTGCGAGACCACCAACTCGCTCGGCCTGGCCGCGGTCGAGTTGGTCAACAGCACGTCCTCGTCGGTCGATCTGACCGTTCGGTATGAAAACGAGGGCATCATCCGCGATCACCTCGTCGACTTCTCGACGAACATCGGGGCGAAAGAAAAGAAAGCAGCGGAAGAAAAAGCAGCCGCTGAAAAGAAAGCGGCAGAAGAAGCGGCAGCCGCCGAAAAGAAAGCAGCAGAAGAAAAAGCGGTCGCTGAAAGGGAAGCAGCAGAAAAGAAGCAGCACGAAAGGGAAATCGCGTCTGAAAAAGCGCGACAGGAAAGGGAAGAAGCCGCTGAAAAAAGGCAGCACGAAAAAGAAGCGGCGAAAGAAGTAGCCGAAAAAAAGACGGCCGAAGAAATCGAAGCGAACAACAAAATACGCGCTGAAGAAGAAGCGGCCACCAAGAAACGCAACGAAGAAGAACTGGCGAAGCGCAAAGGAGAAATAGAAGCGCTGAGCAAGTTGCTGGGCCCCCAGGTCCCAGGAGCGCTGGCCGATCCGCCCAAGGGCCACGGCAAGGCCAAAGGCAAGAAAGCGCATCTGGCCACCAAGCACAAGAGGAGCAAGAAGCACAAGAAGTAGGACGGAGCGGCAGTGAAGATCGAGGGCCCGCCCAGTGCGGGCCCTCGATCATTAAGGGTTCGCGACAAAATAAATGGCGGGATCGGGGTGGTCGATCCGTGGATGAGATGCGACGCACGTGAGCGCAGCCGTGCTGGTGGCACGGCGAGCATCACGGGTGGCGCAGATCGCCGCGGAGCGGCCGCACCGGAC
>JBIOEY010000022.1:0-23217 GCA_044446505.1 Solirubrobacterales bacterium
ATGGGGGTCTCGGTCGGGTGCATCGCGGGAGAGAGGCATGCAGAAGCAGCTCTTCTCTACGCCGGTCGGCGCTTTCCGAGGGGCGCTTGACGCAGATGCGAAGCGACGGACGTTTGTGGGTGCGCCGCCGCGGCGGGGCTCCGGGGCTACTCATAGGACTACCCGCGCGGGGCCATTCCCACGCCCCAGCCGTCCAGGCGAGCGCCGCGCCCTGCCTCGCGCAGCACGTGGTCGTACACCTGCTCCAGCTGACTGGCCAGGCGCGCAGGGTGGTACAGCTCGACGGCACGCAGGGCGGAGCTCCCGAGGCGCTTGCGCCCGGCGGGGTCCTCGCTCAGCGCTCGCATTGCGGCGGCGAGCGCGTGCGGGTCGCGACTGCGGAAGAGGCGCCCGGTCTCCCCGTCGGCGATCACCTCGGCCGGGCCGCCCTCGTCGGGTGCGATCACTGCGAGGCCCGCCGCCATGCCCTCGAGTACCACCTGGCCGAAGGGCTCGGGAATCACCGAGGCGTGCACGAGCACGTCGAAGCCGGCAAGCTCGCGCCACACGTCCTCGCGAAAGCCGCGGAACTCCACCCGCTCGGCGAGCCCGAGCCGCCGTGCCAGCTCGCGCAGCTGCAGCTCGTAGTCCTCCTCGCCGAACATCGGTGCTCCCACGATCACCGCCCGCTCCGCGCCGGTGGGGAAGGCGGTGGCGAACGCGCGCAGGAACAGATCCTGTCCCTTCCACGGGGCGATGCGCCCGACCATCCCGAAGGTCGTGGCCGGCGAGGCGGGTACGCGGGGGTAGCGGGAGAGCTCCACCGAGTCGGGGAGGACGCGGTGCACGCGGCCCCGGTCGGCGTCCGCGAGCGTGCCGAGCGTGGCGGCGGAGTTGGCGAGGACGCCGTCGGCCAGGTGGCGGACGAGGTGCCGCACGAGGCGCACCGCGGGTCGCGGAAGGTAGTCCTCGGCGACGCGGTCGCGCAGGTGCCACACCACCGGAACGCCGGCGGCGCGCGCAGCGAGGCTGCCGTACACGCCGGCCTTCAGCGAGTTCGTGTGCACCAGGTCGGGCGCCAGACGGCGCAGGCGCAGCGCGAGCCGCGCGACGTATGCGAGCGCGTCGAAGAGCGCCGCGGGCGAGGGGCCACCAACACGCACGGTGTCCTTGCGCAGCTCGCGGGCAGCGGCGGCGATCGGGAGCACCTCGACCGAGATGCCGGCCTGCTGCAGCCGGGCCGCGAGCGGCCCCTCCTCGCCGAGGATCACGTGGGCGTTCACCCGCTCGAGATGGGGGAGCAGGCGCAGCAGGGCGATCTCCCCGCCCGAGAGGCGCGCGACATGGTCCAGGTATACGACCCGCAGCCGCTCGTCGCGCGTGCCGCTCGCGAGCCGGCGGTGCAGGGCGCGGTGGCGCTCGGCGACCGCCGGCCAGTCGAAGCGCTCGGCGTAGCGTCGCGTCGCCGCCCTGCTCGGCAGGGCCCCCCGGGCCGCCGCCCGCAGTCGGGTGCCGAGGGCCCCGGCGTCGCCGGGGGCCACGACCAGGGATGGGTCCAGTCCCAGTGCGGCCTCCGGCAGGCCGCCCACGTCGCTCACCACGCTGGGCGTGCCGCAGGCCGCCGCCTCGAGCACGACCAGGCCGAACCCCTCGACCGCGATGCTCGGCACCGCGGCGACGTCGGCGCAGCGGTAGGCGTCGATCAGCTCGGCGTCGGAGAGGCGGCCCATAACGCGCACCCGGCCGGCGAGCGGAGGGCGCGTGGCGCGGGCGGCCAGCGCGCCACGCAGCGGTCCGTCGCCGATCAGCAGCAGCAGCGAGCCGTCGGGGAGCTCGTGCTCCAGCTTGCCCCACGCGTCGAGCAGCGTGTCGATTCCCATGCGGGGCACCAGGCGCCGGGCGCAGACCACGACGAACGCGGCGGGATCGATGCCAAGCTCGGCGCGCGCCCGGGACTGGTCGCCAGGGGTGAACACATCGAGCGCGACCCCAGGTGTCCACACGTGCACATCCCACGGGGGCACGCCGTAGCGCTCGACGAGCACTCTGCGAAAGGCGCTCGAGAGCACGACGTGCGCGTCTGCGCGGCGCAGTACCCGGCGCTCCAGGGCCCGGCGCAGCCCGAGCTTCACCCGCGATACGTCGCCCGCGGCGAGGCTCTCCTCAGCCCACGACCCATGGAAGTGGAACACCGTCGGGCGCCCGCGCAGCGCTCCGAGCAGCAGGGGCGCCGCCGCGTACAGCGCGAAGTGCGCGTCCACCACCTCGACGCCGCGGGCCGCGCGCTGCGCGGCCAGCCAGAAGTCCCAGAGACGACGCGCAAGCGGGAGGTCGTGGCGCGCTGCGGCGTCGATCGCCTCGGGGGCGTCCTCCGCGGGCCCGATCACCACCCCCCTCGCCTCCGGGAGCCGCTCGAACAGGGAGCGGTAGTAGCGGTCCAGCCCCCCCAGCGTTCCCGGAAACCAGCCCATCCCGAGCATGAGAACCTGAGGGTGGCGATTCACGACTCCAGCCGACCCGGTGGGGCTTTGGGCGGGCTCCTCGATGCTGGCGGGGGCACTGAGGTTGTCTACCGGCACCCCGCGAGCCTGGGCGTGTTGGCCTGTCCGACTGTGAACATCTCGTGAAATGCTGGTTTACGGGGAGGTGCGTGGAGTTAGATACAGCACCGCGTGTGCGTGGGTCGGCCGGTGCTGCCAGTCCCGCGCACGGCGGACCCGCTTTTTGATGAACGATCGAATAGTGCTCCCCATCGGACCCGTTGTGGCCAGACGCTCGGTTCTGCGGCGCGTGGCGCTTGCCACCGTGCTGCTCTCGGCGCTGCTGCTCGGCACGGCCCTCTCCGATGGCCTGGCCGGCGAGCCCGGCCCGCTGGTGCAGCAGGGCCCGAAGCTCACGGGCGGCGAAGAGTCCGGCGAAGGGCGCTTCGGCCGCAGCGTGGCGCTCTCGGCGGACGGTGACACCGCGCTGATCGGCGGCCCCCGCGACAGCGGCGAAGCGGGCGCTGTGTGGGTCTTCACCCGCACGGGCTCCACCTGGACGCAGCAGGCGAAGCTGATGGGCGGCGAAGAGGCGGGCGAAGGCCACTTCGGCCGTAGCGTGGCGCTCTCGGCGGATGGCGACACCGCCCTGATCGGCGCCACCAACGACACCCATGGCCTGGGTGCGGCGTGGGTGTTCACGCGTTCGGGCTCCACCTGGACGCAGCAGGCGAAGCTGGTGGGCGCCGGGGAGAACGGGGGCGGCTGGTTCGGCCGCGGCGTGGCGCTCTCGGCGGATGGCGACACCGCGTTGGTCGGGGGCTCGGTGGATCACAGCGATGTCGGCGCGGCGTGGGTGTTCGCGCGCTCGGGCTCGACCTGGGTGCAGCAGGGCGAAAAGCTCACCGGGGGCGGGGAGAGCGGCGCCGGCGAGTTCGGCTGGAGCGTCGCGCTGTCGGCCAGTGGCGACACCGCGTTGATCGGCGGCCGCGAGGACGGCGGCGGCGTGGGTGCGGCGTGGGTGTTCGCGCGCTCGGGCTCGGCCTGGGCGCAGCAGGGCGAAAAGCTCACCGGCGCCGCGGAGAGCGGCCAGGGCGAGTTCGGCCAGGACGTTGCGCTGTCGGCGGATGGCGTCATCGCGTTGATCGGCGGCCAGGAAGACGGCGGCGGCGTGGGTGCGGCGTGGGTGTTCGCGCGCTCGGGCTCGACGTGGGCGCAGCAGGGCGAAAAGCTCACCGGTGCCGCGGAGGCGGGCGGGGGCTACTTCGGCGACGGCGTCGCGCTGTCCGCCGCCGGCGACACCGCATTGATCGGCGGCTTCAAAGACGGCGGCGGCCTCGGCGCGGCGTGGATGTTCACGCGCTCGGGCTCCACCTGGGCGCAGCAGGGCGAAAAGCTCACCGGCGGTGGAGAGAGCGGCAAGGGCCAGTTCGGCTGGAGCGTCGCGCTCTCCACCGATGGCGCCACCGCGTTGATCGGCGGCATCAACGACCAGGGGAAAGCCGGGGCGGCGTGGGTCTTTGGCGACCCGCCGCTCACCCCTGAAGTGCCGTCCACGCCCGAAACGCCTTCCACGAGCGGGGCGCTGCCGGCGACCACGACGTCAACCCCCGCGACGCAGCTCGCGACGACGGTATCCGCGAAAGGCGGCGTGGCGGCGGCCCGAGCCGCAGGCGGCCGGGTGCTGCTCACCCGCGCGCGGATCATCGTGAGCGGCGGACGGGCGCGCGTCAGGCTCAGGTGCATCGCAGTGGTCGCCTGCCGCGGCCGGCTGACGCTCGCCGTCAAGATGCAGGGGAGGCGGCGGTTCAGGACCGCGACCATCGGCAAGACCTCATTCTCGATCGCGCCCGGCAGAACCTCGTCGGTGAGGCTCCGTTTGAGCCCCGTCGGGCGCCTGCTCCTGGTCGGGCGCCTGCTCCTGGGCGCGGATCGCGGGCGGTTGCACGCCGCGCTGACAATTCTCAAGACCTTCCCGGGCGCATCGCGGAGACAGACCCACTCCGTTCACCTGGTGCTCCGGAAGGCTTGACGACAGGGCAGGCTCTCAGCGGGACGGCAGGTCTCAGCGCTTCCGCTTCCGTTTCCCTTTCCGCACGTGCGCCGGAACCCCGTGGAGGATCACGGCGTTGCTTGAGCCCGATATCTGTCTGCCGTTGGCGACTTTCACGAGCGCGCGGTATTGGCCTCCGTGGCGGATGCTCACCACTGCTCTGAACCGCGAGAAGCCTGCGGTGGCGCTCCTCGTTATGGCGCTGCCCACCTTCACTGGACCGTGACCGGGCTTCAGCCACTGGAATACAACCGTGGCGCCCACCTGAGCGGGCTTGACCGTGCCGTCGAGACGAACGATCCCCCGCGCTCCGGCGGGGTGCGCGCGGAGGGTCACGAGCACCGCGACGTGCATGGTTGCCACCGGGCTGTACACGGGCAGCGCGTCGAGCGTTCGCACGCGCAGTCGGGTGGCCTGCGCGAGGCTCGCAAGATGGAATGAGAAGCCGCCGCCGGCGTCGGTGCTCTGCGGTTCGCCGACGTCGGTGTAGCTGGTCAGGTAGGGGAAGGCACTGGCCTGCAGAATGACCTGGTGGTCGGCGCCACCCGTGCCGGTCAGCGTGCCCGCGACCGAGAACGGGCTCCCGAACACCGTTGTCTTGGGCAGGTTGGTGAACACGAACTTGAGCGGAATCTGCTTTGTGGTGAACGTGCGGTCCCGTCCTTCGAACGTGCCGGCGGAGCTCATCGCCACGAGGCGATAGTGGTAGAGGGTGCCAAGCGGAAGCCCGCTGAGGATCTGGCTCTCCTTGACCCCCGCGGCGCCCGAGCCCACGGCGACGGTGGGCGTCTGAGCGCCGTAGGCGGCGGTGGGCCCATACTGGAAGTAGCAGGTCGTTTCGAGGCCGTGGGGATTGACCGTTCCATTGAGCACGGCGGTGGAATCGCCGATGTGAGCGGCGGTCCCGGTGGACGCGAGCGGCGGCCTGGGAGCGGCGGCGCGTGAAGCGGGGGCCGGCGCGGGTACTGCGCCCGCCAGCAGCGCAACGAGCAGCGCGCCGAGCGGCGCCAGGCTCAGGAAGGTTGCAGATCTCCTCATGTCAAATCACGTCCCGTCGATGGCACCGCCGCGAAGCGGTAGCCGACCCCGAAGTGGGTGTGGATGTACTCCCACTCGGGGCAGGCGCGAGCCAGCTTGTTGCGCACCTTGCGCACGAATACGTCGACCGACCGGTCGCGGCGCTTCATCTCCCCGCCCCACACGCGGCTGTAGATCTCGGTCCTGCGCACCACCCGATCCTCGTGTTCGGCGAGCACCAGGAAGACCTGGAACTCACGCACCGTGAGCCCGACGCGGCCGCCATCCGCGAGGACCTGGATCTCGTCGGGGCGGATCTCGAGATTGCCGTATAGAAGCGTGGGGCTGCTCTCCTGGGCGGGCAGGGACGCGATCGCCCCTTCGGGAGGGGTTCCTCCGATTCGATGATCTTCTGGGCGGAGTGCGTCTGGGCGGAGTGCGTGGGCGTCCACTGGCGGCGCGAGGCTAGTGGGGCCACCCTCGACCTAGGTGAAGGTTCGGTGATGCGGTGGATAAGAAATTGTGAAGAAGCTGTTGTCTGCTCCACGTTCACCAAATGGTCACGACTGGCGGGGACCATGCATCGACCATGTTCGCGAACCGCAGAGCGGCCTGGGCGCTGTGCGTTCGCATCAGTCGCCCCTCCCCAGGGCACGAGCATCAAGGTAGGTAGCCCTCCTGTCCACTGAAATGATCGCCGACTCACCGCCCGCCTCCGGCGCCGCGGAGCTCTGCGCCGCGTGCGGTGCGCCGCTGGCGGCCGACCAGCGCTACTGCTTGGAGTGCGGTGAGCGCCGCACCCCGATGAGCAGCGTCCTCCTCGGTGGGCCTCCGGCTCGGGGGGACTCCCAATCTCCATCGCCCGCGACGGCCCCACCTGCGCCGGGATCTCCGGGGACTGCACAGCGTGCGAACACGGTGTCTTTGATCGCCGGCGTCGGCGTCCTGCTGCTGGCGATGGGCGTCGGTGTGCTGATCGGTCACTCGGCCAACTCCAAGCCCGCCGCTGCCCCGGTCCAGGTGATCACCGTGGCCCAGCCCGGCGCGGCGGCGGGCGCCACGAGCACTCCGAGCACCCCCGCGCCGACGCCCGAAGAATCGGCCAAGAACCACTCCTCCTCCAAGCAGGGCTCCAAACAGGGCTCCAAACAGGGTGCCTCCCACGGCTCCGGCTCGTCCTCCTCGGGCGCGACCCACGCCGCTCCACCAGTGATCCAGAACCTGAGATCGGGCAAAGGGCAGAGCTACGAGCAGAAGTCCAAGAGCCTGCCCAACGTGGTCTCCACCGGCTGAGCGAGTGAGCGAGAACATCTCCGACCTGCGCCGCCGACGCGACGAGCTCGCCGCGCAGGTCACCGAACTGCACTGGGACCTCGGCGGCCTCGCGTACGAGATGGCGATCCGCGACCACTTCCGCCTCGACGTGCTCCTGCGGCGCGCCGCGCTGCTCCAGGAGCGCGACGCCGATCTGGCAGAGGTCGAGCAGCGGCTGCGCGTGGAGGAGAGCGCCGCCGCGGGCGGGGACTCGCCAGGGTCGCCTCCGCCCGGGTCGCCTCCGCCAGGGTCAACAGCGCCGGGCGCCCTACCGCCTGTGGCGCCCTCCGCTGGCCCGACGCGCCCCCCGTTCGGGATATCGGCGCTGCTCCTGCTGGTGTTTCTCGGCTTCGGGGCGCTCCTGGGAGGGGTCTCCGGCTCGCCCGCGAGCGGCACCCTCGCGGCGTTCGCGCGCCCTCGCCTGAAGCTGGTCCTTCCCCCGGCCGCGCCGGCCGTCTCGACGCCCTCCTCCTCGCAGCCGGCGAACGAACCGCCGCCCTCGACATCCGAACCCACGCCCTCCGCATCCGAACAGTTATCCCCGGAATCGGAAGGGGCCGGCAGCTCGACATCCACCTCCACGTCCCCGTCGGGGTCGGGCAAGCACTCCTCCTCGACCGGTTCCGGCGGCGGATCATCGGGCTCCTCCGGCGGCGGGTCCTCCGGCTCCTCCGGCGGGGGCTCCGCGGGCTCCTCCTCAGGGGGCGGCTCGAGCTCGGGGCTCCCGCCGGTCAAGCACGTGTTCGTGATCATGCTCTCCGACGAGCCCTACGCGGCGGTCTTCGGGCCCTCCTCCACCGCGCCCTACCTATCGCGGACCCTTGAGAAGCGCGGCGAGCTGCTGGTGCGCTACTACGCGGTCGCGCACGAACAGCTCGCCAACGAGATCGCGCTGATCAGCGGCCAGGGGCCCACCGCGGAGACGGCGGCCAACTGCGCGACCTACGCCGACATCGCGCCCGCGACGGTCGGCGCCCATCAGCAGGTCGCCGGCCACGGCTGCGTCTACCCGCGCGCCACCCAGACGCTCGCGGGGCAGCTGAGCACAAAGCACCGCACATGGCGGGCGTACCTGCAGGGGATGGGCGAAGGCGCCGGCCAGCCAACCGCCTGCGGGCATCCTGCCCTGGGAGCCCCCGACCCCACCGCGGCCGCGCAGCCGCCCGCCGGGCAGACCTACGCCACGTTCCGCAACCCCTTCGTCTACTTCCACTCGGTGATCGACTCCCCCGCGTGCGCCGCCGACGACGTCGCGCTGAGCAGGCTGAGCGGCGATCTGGCCTCTGCGAAGCGCACGCCGAGCTTCTCCTACATCGTCCCCGACCGCTGCCACGACGGGAGTCCAACGCCCTGCGCGGCGGCGGCGCCCGCGGCGCCCGCGGGGCTGCCGGCGGCCGACGGCTTCCTGAAGAAGGTGGTTCCCGAGATCCTGCGCTCGAAGGCGTACAAGGATGGCGGGCTGCTGCTGATCACCGTCGACGAGGCGCCCACCACGGGCGAATTCGCGGACTCGAGCTCCTGCTGCGAGGAGCCGCGCTTCCCCAACCTGCCGCCGCCCGCCCAGGCGCCGATCGCGGGCCTGCCCCCCAACGGCGGCGGGCAGGTCGGTGCGCTGCTGCTCTCCCCCTACGTAAAGCCCGCCACCACCAACCAGGAACCGTTCAACGACTTCTCACTGCTGCGCACGGTCGAGGACCTCTTCGGCCTCGGGCACCTCGGCTACGCGAGCCTTTCCAAGCTCGAAGCGTTCGGAGCGGCGGTCTTCAACGCCGGGACCTGACGGGTGGCCGCCAGCTCGTCGTAGGTGATGGGGGCGCGCTGCCCCGGCGCTCTGGAAGCCATTCGACGAGTTTCGGGGGAGCGCTCCCCAGCGGGTGCAGGTAGCTGGAGGACCGCGGGGTGGACCGCATGACACTGCTGGTGATCCCGTCCGCGACTCGCGCATCTCCGCACTGCGCTCGAAGGTCGCCGGCTCGACGTCGTGCAGTGTCGTGCTGCGGTGCGATTCGACCCCGCCCCGCGCACGGGTACGCCACAGACCGACCCCCGGCCCGCAGGGCTATCCAAAAAAAGACCCCCCCGCCACCCAGCTGCATCGTGGCAACGCGCTCGCGCCGGGGCGTTCCATAAGCTTTCGCGCCGGTGCACCACCTGATCTCATATTTCCAGGCTGTGATCCTCGGCCTCACCCAGGGGGTGGCCGAGCCGTTCCCGATCTCCAGCCTCGGGCACGCCGTCGTGCTGCCGCGGCTGTTCGGCTGGAACCTTCACCAGGACGCCCCCTACTTCCTCACCTTCCTCGTCGCCACCCACCTCGCGACCGCGATCGTGCTGCTGCTGTTCTTCCTGCAGGACTGGATCAAGATCGTCCGGGGGATCCTCCGCTCGCTGCGGATGCGCGAGATCCGCGAGGACGACGTCTACGCGCGGCTCGGGTGGCTGCTGATCGTGGGCACCATCCCCGCGGGGATCGTCGGCCTGCTGCTGCAGGACACCCTGCGCAAACTGTTCGCCTCCGCCTCGATCGCCGCCGCCTTCCTGATCGTCAACGGGATTGCGCTGCTCGTCTTCGAGCGGCTGCGCCGGCGCCCCCCGCAGGTCGGGGACTACCTCGGCGACGCCGACGCCCGCATCGCCAAGCGCAGCTGGCGCCAGGCGATCGCGATCGGCACCTCCCAGGCCGCCGCGCTGATCCCCGGCATCTCCCGCTCCGGCTTCGCGATGGGGGGCGGGCTGCTCACCGGCCTCTCCAACGAGGACGCCGCCCGCTACGGATTCCTGCTCGCCACCCCCGTGATCTTCGCCGCCGCCGCGCTGAAGCTGCCCGAACTGCTCGGTTCCGAGGGCAACGGCGTGCGCGGCCCCGCGCTCGTCGCCGGCCTCTGCGCCGCCGTGACCACGTTCCTCGCGGTCAAGTTCCTCATGCGCTTCTTCCAGACCAACCGCCTCAGCCCCTTCGGGTACTACTGCATCGGCTTCGGCACGCTCTGCACGCTGGTCTTCGCGCTGGAAGGCTAGGCGCCTGAGCCGGCGGCCTGCGTTTTGGGCCCCGTCTGGAACCACGCGAACGCGAAGCACGCCAGCGCCACCACCAGCGCGGCGATCCCGTGCTTGGTGTGGTGGTGGTTCGCCTCCGCGCTCGACGCCGAGGCGTGGCCCGGGAAGAACGAGGGCAGCGAGTGCTCGGGCGTCACGAAGTAGACCACCGCCACCACGATCATCGCGACCCCAAGGATCACCGCGGGCACGACCAGTTTGCGCAAGGTGGAGCTGCTCATCGCCGGGAAGGCTACACCGCCGGGACGTCGCGCAGCACCGCGACGCTCCCCAGCGAGATCAGCGCCACCCCCGGGACGATCGCCAGCAGCGCGGCGTCTCCGCCCGGCCACGAGAACCCCGCGCCCTCCGCCACCCAGAACATCCCGAACGAGCTGAGCATCACCCCGACCGCGAACTTCATCGCGTTCTCCGGCACCCGCGCCAGCGGCGCGCGGGCCGCCACGCCGAGCGCTCCCACCAGCGCGAGCGCCGCCGCCGCCGCCGCCGCGGCGAGACCCACCCGGTGCTGATTGGCGCCGAAGGTGAGCACGATGAACACCACCTCCACCCCCTCCAGCAGCACGCCTTTGAAGGCGATCGCGAACGAGTAGCCATCCCAGCCCGGATGGCGGGCGCCCGCGGCGCGGGCCGCCTCGACCTCCTCCCTGAAGGCCGCCCGCTCGTCGTGCAGCGCCTTCAGGCCCGCCGCCCGCAGGATCGCCTTGCGCAGCCACCGCAGCCCAAAGATCAGCAGGAGGCCGCCCACCGCCACGCGCAGCACGTCGATCGGCAGCCTCGTGAGCGCCGGGCCGAGCGCCGCCACCACCGCCGCCAGCGCCACCGACGCCGCGCCCACCCCCGCGAGCGCCGAGGACCAGCTGCGCGTCGTCCCCACCGCGAGCACGATCGTCAGCGCCTCCACGGCCTCCACCGTGCACGCCAGGAACACCGACACCGCGAGGCCGAGCTCGGGTCCGCTCAAGTGCATCTGGCTATCTTGGCAGCCATGCCCCGAGCCCCGTTGCCGAAAACCCCGCCGAAGATGTTCGAGACCCGCAGCCAGGCGTGGCGGGAGGTGGGCCTGCTCGAACAGGTCAGCCCGCGCACGGCCAAACGCGCGCGGGTGGAGGGGCTCGTGCTCGGGGTGCTGTTCGTGGCGGTCGTGATCGTCTACGACCACCGCGAAAGTCTGTTCGGTATCAGCAAGGCGAAAATGCCGGGAGCCGACACCGCCGTGCAGATCGTGACCGCGATCGCGCTGCTGATCCTCGGCTGGGCGATCGCACGCGACGCCGGCCAGGCGCTCGGGCCGGCGCTCTTCCGGCGCATGGACCCCGCCACCGCGGGGACCGTCGGCTTCCTGATCCGCCTCGCGACCGTGGTGGTCGCGCTGCTCGTGGCGCTCGGCGTGGCGGGCGTCGAAGCCCGCACCCTCGCCCTCGGCGGGGCCTTCACCGCCGTGGTCCTCGGCCTCGCCGCGCAGCAGACCCTCGGCAACCTGATCGCGGGCACCGTGCTGCTCAGCGCGGGCCCCTTCCGAGTGGGCGACCATGTGCGCCTCCAGGGCGGGCCGCTGGCGGGGCAGATCGACGGGGTCGTAAGCTCACTGGGGCTGCTCTACACCACATTCGCCACCGCTGAGGGCTCGGTGCTCGTGCCCAACAGCGTCGTGCTCAGCGTGGCCGTCCACACCGGCAAGGGCCGCCTCGGCGAGGGGCGCGGCGAGGAGCAGGCTGGCGCGGAAGGTTCGTCTCCGCGAGAGCGCGGCGAGGAGCAGGCGGGCGCGGAAGGCTCGTCTCCGCAAGAGCGCGGCGAGGAGCAGGCGGGCGCAGCGGCCGCCTACCGTGCGGGTGGGCGGGCTCCTCGATCTCCGCCCACGCGGTAGCGCAGCAGCAGCTGGGAGTGGCTCTCGAGCACATCGAGCAGCTCCAGCTCGACCGGGGGTTCGAGCCCGGGCCCGCTGATAATCCGTAGCGAGCCCCCCGCGTCGGCGCCTCCCGCGAGCTTGGGGGCGAGGGAGAGAAACAGCTCCTCGACGAGGCCCGCCGCGAACAGCTGCCCGTTCAGGTGCGGGCCCCCCTCGCACAGCACGGTGCGCACCCCCAGGCGGGTGCGCAGCTCGGCGAGGGCGGCGGGCAGGTCGAGCTGCCCCTCGCGCGCGGCGCGCACGTACTCGACGGGGGCCGCGCTCCCGGATAGCTCACCCGTGAGGGAGGGCGTGAGGACGGCGATCCGCGCGGCGGGGTCCGCGAGCAGCGGTATCTCGGGGCCGAGCGAGAGGCCGGCGGAGACGATGCACGCAAGCGGTTCCTCCGCCAGCCCGCGCGCCTGCCGCAGACGCCTGTGCCCCTCATCGCGCACGAGGCGGCGATAGCGCTCGGCGCGCACCGTGCCCGCGCCGACGAGCACCGCGTCGACGGCGGTGCGCAGCGCATGGAAGAGCTCCCGGTCGCCCCGGTCGCCGATTGGCCCCGAGCGCCCGCCCACGGTGGCCCGCCCATCCGCGGTGCACGCCATGTTGAGGAGCACCCGGGGCAGCTCGTCCCGCTCGCTGCGCCCGCCCCGCTCGGTGGCGGCTGGCTCCCACGGCCGCAGCCGCTCGACCGCCTGCGCGGCGCTCAGGGGCGGCGAGGCGCCTGCGAGCAGCGGCCTGAGCAGGGCCGGGTCGGGCTCGGAAGGCTTGGGTCCCACGGATCAACCCTAATAGCAGCCGCACGCCCGTGGAGCGCTCAACAATTTGAGAACACAATCGCGGTCGTACGTGCTACCGTCGTTGCCGTTGGGCCGGCAAAAAGGCCGGCGTAAAGCAGTGCAAGCTCTCGCAGGTCGAAGCTCTTCGCAGCATCCTCCGCGCAGCAGCACGCACGAATCGTGGAGGAAGAGTCACATGCCTACCGGCACAGTGAAGTGGTTCAGCGACGACAAGGGATTCGGCTTCATCACCCCGGATGACGGGGACAAGGATCTGTTCGTCCACCACACGGGGATCAACGGCGACGGCTACCGCTCGCTGCAGGAGGGCGCGAAGGTGTCCTACGACCCGGAGCAGGGCGACAAGGGGCCGAAGGCCGTCAACGTCAGCGCCATCTAAGCCGGAAGCGCCGAAGACAGCGGCGCGGAAGACACTAATCTAAGGGGACCCGGCTCACCGGGTCCCCTTTTTATGGCGAGCGACGCGACCACACTCCCGCTGCGGGACTCCCGGCTGGGCGACCCGGAGGGCGCGCCGCGGGGGGCCTCGATCCACAAGGGGGGCGCCGCGTCGAACGGCCGTCTCGGCGTGCGCACCCGCGTGCGCAGGGAGACCGCGATCGGGGCGCTCGCGCTGGGGGCGATCGTGGTGTGCGTCGCGCTGATCGTGCTCGCCGCGGCGGACCGCCCGAGCACCCTCTCCGCGCCGAGCCACTACGGCTACTTCCCCCGCTGGCTCGCGGGGCCGCTGGGGGGCCTGTGGCCGTGGTTCACGCGCAGCCCGCAGACGATCAAGTCGCTGTTCACGGGCGCGATGGTGGTGATGTACGTGGCGTACCTCGTGGGCCTGAAGTACATCCCTGCACTGCGGGCGCGGTGGGCGATCGCGACGGTGGTGGGGGTGCACGCGATCCTCCTCCTCTCGCCCCCGCTGGCGCTGACGGATGTGTTCAACTACATCAACTACGGGCGCATGGGGATGCTGCACCACCTCAACCCCTACACCACGATCCCGGTGCTCGAGCCCCACAGCGATCCGAGCTTCTTCCTCAGCAACTGGCACAAACTGCTGAGTCCCTACGGGCCGCTGTTCACGCTGCTCACCTACGCCGTGGTGCCGCTCGGGATCGCGGGCTCGCTGTGGACATTGAAATGCCTGCTGGTGGCGGCGAGCCTGGGGACGATCCTGCTGGTGTGGAGGTGCGCGCGTCTCCTCGGCCTGGACCCCGTGCGGGCGATCGTGCTGGTGGGCCTCAACCCGATCGTGCTCGTGTGGGGCCTCGGGGGAGACCACAACGACTTCCTGATGGTGTTCCTGATCGTGCTCGCCTTCTACCTGCTGCTGCGCGCCGGTGCGCCCGGGATCTCACCGGGCTTCGGCGAGGGGGCGTCCGCCGCGCGGCCCATCGGCGAGGGGGCTCCCGCCGTGCCGATCGTCCCCGAGGGGGCTCCCCCTGCGTGGGCCGCGTCAGAGGGGGCGCAGCACACGGGCGGTGTGGCGAGGGTGCGCGGTTGGCTGCTCCCGCTGGCTCCCCCGGAACTGGGGGCGGGCGCGGCGCTGGCGGGCGCGATCGCGCTGAAGGCCTCGGCGGGGCTCCTCGTCCCGGTGCTGATCGCGAGCCTGCTGAGGGCCCCGCGCCGCCTCGTGCAGGTGATGCTGGGACTGGCTGCGGGAGGGCTCGTGCTGGGGGCGTGCAGCGCGGCGGCGTTCGGGGTGCACCTGCCGGACCTCGGCACGCAGGGCCGCCTGGCGATCCCGATGAGCATGCCCAACGTGCTTGGCCTCGCGCTCGGCCAGGGGGGGGAGACGGACACGATGCGCACGCTGTTGCTGGCGGCGCTGCTGCTCTCGGTGCTCGGCTGCACCGCGCTGGCGTGGCGGTGGCGGGACGCGCTCAGCGCGTCGGGCTGGGCGACGGTGGCGCTGCTCGTGACGTTGAGCTGGGTGCTGCCGTGGTATGTCCTGTGGATGCTGCCGATGGTGGCGCTCTCCCGCTCGCGCGCGCTGCGCCGCACGGCGCTCGCGGTGGGGGCCTATCTGATCCTCACGTGGATGCCGCTGGCCACCGCGATGGACAACGCGATCGGCATCCGGCCGACGAAGACCTCCCTCGGGCAGCAGCACCAACGCGAAGTAAAACGGCTGCTGAAGTGACCGGCGGGACCTTTGCCCGCTGCGCGATGTTCAGCATCCGCGCTGCCGAGTGGCTCAGTGGGCGACCCCGGGTGGGCCACTGACGCGCTGCTCACCCTCGGGCATGCGACCGTCGCGACCGACGTAGCCGTCCTTGCCGCCTGTGCAGAGGTAGATCGCGTCGCCCTCGCCGACGTTGTGCACGCTGCGGACCGTGGCGGCGTCGACGCGGGCGAAGCCGCCCTCCTCCAGCCGGTGCGTGGAGCCGTCGCCGAACTCCATCTCGATCGTGCCGCGGTGCACGAAGTAGAGCTCCTCCTGGGTGTCGTGGTAGTGGCGCCCGGACCTGTAGCCGGGGGGCATGACGATCGCGTTGATGCCGAACGCGGTGACGCCGAGGCCCTTGCGGACCTTGCGAAAGCCATAGCCCTCGCCGAGCGCGTCGAGGTCGCCGACGGCGTAGCCCTCGCCGGTGCTCACCTTGGGGTACTCGGATGCCTCCATGTGGATCTCCTCTTGTAGTGGTGTCGGTCAGTGGTCGGCGACATGGCCATCCGCCGGTGAGAGTGGCCTACCCTCCTGGGCCCAACGCACGAGGCCGCCGCTCATGGAGTGGGCGTGGAAGCCGGACGCGCGGAATGCCTGGGCGGCCATGTCGGAGCGGCTGCCGATGCGGCAGTAGAAGACGACGGGCCGGTCGGTGGCGATCGTGGCGGCCTGTGCGGTGAGCTGGTTCAGCTCGATGTGGCGGCTGCCCTTGATGTGGCCGGCCTGGCGCTCGTAGTTCTCGCGCACGTCGATTAGTTGCAGGCTGGGATCAACGGAGAGCCACTCAACGACTCGGGCGGGCTCGATTGCGATCTCGGATGAGTCGGGGCCGGCGGTCATCGAGGGAGCGTAGCGGCTAGTAGGATCAGGGATATGGAGGCAATCGGCGACGTTTACACGATCCCCCAGGAGCACCTCGACCTGTGCGCGACGATCGGCCAGATCGCGCGGGAGAAGATCGCGCCGCGCGCGGCGGAGATCGACGAGAAGGCGGAATACCCCTGGGACATCCGCAAGCTGCTGGCCGAGCAGGACGTGCTGGGCCTGCCCTTTCCCATCGAGTATGGGGGCACGGGCACGGGCACGCTGATGCTGAACATGGCGGTGGAGGAGATCGCGAAGGTGGACGCGGCGTGCGCGCTGATCCTGATGGTGCAGGAGCTGGGGACGCTGCCAATCCAGCTATTCGGCTCGGAGGAGCTCAAGGAGCGCTTCCTGCCGCGGTGCGCAAGCGGGGAGTGGTCCCCGGCGTTCGCGCTCTCAGAGCCCGAGGCGGGCTCGGACCCGGCGGGGATGAAGACGACGGCGGTGCGCGAAGGCGAGGAGTGGGTGATCAACGGGACGAAGAACTGGATCACGAACCTCGGGGTGGCGGACTTCTACATCTGCTTCGCGGTCACCGACCGGGAGAGCCGGCGGATCACGGCGTTCGTGGTGGAGGCGGACCGGCCGGGGTTCAGCGTGGGGAAGCTCGAGCACAAGCTGGGGATCCGCGCCTCGCCGACGGGGCAGCCGATCTTCGAGGACGTGCGGGTGCCCCAGGAGAACGTGATCGGGGAGGTGGGCCGCGGCCTGCGGGTGGCGCTGGGGACGCTCGAGCGCACGCGCCTGGGGGCGGCGGCGCAGGCGGTGGGGATCGCGCAGGGCGCCACGGACTACGCGGTGGGGTACGCGCGGGAGCGGGTGCAGTTCGGCCAGCCGATCATCGACTTCCAGGCGATCCAGTTCAAGCTGGCGGATATGGAAACACGCACGGCGGCTGCGCGGGAGCTGCTCTACAAGGCGTGCGCGATGGCCGATCGCGGGGATCCGCAGCGCGCGAAGTACTCCTCGATGGCGAAGGTGTTCTGCTCGGACACCGCGATGGCGGTGACGGTCGAGGCGGTGCAGGTGCTGGGGGGGTACGGTTACGTGAAGGAGTACCCGGTGGAGCGCATGATGCGAGACGCGAAGATCACCCAGATCTACGAGGGCACGAACGAGATCCAGCGGCTCGTTATTGCCCGTACGTTGAAACAGTAGGGGCGGGGCCGACCGTGCGCTCGTCGAGGTCGCGGAGCGCCTTCGGCCAGCTGGGCAGGATCGGGCTGGCGGCGTTGATTGCGCTGTCGCTGGGTCTCGTGGTGATCGTGGTGGGGCAGGGCTTCAGCACGGTGGGGGCGGTGCGGGTGGTGGAGGACGTCGTCCTGGGGCTCGCGGCGATCGCGCTGCTGATGACGGCGGTGGCGTTCGTGGCGGTGCGGATGGCGGGGTGGCACGACCCGGAGTCCGAGGAGGAGTTCGAAAAGATCGTGCGCCGCGCGGAGGAGCTGGGACGCGAAGGGCTGGCGGTGGACCCCGAAGAAGCGGAGTTCATGGAACTGGACCCGCTGAACGACGAGGACTTCGAAGAGCTCGTGCGGGACGCGCTGGACGACCTCCCGGATCTGCTGCGCAACGCGCTGCGCAACGTGCCGGTGGTGATCTCCGACAAGGGCCGCCAGGCGGGGGCGTACGGCCTCTATCAGGGGGGGCAGACCCGCCGCGACGACACCCACGACCGGATCGTGATCTTCCGCGACACGCTGCGGCGGGACTTCGGGCACGACCCGGACCTGCTGCGCGAGCACGTGGTGCGCACGGTGCGCCACGAGCTCGCGCACCACGTGGGCTTCGACGAGCTCGGCGTGTCGCGCCTGGATTTGTAGTCCAGCGCCCATGAACGCCGGATCGGCGCTGTGTCATAAGATGCATGCTGCCGCAAGGGGAGGTGGGGTGGCAGAAATATCGGGGCCCACCCGCCCAAAACGACCAAGGAGAGCTTCGAATGCCTGATGCCGTAATCGTGGACGCCGTGCGCACGCCGATCGGGCGGGCGGTGAAGGGGTCGCTGAAATCCGTACGCGCCGACGACCTGGCGTCGATCCCGCTGAGGGCGATCCTGGAGCGCAACCCGCAGCTTCAGTCGAGCTCGATCGTGGACGTGATGATGGGCTGCGGCTTCGCGGAGGGGGAGTCGGGCTACAACATCGGACGCAACGCGGCGCTGCTGGCGGGCATCGACCACCACGTGCCGGGCACGACCGTGAACCGCTTCTGCGCCTCCTCGCTGCAGACGACGCGGATGGCGTTCCACGCGATCAAGGTGGGCGAGGGCGACACGTACATCGCGTGCGGCGTGGAGGCTGTCTCGCGGGCGACGCAGGGGGGCGAGTTCGAGTTCCACCCGCAGCTGGACGGCTCGGAGGGATCGCTGTACAACGTGTACATCCCGATGGGCCTCACCGCGGAGAACGTGGCGGAGAAGTGCAGCGTGAGCCGCGAGGCGCAGGACGAGTGGGCGCTGATCTCCCAGACACGCGCGGTGGCGGCGCAGGAGTCGGGGCACTACGACGTGGAGATCGTCCCGGTGACCGCGCCAGCGCACAAGGACACCGACCGGGAGGGCAACGAGATCGAGATCCCGGAGCAGGTGGTCACCAAGGACGACGGCCCGCGCCCCGGCACGACGCTCGAGAAGCTGGCGTCGCTGAAGCCGGCCTTCAAGCCGGACGGCACGGTGACGGCGGGCAACGCCTGCCCGCTCAACGACGGCGCCGCGGCCCTGCTGGTGACCTCCGAGGAGCGCGCGCGGGAGCTGGGCCTGAAGCCGAAAGTGAAGATCCTCGCCTCGACGGTGGTGGCGATCCGCCCGGAGCTGATGGGCCTCGGCCCGATCCCCGCGATCCAGCAGCTCCTGAAGAACACGGGGATGGCGATCAGCGACATCGACGTGGTCGAGATCAACGAGGCGTTCGCCGCCCAGATCGTCCCCTGCAAAGCCGAGCTCGGCATTGAGGACGAGAAGCTCAACCCCTTCGGAGGAGCGATCGCCCTCGGCCACCCCTTCGGAATGACCGGCGCGCGGATCATGACCACGCTGATCAACGACCTTCAGACCCTCGACGGCACCTACGGCATCGAGTCGATGTGCGTAGCGGGCGGCATGGGCATGGCGATGCTGGTGGAGCGGGTGGGCTGATCCGGGCTCAGGTGTCGAGCCCTGGGATCGACTCGATCGGGAGCTCGCCGTGGAATGACTCCAACTCTTCGAGATCGCGGCGATCCTGGGGACGTCCCGCGAGACGCTTGAAGCCAACGATGCTGCGAAGACCTGCGATACGAGCAGGTTGTGAGCCGACTTCGGCGTCGATGGCGTCTTCGGAGACGGTGTCGTAGTCCAGCGGTGGCAGCCCTCCGCGCATGAGGTCAACAATGCCATGGCGACTGCTGACACGCAGGTGATGGGCACCGGCCACGTCCTCTTGGGTCAGAACCTTGCCATCGCGCAGGCGGGTTGCTTCGGTCCGGTCGAGGAAACGGAGGATCGCTTCGTCGGTCTCCTGGCCATCGGGCACCAGCAGGTCGGAATCCTTGGTTGCCCGCAGGAATCCGTTGGCCATGACGCTGAAGCCGCCGATCACCACATATTGCAGCCCAACGGCATTGGCGTCGGCGACGACACCATCGAGGTCAGGACCAGAAGGCTCGTCCTGGGACATGGCCGGTGCGTATCGTCGAAGCCAGTAGTTTCACAGCCTGCTGAGAGAGCTTCTGACCTTGCGCGATGCGCTCAGATGGAGTCATCGCGCGCGCGGTACGCTGGTGATACTCGCGCTTTTCACGGTTGAGTTCGGCCCACTCGGCCTCATGGCCGGGCTCGAGCAAAGTGCGGGAGGTGGTGCTCACAACCTCATTCTAGCCGAAGTGCTCAACGCCATCGGACAAAAGTCTGCGCCGCCTACCGCGGGGGCATCCGCAGCGCGCCGTCGAGGCGGATGACCTCGCCGTTTAGCATGCGGTTCTCGACGATGTGGCAGGCGAGCTGGGCGTACTCGTCGGGCTGGCCGAGGCGCGGGGGGTAGGGGACGCCGGCGCCGAGCTTCTGGCGGGCCTCCTCGGGGAGCGCGGCGAGCAGCGGGGTGTCGAATAGGCCGGGGGCGATCGTGCAGACGCGGACCCCGTAGCGGGCGAGGTCGCGGGCGGCGGGGAGGGTCATGCCGACTACCCCGCCCTTGGAGGCGGAATAGGCGATCTGACCGACCTGCCCGTCGTAGGCGGCGATCGAGGCGGTGTTGACGCACACCCCGCGCTCGCCGTCATCGAGCGGCTCACCCGCGATCATCGCCGTAGCGGCGAGGCGCAGCACGTTGAAGGTCCCGATCAGGTTGATCTGGACGATCGTCTCGAAGGGCATCAGTGGATGCGGGCCCTTGGAGCCCGCGACCTTCTGCGCCCAGCCGGTGCCGGCGCAGCAGACCGCGATGCGCAGCCCGCCCTCCGCGGCGGCGGCGCGCTCCACGGCGGCCTGCACCTGCTCCTCATCGCGGACGTCGCAGGCGACGAACTCGAGGCCGAGCTCCGAGGCGAGCGCCTGGCCCTTCTCGGCGTTGATATCGGCGATCGTCACGAGGGCGCCGGCCGCGTGCAGGCGGCGCACGGTGGCCTCGCCGAGCCCGGAGGCCCCGCCGACGACGATCGCTGAGCTGCCGTCGATCCGCATGGGACGGGAGCCTACCCCAAGCGCCGGGCAACTTCGCAAGAGGTTGCGCTGCCACTTGGCACCAGCGGGCGCATGGAGCCAAGTTGTGAATAAATCCTCGAACTATCTTGACTTTAAGATTTCTATTTGCTAGAAATCTGCGAATCCGCGCACTCCGCCGGTTGAAGGCTCTGCCCAACCGGCGCAATGACGTCCTACAAGGAGGGAGTCGACATGCAGCTGGGAATCGAGGAGGTACAGAAAGAGATCGAGGCCGCCGCCGAGGCGGATTGGGAGGCGGGCGAGACATCCGAGTCGGCCCTCTCCGACATGGAGGCGAGCGCTCGCGTGGGCTATGTGCCCGGTCCCGAGGAACCATCGCTCGAGGAGGCCGAGGCGATCGCCCGAGCCGCCGTGGCGGAGATGCCGGAGATGCCGATCGCCGCGCCGGCGGGCTTCGACTGGCGGAGCGTCGGTGGACGGAATTTCGTCACCCCGATCGAGAATCAGGAAAGCTGCGGCTCGTGTGTCGCCTTCGGCTCGATCGCTCCCGTGGAGAGCCTCGTGCGGATCAGGCACAACGACCCCAACTACGCGGTCGATCTCTCGGAGGCGCACCTCTTCTTCTGCTACGGGCCCAATACCGGCGCCGGCCGCTGCCCGGCGGGGGGCTGGTGGCCCGACCCCGCCTACAATTCGATGATGACCGGTGTCGTGGACGAGGAGTGCTTCCCCTACACGCCCAACGACCAGCCCTGCAAACTCTGCAGCGACTGGCAGAATCGCCTCACGAGGATCTCCGGTTGGAGCAAGCCCACCACCATCCCTGAGATGAAGAACTTCCTCTCGACAATCGGGCCCACCACGGCGTGCTTCACCGTCTATGAAGACTTCATGCACTACCGCAGCGGTGTCTACAGGCATGTCGCGGGCAATCCAGTCGGTGGGCACTGTGTTTGCATCGTTGGCTACGACGATGCGCAGAGCTACTGGATCGCCAAGAACTCCTGGGGCACCGGTTGGGGCGAAGCGGGCTTCTTCCGCATCGGCTATGGCCAGTGCGGAATCGACAATGTGATGTGGGCGGCCGGCGGCATCCGTGCCCATCACCACCACCATCACCGGTAGCCCCCAAGATCCCCCGCGACGGGTCGATCTCGCCGCCGGAGAGGTGCGCGAGATCGACCTGCCGGGACTGGGCACGGCCGGGTACGTATGGCAGCACGAGCTCGACGGCGACTCGGCGGCCATCGAAGTCACATGGCGCCGCGGTCCGCTACCGAAGGACGCGCTGAGCACCGCGGTCGGCGCCAGCGCGCCGGAGGTGGTCACGATTCGGGCGCTGCAACCTGGAAAGGTGCATCTGCGCTTGAAGCAGCGGCGGCCCTGGGAGGCCGATGCGCGGCCGCTGCACAGCCACGATGTGGAGGTGCATGTCGCGCCCCCGCATCAGCGGCCGGCGGAGACGGAGTGACGGAGTGACCTGCGCCACGGCACCCCGCAAGAGACGTGGGTGCGGATGGCGGTGGTCAGGTGCGGTGAGCCCTACACACCCCGCGGACGCGGCCGCGACAGCGTCAGCGCGAACAGATCCTCGGGATCGGTCAACCAGCGCACGAGCTGCAAACCCGCGGCGTCGAGGTCGCCCTCGAGGCGGGGGCGGGTGAACTTGGCGCTGATCTCGGTGCGCATCTCCTCGCCGGCGTCGAAGTGCACGTCGAGCTCGAGCGCGCTGACGGTGACGGTGTGGTCGCGCCGCGCGCGCAGGCGCATCTCGATCCACTCGTGGCGGTCGTCGAACAGCGCGACGTGCTCGAAGTCGGCGGGGTCGAAATCGGCGTCGAGCTCGCGGTTGAGGACGTGCAGTAGGTTGCGGTTGAACTCCGCGGTGACACCTTGGCGGTCGTCGTAGGCGGCCTCGAGCATGCCGGCGTCCTTGACGAGGTCGGTCCCCATCAGCAGATGGTCCTGCGGTCCGAGCAGGGCGGCGATCTGGCGCAGGAAGCGCCGGCGGCTGCCGGGGGGGAAGTTGCCGATCGTGCCGCCGAGGAAGACCACCAGGCGGGGCCCGGCGGCGGGGGGGACGCGGTCGAGGTGGCGCTCGAAGTCGCCGACCACCCCGTGCACCCGCAGGCCGGGGTACTCCTCGGTGAGCTCCTGGGCGCAGTCGCGGACCATGCTCTCGGTGACGTCCACGGGGACGTAGCGCTCGAGCGTCCCGGCGCGGTGCAGCGCGTCGAGCAGGACGCGCGTCTTGGCGGCGGTGCCGGAGCCTAGCTCGACGAGCTCGACGGCGCCGGTCAACTGGGCGAGCTCCGCGGCGGTGCTGTCGAGGATGCCGCGCTCGGTGCGGGTGGGGTAGTACTCGGGGAGCTCGCAGATCTGGTCGAAGAGCTCGGCGCCGCGGGCGTCGTAGAAGTGCTTGGGGGGGAGCTCCTTGAAGGGTCGGGTGAGCCCGTCGAGGACGTCCTCGGCGAGGGTGCGCTGGCCCGCGCCGCCGAGGTGGGAGTCGATCTGGATGTCGGCGGGGTCCGGAGCATCCCCGGCGGCGGCATCTCCACCGGCGGCATCGCCGTTGGGGGGGGCTCGCGAGACGGTGGGGTCGCGAACGGGCTCCATCACCCAACATCCCTCGCGAGCCGCACGCCCGCGAAGATCTGGCGGCGCACGGGGAGGTCCCAGTTGCGGAAGGTGGGGCCCGCGACGCGCGGGCTGGTGGCCCACGAGCCGCCGCGCAGCACGCGGTAGTCCTCGCCGAAGAACACTTCGGAGTACTCGCGGTAGGGGTGGGCCACGAACCCGGGGTATCCGCGGAAGGGGCTGCCGGTCCACTCCCACACCTGCCCAACCCCGCCCAACTCCTCGCCGGACGCGGGCTGATTCCAGGTTGCCGCCCGCTCCCACTCCGCCTCGGTGGGGAGCCGCGCATCGTGCGCGCGGGCGAAGGCGTCGGCCTCGAACC
>JBIOEY010000023.1:0-23019 GCA_044446505.1 Solirubrobacterales bacterium
AGCGGTTACGCGCGCGCCGCGCACGCCCTGGGGGCGGAGGTGAGCGGGTCGGACGGCAACGCCACCCCGTACCTGGAGCGCCTGGCGGCCGATGGGGTGCTGGAGGCGAGCATCGGCTACAGCGCGCGCAACGTGCCCGCCGAGCGGGACGCGGAGGTCTTCTACTCGAGTGCCGTCCCCCCCGATAACCCGGAGCTCGTGGGGGCGTCGGAGCGGGGCATTCCGGTGCGTCCGCGCGCCGCGCTGCTGGGCGAGCTGACCGCGCTGAGGAGCACGATCGCGGTGGCCGGCACGCATGGCAAGACGACCACGGCGTCGATGATCGTGCATGCCCTGCGCGCGAGCGGGGCGCAGCCAGGGTGGCTGATCGGCGCCCCGGTGGGGGGCGGCTTGGCGAACGCGGAGTGGGGTGAGGGGGAGTGGCTGGTGGTGGAGGCGGACGAGTCGGACCGCTCGATGCTGAGCCTCGAGGTGGAGGTCGCGGTGCTCACGAACGTGGAGCTCGACCACCACGCGAGCTTCGCCTCGCTCGCGCAGCTGCGAGGGGCCTTCCGCGAGTTTCTCGCGAAGCCGCCGTCGGCGGTGGTGTGGGACCGGCCGGAGCTGTTGGAGCTGCGGAGCGGTCCGCTTACGCCCTACGATGTGCACGATCTGACGCTCACCGTCGGCGGCTCGCGCTTCAGCTGGAGGGAGCGGCAGGTGCGCCTCTTGGTCCCGGGGGTGCACAACGCGCTCAACGCCGCGGGCGCGCTGGAGGCGGCGCGCCTCGCGGGCGCCGACGCCGATCGGGCGATCGCGGGGATCGAGGGCTTCGGGGGAGCCGGCCGGCGCTTTCAGCGGTTGGGCCTCACGGCGAGTGGGGCGGTGGTGTACGACGACTACGCGCACCACCCGACCGAGGTCGCGGCGACGCTCGTCGCGGCGCGCACGCTGGAGCACAGGCGGCTGGTGGCGGTCTTCCAGCCCCACCTCTACTCGCGCACCGCGCTGCTC
Source organism: Solirubrobacterales bacterium (assembly GCA_044446505.1). Taxonomy (GTDB): domain Bacteria; phylum Actinomycetota; class Thermoleophilia; order Solirubrobacterales; family Solirubrobacteraceae; genus Palsa-744. The sequence continues at coordinate 994 of JBIOEY010000023.1, forward strand.
GCCGCGGAGTTCGGGCGGGCGCTGGCGTCGGCCGACGCGATCGCGGTGCTCGACGTGTACCCCGCGCGCGAGCGGGCCGAGGACCATCCGGGCGTGAGCGGGCTGCTGATCGCGCAGGCGGCCGCCGACGCGGTGGGGGGCCGCGGGGTGTACTGGCTGCCCACGTTTGCCGACGCCGAGCCCGTCCTGCGAGCTCTACTGGGCGAGGGAGACCTGTGCGTGGTGATGGGAGCGGGGGACGTCGATGCGCTGGGGCGCCGCCTCGTCGGAGGGGAATGACCACTCCACCGCCACCCTCGACCGTGCAGCGAGACTTCCCGCTGGCGCGCCTGGCCACCGTGCGCACGGGCGGCCCGGCGGAGCTCTTCGCGCGCCCGGGCAGCGAGGGGGAGCTGTTGGAGCTGCTCGCCTGGGCGCGCGTCGCCGAGGTACCCGTCGCGGTGGTGGGTTCGGGCTCGAACCTGCTGGTCGCCGACGAGGGCGTGCGTGGCCTCGTGCTGAAGCTCGAGCGCGAACTGGCGCAGATCGAGCGGGTGGGGGATCGGGAGCTCGAGTGCGGGGGCGGCGCGCGCCTGCCGAAGGTGGCCGCGTACGCTGCCGGCGCGGGCCTCTCGGGCATCGAGTTCGGTGTCAACATCCCCGGCACCGTGGGCGGGGCGGTGCGGATGAACGCCAACGCCTACGGCGGCGAGCTCGCGCAGACGCTGGAGTGGGTGGAGATGGCGACATCCCGCGGCCTGGAGCGCCGCGCGCCGCGGGACCTCGACTTCGGCTACCGCCGCTCCAACCTCGGCACAGGGGAGGTCGTGGCGCGCGCCTCGTTCCTGCTCACCCTCGCCGACGCGGGGGCAGTGAAAACCGCGTTGGCCGAGCTTCGCGCGCGCCGCCGTGAGGCCCAGCCGCAGGGGATCAAGACGTTCGGCTCCACTTTCAAGAACCCCGAGGATCGATCGGGGGGACACAGCTCGGAGTGCGGGGCCGACCAACTCGCAGAGGTACGCACCGCGGGCCTGCTGCTCTCCGAGGCGGGCTGCAACGGCCTGACCATCGGAGGCGCGCGCTTCGCGCCCAAGCACGCCAACTTCATCGAGAACACCGGCATAGCCACCACCGCGGAGATCGTCGCGCTGATGGCGGAGGGCCGCCGCCGCGTGCTGGAGCGCTTCGGCGTGGCGCTGGAGCCCGAGGTGCAGACGCTCGGGCCGGTGCCCTGGCCGTGGGGTCCCAAGCGCTGAGTAGCTTTAGGTAGAGGTCATCTTCGGACTCGGGACGCAGCCGATGCGGGGCCGATCGGTCTCGAGGAAGGAGGTGATGGTATGGCAGAGTCAATCGCCGTGCTAGCAACCGCATTGCTCGTCGCCATGTTGGTCATTGACCGACTGACGCGGTAAGCAAAGTTGCACTCAAGCTCCGGTGGACGGCAGGCCCCTTAGTCCACCGGAGCGCATTATACAAGAGGGGTCCGGTTGCCCGGACCCCTCAAAGACGGCGACATCAATCGTCGTGCTAGCACCCGCAGGGTAACGCATCCATGGCTGAACGGCAAGGAGGCGGTAGGGGTTCACCGGCCGAGGTCGAAGACTGCTGGATGGATCGCTCATTCGCCGCCCGCCCCCCGATCGGTCGTCTGCGCAATCCGCTGCCGTTCGCGCTCCCGCGCCGCGCGATCGCGAGGTGGCTCTGCATCGCGCTCGCTGCCCTGGCGCTGCTGGGGGGCGGCTGGCTGTTGCTGCGCAACTCCGCGCTGGTGGCCGTGGAGCACGTGCAGATCGCCGGCGTGCAGGGGCCCGACGCTGCGAGCATCGACGCCGCGCTGAACGGCGCGGCGCGGGGCATGAGCACGATGAATGTGAACGTCGGCGCGTTGCGCGCTGCGGTGGCGCCCTTTCGCGTCGTGAGAGATCTGAGCGTGAGCAGCAGCTTCCCCCACGGCCTGCGCATCCACGTGATCGAGCAGCTCCCCGTGGCGGCGCTGAGCGCCGGCGGAGCCCGCACGGCTGTGGCCGCGGATGGGGTGGTGCTCGGCCCGGGTCTGCTCTCGGCGTCGCTGCCGGCGATCGCGGCAAGCGGCTCGCCGCTGCTCTCGGGGCGCGTGCAGGATGGGGCGGTGCGCAGCGAGCTGAGCGTGCTCGGTGCCGCTCCGCGTGTGCTTCTGGGTTGGGTGGCGCGGGCATTCGAGGGCCATGAAGGGCTCACTGTGGCGATGCGCGATGGGGTGCTTCTCTACTTCGGTGACGCCACGCGCCCGCACGCCAAGTGGCTCTCAGTTGCGCGTGTGCTCGCCGATCCGAGCTCCGCGGGGGCCGGCTACATCGACGTGCGTGCCCCCGAACGGCCCGCCGCGGGCACCACGACGGCGGGGGGCCTGGAAGGGAGCGCCACTCAGGCGCAGGTGAGCGCTTCCGATCCCACCGCCGCCGCGCTCGCGAGCGCGCTCGCGGAAGCCGTCAGGGGGGGCTCCACCGCCAGCGGGTCGAGCGCCGTTGCAAGCACCCCACTGGCGGCCACCGAAGAACCCTCATCCTCGACTTCAGGCTGAGTCTCCCAAAAAGCCATTCCTCGGGTGGTGGTCGAGAGTCGGGCGATCTGCAAGAGATCCTGCAAAAGTTGTCGCGTGTGTTGACAGGGCGAAGTTCCCTGCATAACGTGGGCAAATCTGGTTTCCTGTGGGAGACCGATTCTGAACCCTTAATTATTACTCTAGGCTTCGGCGGAAGGCACACGGATCATCATGGAGAGCGGCGTAGGCAGCTACCTGGCAGTGATCAAGGTCGTGGGCGTGGGCGGCGGCGGCACGAACGCGGTGAGCCGGATGGTGGACGCGGGGCTGCGCGGCGTGGAGTTCATCGCCGCCAACACCGACGCCCAGGCGCTCGCGATGAGCGACGCCGACATCAAGCTCAACATCGGCCACGTCTCCACCCACGGCCTCGGCGCGGGCGCCAACCCCGAGGTGGGCGCCGCCGCGGCGGCGGAGTCGCGCGACGACATCAAGGAGGCGCTGAAGGGCGCGGACATGGTGTTCGTCACCGCGGGCGAGGGGGGAGGAACGGGCACCGGCGCGGCGCCGGTGATCGCGGAGATCGCGAAGAACGAGATCGGCGCGCTCACCGTGGGCGTGGTCACGCGCCCGTTCGAGTTCGAGGGCACCCAGCGCGCGCGCTCGGCGACCGAGGGGATCGAACGGCTGCGCGAGGTGGTGGACACGCTGATCGTGATCCCCAACGAGAAGCTGCTCGCGGTGGTGGAGCGGCGCACCTCGATGCTCGACGCGTTCAAGGAGGCCGACGACGTGCTGCGCCAGGGCATCCAGGGGATCACCGACCTGATCACGATCCCCGGCCTGATCAACCTGGACTTCGCGGACGTGCGCACGATCATGCACGACGCGGGCTCCGCGCTGATGGGCATCGGCTCGGCCGCCGGGGAGAACCGCTGTGCGGAGGCCGCCAAGATCGCGATCTCCTCGCCGCTCCTGGAAGAGTCCGTGGACGGCGCCACCGGGATCCTGCTCAACATCACCGGCGGCAGGGAGCTCGGCCTGTTCGAGGTCAACGAGGCCGCCGAGATCATCCAGGAGGCGGCCGACGCCAACGCCAACATCATCTTTGGCGCGGTGATCGACGAGAACCTCGGCGACGAGGTGCGCGTCACGGTGATCGGCACCGGCTTCGACCATCGACCGGGCCACGGAGCGCGCCGCGAGCGCGTGGGACGCGCGGTGGACCGCGGGCCCCGCATCGGCGATCGGGAGCGCTCGACGCTCGAGATCTCCGACGACGACATCGACGTCCCGCCGTTCCTGCGCTGAGCCTCCGCAAACTGCGGAAAATGCGGCTAGCCTGCGGCGGATGCGTCGCACCGCCCTGTTCGACCGCCACCTCGCCGCCGGCGCGAAGCTCATGGAGTTCGCGGGCTGGGAGATGCCCGTGCAGTATGCCGGCGTGCGCGAGGAGCACCTCGCGGTGCGCGGGGACTGCGGGATCTTCGACGTTTCCCACATGGGCGAGATCGAGACCGCCGGCCCCGACGCCGAGAGGCTGCTGCAGCGACTGCTCTCCAACGATGTGGCCGCGATTCCCGTGGGTGGCGCGCAGTACAGCGTGCTCTGCCGCGAGGACGGGGGGGTGCTCGACGACCTCTTCACCTACCGCCTGGGGGCCGAGCGCTTCCTCACCGTCACCAACGCCGCCAACCACGCGCGCGATCTGGAGTGGTTTCGCGCGCACGCCGAGGGGTTCGATGCGCAGGTGGAGGACCGCCTCGATGAGTACGCGATGCTCGCCGTGCAGGGCCCTCGCGCGCGCGAAATGGTGCAGGCGATCTCCGACGCCCCGCTGCCCGCGCGGATGAGCGCCGCGGAGCGCATGCTGGGGGGCGCGCGGGTGCTGGTGTGCGGCACCGGCTACACCGGGGAGGACGGCGTCGAGTTGCTGCTGGCGCCCGCCGAGGCCCCGCGGCTGTGGGATGAGCTCGTGCGCCGCGGCGCCACCCCCGCGGGCCTCGCCGCGCGCGACACGCTGCGCCTGGAGGCCTGCTTTCACCTGTACGGCAACGACCTGATGGTGGAGCGCGGCCCGATCGAGGCGGGCCTCGGGTGGTGCTGCAAGGAGGCCACCGGCTTCATCGGCGCCGAGGCCGTGCGCGCCGTGCGAGCCGCCGGGGTGGGTGGGTCCTCAGAAAAGCTCGTGCCGTTCGCGATCGACGGGCCCGGGATCGCGCGCCAGGGCAACCCGATCGTCGGCGGGGGGGTCGTCACCAGCGGCACGCTCTCCCCCTCGCTCGGTGTGGGGATCGGGCTCGCCTACGTTCCCGCCGAGCGCGCCGCCGTGTGGACGGGCCTGGAGATCGACGTTCGTGGCAAGATCCGCTCCGCGGTCGTCAAGGAGAGGCCGCTCTACCGAAAGGCCCCCTAGCCCTCATGGCCGACCCCAACTACCCCGAGGACCTCCTCTACCACGCCGAGCACGACTGGGCGCGGATCGACGGAGATCAGGAACACGCCACGCTGGGCATCACCTGGTACGCGCAGGACGCCCTCGGGGAGGTCGTCTTCTGCGAGCCCCCCGCGCTCGGCGCGCTGCTCGCGCAGGGCGAGCCCTACGCCGAGGTCGAGTCCGTGAAGGCCGTCTCCGACGTGATCGCCCCCCTCTCCGGGGAGATCGTCGAGGTCAACGAGGCGCTCGTCGAGGAACCCGAGAAGGTCAACGACGACCCCTACGGCGAGGGGTGGCTCGTCAAGATCAGGCTCGCTGACGCCTCCGAGGCCGAGGCGCTGATGGACGCAGCGGCCTACGTCGCGAGCCTCGTCTGAGCCTCCCCGCCGGTGGTCCGGCACTGCCGATGCGGCGTCTGCCGGTTGCGTGCAACCGCGGCGAAGGGCCGCTGCGGACCCTCTCCGGGCGGCATCTACAGGCGGTCTGGCGCGCAGGCTAGGCTGAGGGTGGATGACCCGCTACACCGCCACCACCGAGGCCGACCTCGCCGCGATGCTCGCGGCGATCGGCGTGTCCTCTGTGGAGGAGCTCTTCGACCGGCAGATCCCCGAGGCCGTGCGGCTGCGCCGCGCCCTCGATCTGCCCCCGGGCATGCCCGAGCAGGACGTCTACGAGCACCTGCGCGCGCTCGCCGCGCGCAACGTGAGCGCCGAGGACGAGCTCACCTTCCTCGGGGCCGGGATGTACGACCACTACGTCCCCGCGCTGATCGACATGCTGATGGAGCGCTCGGAGTTCCTCACCCCCTACACCCCCTACCAGCCCGAGATCTCCCAGGGGGGGCTGCAGGTGATGTTCGAGTACCAGACCGCGATCTGCGAGCTCACCGCGCTGCCGTGCTCCAACGCCTCCGTCTACGAGGGGCCGAGCGCCGTCGCCGCCGCCGGATATCTCGCCAAGCTGCACAACGGCCGCCGCCGGTTCGTGGTGAGTGCGGGGCTTCACCCGCATACGCTCCAGACGCTCCACACCTACGCGCACGGGTACGGCGTGGAGGTGATCGAGGTGCCCCTGACCACCGGCTCCGCCGGCGGTGCCCGCGGCGTCACCGACCTCGACGCGTGGAGCGCCGCGATCGACGGGGACACCGGCGCGGCGATCTTCGCGCAGCCCAACTTCTACGGCGCCGTCGAGGACGCCTCCGCGCTGAGCGCCGCCGCGAAGGCCGCCGGCGGCGAGCAGCTCGTGGTGGTCTCCCAGGTCGATCCGATCGCGCTCGGGATTCTCGCCCCGCCCGGCGAGTGCGGCGTGGACGTCGCCGTCGGCGAGGGCCAGTCGCTCGGCAACCGCCTCGACTTCGGCGGCCCCTCCTTCGGCTTCTTCGCCGCGCGCGAGGAGTACCTGCGGCGGATGCCCGGCCGGATCGCCGGGGAGACCATGGACGTGGAGGGCCGCCGCGGCTTCGTGCTCACCCTCCAGACCCGCGAGCAGCACATCCGCCGCGAGAAGGCCACCTCCAACATCTGCACCGCCCAGGCGCTCAACGCGCTCGCCGGCGTCGTCCACCTCACCTGGCTCGGCCGGCGCGGGCTCGTCGAGCTCGGCGAGCTGCTGCTCGCCCGCACCCACTACGCCCGCGAGACGCTCGCCGCGCTGGAGGGCGTCGAGGCGGCGCACTCCCAGCCCGTCGTCCGCGAGTTCGCGCTGCGCCTCGACGCCGACATCGCCGCCGTCCGGCGCCGCTGCGCCGCCCACGGCATCACCCCCGGGGCCGACCTGCACGCGCTCACCGGGCGCGAGGAGGACCGCGGCGGGCTGCTCGTGGCGATCACCGAGCGGCGCACCCGCGCCGACATCGACCGGCTCGCCGAGGCGCTCGGCGCCGCCGTCGCCGCCGAGCGCCAAGAGGTGGCGGTCGCGTGAGCACGCACCGGGGATACGTGGCCGAGGAGCGGGGAGGCGGTGCTCGCCCCGGTGACGCCGCGCGCCGGGGGGGCGCGGGGGCCGAGGAGCCCGCGCTCACGGTCTTCGAGAAGGGCGCCCCCGGGCGGCGCGCGTTCCAGTGCCCCACCTTGGACGTGCCCGCGGTGGACCCGGAGGAGCTCCTGCCCGCGCGCCTGCGCCGCGCCGCGCCCGCGCGGCTGCCCGAGCTCTCCGAGCCCGAGATCGTGCGCCACTACGTGCGCCTCTCCAAGCGCAACTTCGATCTGGACTCCGGCTTCTACCCGCTCGGCTCCTGCACGATGAAGCACAACCCCCGCCTGCACGAGCGCGTCGCCGCGCTTCCCGGGCACGCCCGCCTGCACCCGCTTCAGGACCCCGAGCGCGCGCAGGGCGCTCTGGAGCTGATGTGGAACCTCCAGGGGGCGCTCGCCGAGATCGCCGGTCTGCCGCACGTCTGCCTGCAGCCCTCCGCCGGCTCCCACGGCGAGCTCGCCGGGGTGCTGCTCGCCCGCGCCTACCACGAGGACCGGGGCGAGCGCCGCCACAAGGTGCTCGCCCCCGACACCGCCCACGGCACCAACCCCGCCACCGTCACGATGGCCGGCCTTGAGGTGCTCAAGCTTGCCACGAACGCCGACGGCGGAGTGGACCTCGAGGATCTGCGCGCCAAGGCCGACGCTGGCGTGGCCTGCCTGATGCTCACCAACCCCAACACCCTCGGCCTGTTCGACCCCAACATCGAGGAGATCGCGCGGATCGTGCACGGGGTAGGGGCCACGCTCTACTACGACGGCGCCAACCTCAACGCCGTGATGGGCATCTCGCGGCCCGGGGACATGGGCTTCGACATCGTCCACTTCAACCTCCACAAGTCCTTCACCCAGCCCCACGGCGGCGGCGGCCCCGGCTCCGGGCCGATCGCGGTCTCCGAGCGCATCGCGCCGTTCCTGCCCGTGCCGGTGGTCGTCAGACGTAGGGATCGCGGCAGCCGGCCCCTCGGCCCCGGCAGCAGTGGTGGCGCCGGCGAGGATCGGTCCGAGGCAATCTTCGACCTCGACTATGGCGAGGGGACCGTGGTTGGATCCAAGTCGATCGGGCGCCTGCGCGGCTTCCAGGGTAACTACGGCTGCTTCGTGCGCGCCTACGCCTACATCCGCTCGCTCGGGGCCGAGGGCCTGCGCGACGCCTCCGAGACAGCGGTCCTCAACGCCAACTACCTGCTCGCGCGCCTGCGGGAGCACGGCGTCGCGGAGTACCTGCCGCTTGCCTACGGCGAGCTGTGCATGCACGAGTTTGTGCTCTGCGGCGGCCCCATGAAGCGCGAGCTTCAGATCAAGACACTCGACCTCGCCAAGCGCCTGCTCGACTTCGGCTTCCACCCGCCCACCGTCTACTTCCCGCTGCTCGTCGAGGAGGCCCTGATGGTGGAGCCCACCGAGACCGAGACCAAGGAGACCCTTGATGCCTTTGCCGACGCGATCGCCGCGATCCTGCACGAGGCCGCCGAGGATCCGGAGATCGCGCGGAGCGCGCCCCACACCACGCCCGTGCGACGCCTCGACGAGGTCGCCGCGGCGAAGCGGCCCGTCATCCGCCAGGCGACGTAATCGATGTGCGGTGAGGTGCGGAGACGTTATGCTGTCTCCACCGTTACATGTAACGATTTGGCCATGTCACGCATCCATTCAAATTCGAGGGTCCGAGTACGAGAGCATCGAGCGCGGTTGCGCAAGCAAGGTCTGCGGCCTATTCAGATCTGGGTGCCCGATGTTCGCGCTCCTCGATTCGCCGAGGAGGCGCACCGTCAGTCTCGCGCGGTGGCTGCCAGCCGATACGCCGCCGAGGACCAAGCGTTTGTGGACTCGATATCCGAGTGGTCGGGGGAGTGAAGCGCGCCGAGGTCTGGACGGTTGCGGGTGGCCCAGGTTACGCGGGCAAGCCGCGGCCGGCGGTGATCGTCCAAGACGAGCGCTTCGATACCGACTCGGTCACGATCTGCCCATTCACCACCGATCCGACCGATGCGCCTTTGTTCCGCGTGGAGGTCGAGCCCTCACCCGACAATGGGCTGCGCGAGACGTGCAGGCTCATGGTTGACAAGCTCACCACGGTCCCTCGGTCCAAGCTCGGCGACCGCACCGGCATGCTTGCCGCCATCGATATGATCCGACTCAACCGCGCGATTGTTGTGTTCCTCGGCTTGGCCTTGAGCTGAGGGTTGATGCGCATCTTCTCTGGCATCCAGCCCACGGGCTCCAAGCACCTCGGCAACTACATCGGCGCGATCTTGCAGTACGTCGCGGGGCAGGATCGGGGGGAGGCGCTGTACTGCATCGTGGACCTGCACGCGATCACCGTGGCCTACGAGCCGGCGGAGCTGCGGCGCAGTCTCTACGACCTCACCGCGCTGTTGCTCGCCGCCGGCCTCGACCCCGAGCGCTGCATCCTGTTTCGCCAGAGCGACGTGCACGAGCACACCGAGCTCAGCTGGCTGCTCTGCTCTGTCACCGAGCTCGGGCGGTTGCAGCGGATGCACCAGTTCCGCGACAAGTCCACTGCGCAGCGGGAGCTCGTATCCGCGGGGCTGCTCTTCTACCCCGTGCTGCAGGCCGCCGACGTGCTCGCCTACCGCGCGCACGAGGTTCCCGTCGGGGAGGACCAGCGCGAGCACCTTGAGCTGATGCGCGACGTGGCGCGGCGCTTCAACGCGCGCTTCGGTCCACGGACCTCGCACGGAGGCGGGCCGGGAGGGGCTCCACCGGGGGTGCTGGTCGTGCCCGAGCACCGCATCCCCGAGATCGGCGCCCGCATCATGGACCTCCAGGACCCCACCCGCAAGATGTCCACCACCGGCGGCACCGAGCAGGGCACCGTGCTCGTGCTCGACGAGCCCGCGGCGATCGAGGCAAAGGTCAAGCGCGCCGTCACCGACTCCGGCAGCGAGATCCGCCGCGACCCCGACAAGCCCGGGGTCTCCAACCTGATCGAGATCCTCGCCGCGGCCCGCTCGAGCACGCCGGCTGCGGTCGAGGCCGACCTCGCCGACGCCCGCGGCTACGGCGATCTGAAGGCCGCCACCGCCGAGGCGGTCATCGCGATGCTCGCGCCCGTGCGGGAGCGCTACGCCGAGCTGCGCGCAGACGAGGCCGCCCTGGAGCGGGTCCTCGCGGCGGGCGCCGAGCAGGCGCGCGCGATTGCCTCAGGGACGCTCGCCGACGTGCGCGAGTGCATGGGAGTGGGTGCGCGCGGGCGCGGTGGTGGTCCTTCGTGACCGTGGGGCCGTCGGCCCGGCGACGGGCCGGCCATCCTGTGTGATCGCTACGGTGACGGCGTGAGCATCGCCTCCCTCGAGCTCGACCTCGACCTCTTCAGCGGGCCCTTCGATCTGCTGCTCACGCTCGTCCTGCGCGAGGAGATCGACCTGCTCGAGCTGCAGCTAGCCGACGTGGTGCTCGCCTACCTCGACCACCTCGAGGCGCGCGGCGAGCTCGACCTCGAGACGGCCACCGAATTCATCGTGCTCCTCGCCGCGCTCCTGGAGCTCAAGTCGCGGCTGATGCTCGCCGGCGAGGACGACGAGCAGCTGCTTGACATCGAGCCCGGGGAGGCCGCCGAGGAGCTGCTGGAGCGGATGCTCGACGCGCGCCGCTACCGCTCCGCCGCCGGGCACCTGCGCGAGCTGCTCGCGCGCGAGCACGGAGTGCGCTTCCGGGCTGCGCCACCGCCCGCGCACCTGCTGCGCGCCGCGCCCGAGCCTCCCGAGGGGACCCTCGACCCCGTGGTGCTCGGGCAGGCGGTTGGCCGGTTGCTCGTGATGCCCCCCGCGATCAGCCTCCGCCACATCACGGTCCCCCGCGTCAGCCTCGCCGAGCGCCTTCACCACCTGCGCGCGCTGCTGCGCCGCGGGCGCTTCACCTTCGAGGACGCTGTCAGGGACGCCGACCGCATGACCGTTGCGATCACCGTGTTCGCGCTGCTGGAGCTCTATAAGCGCGGCGAGGCCGCCTGGGAGCAGAGCGAGTGCTTCGGTGAGATCCACGTCCATGCGCTCGCCGAGCCCGTTCCCGTGGCCTCCGCGGCTGACGTCTCCACCATCGCTGCCGGAGCGGCTGGGTGAGCGACGCCGCGGACGCCTCGGAGCCCGCGGGGGAGGGGGAGGACCCGGTTGCCTCCGTCGAGCACCTGGTCGAGCCGGTGAGCGCCCCTGACGAGCCCGCGCGGGACTTCGAAGCCGGCGCACCCACCGCCGGAACCGCAGACCGCTCGCAACTGGCCCGTGTCGTGGAGGCCCTGCTGTTCCTCAGCAGCGACCCGCTCAGCATTCGCGAGCTGGCCGACTCCACCCAGGCCGATGAGCTTCAGGTTGCAGGAGCGCTTGAGCTGCTCGCCGAGCAGTACGCGCCGGGAGCCCGTGGTATCCAGCTGCGCGAGCTCGCCGGCGGCTACACGCTCGCCAGCGACCCCCTCGCCGAGGAGGCCGCCCGGCGGCTCTTCAGCCGTCCCCGCGCCGCCACGCTCACCCCCGCCCAGGCCGAGACGCTCGCGATCGTCGCCTACCTGCAGCCCGTCTCGCGCCCCGAGATCACCCGCATCCGCGGCGTCAGCGCCGACTCCGCCGCCTCCACGCTGCTGGAGCGCGGGCTGATCGAGGAGGCCGGTCGCTCCCAGTTCGGCGCCGTGCTCTACCGCACCGGCACCAGCTTCCTCAAGCTCTTCGGCCTGCGCTCCCTGGAGGAGTTGCCCGACGTGGCCCAGTGGGATCCCAGCCCCGAGGAGCGTGCCGAGCTGCGCGAGCGGCTGCTGCGCGCCGGCGAGGCCCGCGGCGAGGGCGGCCCGCCAGCGCTCGAGCAGTAGTCAAGCCGCGCGTACCGCCAGCTGGCCGCAGGCCGCGTCGATGTCGCGCCCGCGGGTGAGGCGCACCGTCGCCTGTACACCGTGCTCTTCGAGCGCCGCCCGGAAGGCTGCGATCGCCTCCCGGCTCGAACCCGCATACCTATCCCCTTCAACGATGCCCGTCCCGCTCGCGGGACGGGCATGGGGTGCGGGGCGCCCGCCGATGGGGTTGTATGGGATCAGGTTGACCTTGAAGATCTGCGGGTCGCGCGCGTCTGCGCCTCCGCTGGGGGCCCGGAGGCCCGGCATGGAGGCGCCCGGCGTCAGCGCGATTCCGTGGCGTGCCGGGGCGAGCAGCCTTGCGAGCGCCACCGCCTGCTCGTAGCGGTCGTTCACACCCGCCAGCATCACGTACTCCACGAAGATCCGCCGCCGCTTGCGCGCGTAGAAGGCGCGGCACGCCTCGATCACATCGCTCAGCGGGTAGCGCTCGTTGACCGGCATCAGCTCCGAGCGCAGCGCTTCCTCCGCGGCGTGCAGGGAGAGCGCCAGGCGCAGCGGCATCTCGCACTCCGTGAGGCGTTCGATGCCGGGGATCCAGCCCACCGTCGAGATCGCCGTGCGCCGGTGGGTGATGCCGAGGTCGGGCAGTCGCTCGCACGCTGCGAGGACGTTGTCGAGGTTCAACATCGGCTCCCCCATGCCCATGAACACACAGTGGTTCACCCGCTCCACACGGCGGAAGTGGAGCGCCTGGTCGAGGATCTCCGAGGCGGTGAGGTTGCGCGCGAACCGCATCTTGCCCGTGGCGCAGAACGTGCACGTCAGCGGGCACCCCGACTGCGAGGAGAGGCAGATCGAGCGTCGCCCGGAGCCACCTCCCGGAGGGTCTCCACCTCCCGGAGGGTCTCGATACCGCATCAGCACCGCCTCCAGCGGCCGCCCGTCCGCGGTGGCGAACAGCGCCTTGACGGTGCCGTCGCGCGCGTGCGCCTCGCGGCGCAGCTGCAGGCTCGTGAACGGAACCTCCAGCTCGAGCTCCTCGCGCAGCGCGCGGGGGAGATTGGTCATCGCTCCGTACCCGCTCGCGCCCCCCGCCGCCCATCGCCACACCTGGCCGGCACGGAAGCCAGGCTCGCCGCGCGCGGCGAGGGTCGTGTGCAGAAGCTCCAGATCCATCCCCCTATCGTTGCAGCCGACCATGCGCCTCGCCAAGCACCTCGCCCACGCCGGCGTCGCCTCCAGGCGCGCCGCCGAGGCGCTGATCTTCGCGGGGCGGGTGAGCGTCGACGGTGAGCTCGTGCGCGATCCCGCCCGCGATGTGGACGAGCGCAACCGCGTGGAGGTGGACGGGCGGCCGCTCGCCGGGCCCGAGCCGCGCGTCGTCTACGTCGTGCACAAGCCGGTCGGCGTGATCTCCACCGCGCACGACACGCACGGCCGCCCGACGGTGCTCGACTTGCTCGAGGAGCCGCGCCGGCTCTACCCCGTGGGGCGCCTCGATGCTGACAGCAGCGGGCTGCTACTGCTCACCAACGACGGCGCGCTCGCCGAGCGGCTGACCCACCCGCGCTACGAGGTGCCGCGCACCTACCGCGCGCGGGTCGCCGGCGGGCCCGTGGGGGAGCGGGCGCTCGGTGCGCTGCGTGCCGGCGTTGAGCTGGAGGACGGGCCGACCGCGCCCGCGGAGGTACGCCGCGTGGGCCCCACCGCGGCCGGGGACGTCCGCCGCGTGGGCCGCGGCGGCGAAGAGCTCGAGCTGACGATCCGCGAAGGCCGCAACCGCCAGGTGCGGCGCATGTGCGAGGCCGTCGGCCACCCCGTGCTCGCCCTGCAGCGCGTCGCCTTCGGTCCCCTGCGGCTCGGCGGGCTGGCGCCTGGCGCCCACCGCCGCCTCGGCGAGGCCGAGCTGCGCAAGCTACGCGAGGCTGGGGCCGCACCCGAAGCGCTGGGTCCCCGTACCGAGCCGCGCGGCTCGAGTGTGGGAGGCAAGCGCGGGCGGGGCGAGCGGGCCGGCCGCGGGCTCTGACAGAATCGCGCCCGATGCGACTTTACGCCCTGCGCGGCGCGATCAGTGTTGCGCACAACGACGCCAAGGACATCCTCGAGGCCACTACCGAACTCATGACGGCGATCATGGAGCGCAACGCGCTGCGCCCCGAGCACGTGGTCAGCTGCATCTTCACCGCCACCAACGACCTCAACGCCGAGTTCCCCGCCGTGGCCGCGCGCGCGCTCGGCTTCGAGAGCGTGCCGCTGCTGTGCGCCCGCGAGATTCCCGTCCCGCGCGCGCTGCCGCGCGTGATCAGGGTGCTGATCCACTACCACGCCGAGGAGGGCCACGTCGCCCGGCATGTCTATCTGGGCGAGGCGAAGACGCTCAGGGCCGATCTGGACTCTGCGCAGTAGGCGAGGATCGTCACACGGTCGGGGACCTTGGTAGGTCAGCTGGATCGTGGTTCGCCACAATACCCCGGTGCCCTTCGAGTTCTCAGAACGGATCGGCCGCCTGCCGAGCTATCCCGCGGCGGGCGGGTACGCCGACGCCGCGCCGCGCGTGCGGCTTGCGAGCAACGAGTCGCCGTGGCCGCCGCTGCCGGCGGTTCAGGAGGCGATCGAGCGGACGCTCGCGACGCTGAATCGCTACCCCGATCCGACCAGCTCGGCGCTGCGCCGGCGCCTCTCCGAGCGCTACGGGGTGCCGCCGGAGCGGATCGCGATCGGCAACGGCTCCTGCGACATCCTGCTCGCGGCTGGCGAGGCGCTCTTGGAGCCCGGCGCCGAGTTTGTGCACGCGTGGCCGTCGTTCTCGATCTACCCGCACCTGAGCGCCGCCTCGGGCGCACGGGCGGTGACGGTCCCGCTCGACGAGCGCGAACGCCACGACCTGCCGGCGATGCTGCGCGAGATCACTGTCGCCACGCGCCTGGTGGTTGTGTGCAACCCCAACAACCCCACCAGCACTGCGCTGGGGCTGGCGGAGATCGCGCAGTTCGTCGCGGAGGTGCCCCCGCACGTGTGTGTGGTGATCGACGAGGCCTACTGCGAGTTCAACCTGCTCGACGATCCCGACGCCTCCGTCGAGCTGCTGGGCGAGCACCCGAACCTCGTGCTGCTGCGCACCTTCTCGAAGGTCTACGGCCTCTGCGGGCTGCGCGTCGGCTTCGCGCTATGCGGCTCGCCGGAGCTGCCACGGGCGTTCGACCAGGTGCGCCAGCCGTTCTTCTGCAACGCCGTCGCGCAGGCCGCCGCGACCGAGGCGCTCGCCCACCAGGACGCCGTTACCGAGCGTGTCACGCGCACGATCGCCGAGCGCATCTCGGTCGACGAGCGGCTGCGGGCGCTGGGCCTGGACCCGGCCGAGTCGCAGGCCAACTTCTGCTGGTTTGCGCTCGGCGAGGAGCGCGAGGAGCGTGAGGTGATGCGCGGCCTGGAGGAGCGCGGCGTGCTCGTGCGCGGCGGCGGCGCCCTCGGCCGCGAGGGGGCGCTGCGCGTCACCTACGGCACGCCCGAGGAGAACGCGATCTTCCTCGATGCGCTTGCCGAGGTGCTCTGAAGGTGCTACAACCCTCTGAGACGATCATGTTCGCATCGGCCGCCACATCCTGCCGCACCCTCGCGCCTGCCGACTGGTCGTACTCCTGCGCCTACGCCTGGCGATTTAGCTAGGCGCTCCGGCCCGGCCCGTTCGTGAGCGGGCCCGCAAGGCCGCACCGGGTCCCCGCTGGGACCGAGCGCCGCCCCGACGGGCGCATCACCCATCACGATCCGCGCCTCACGGCGCGCCCTCGCACCCCTAAGCTTCCAGGCACCGAAAGGATGATTCGATGATGATTGTGATGAAGGAGACCGCAACCGACGATGAGATCGCGGCGGTCGTAGGCAAGATCGAGCGAGCCGGCGCGCGGGCCCACCGCAGCCGGGGCGCGCGCGTGACCGTGATCGGCGCGATCGGGGACGTCGAGCAGGACGCCTCCGTGGAGAGCCTTGGGTTGGAGGGCCAACCGGGTGTGGACCGCGTGGTCCCGATCCTCAAGCCCTACAAGCTCGCCTCCTCGCAGTTCCGCCACGGCGAGCGCACCGTGCTCGAGATCGAGGGACGCAAGATCGGGGGTGATCACTTCGCGCTGATCGCCGGCCCCTGCACCGTCGAATCGCGCGAGCAGACGCTGCAGACCGCGCGCGCGGTGCGCGATGGGGGCGCCACCCTGCTGCGCGGCGGGGCCTACAAGCCGCGCACCTCCCCCTACGCCTTCCAGGGGCTGGGGCAGGAGGGGCTGCGCCTGCTCGCCGAGGCGAAGGCCGAGACCGGCCTGCCGGTCGTCACGGAGCTGATGGACGTGCGCGACATCGACGCCGTGTTGGAGGTCGCCGACGTGATCCAGATCGGCGCGCGCAACATGCAGAACTACTCGCTGCTCACCGAGATCGGGCGCTCTGGGCGCCCCGCGCTACTCAAGCGGGGGCTCTCAGCGCCGCTGGATGAGCTGCTGATGGCCGCCGAGTACATCCTCAAGGAGGGCAACCCCGCGGTGATGCTCTGCGAGCGCGGCATCCGCACGTTCGAGACGGCCTACCGGCGGGTCACGCTCGACCTGATGGCGGTGCCGATCCTCAAGGAGCTCACGCACCTGCCGGTGATCGTCGACCCCTCTCATGCGGCGGGCCGGCGCGATCTGGTGCTCTCGCTCTCGCTCGCCGCCGCGGCGGCCGGGGCGGACGGCATCATCGTCGAGGTCCACCCCAACCCCGATGAGGCCGCCTGCGACGGGCCGCAGTCGCTGCCGACCGACACGTTCGCCGAGTACGCCGCCGCGGTCGAGCGTGCCGCCTCGCTGGCGGGCAAGGCGCTCAGCGCCGCGTGAAGATCGCGATCCTGGGCGTCGGCTTGATCGGCGGGTCGATCGGCCTCGCCGCTCGCCGGCGTGTGGGTGCGCGCGTATGTGGTTATGACCCCGACCCGCGGGCATGCGCCGCGGCGCTCGACCTCGGCGCGATCGACGAGCAGGCGCCCGACATCGCGGCTGCCGTGGCGGGGGCGCAGGTGGTCTTCGCTGCGGCGCCGGTGGGGGTGCTCGCCGAGACCGTGCGCAATGCGCTCGAACACGCCGGGGACGATTGCGTGGTGAGCGACGTCGGCTCGATTAAGCTCGCGCTGGAGGAGGCGCGGCGGGACCCCCGCTTCATCGGCGGTCACCCCCTCGCAGGGTCGCACACGGCCGGCGTCGAGCACGCCCGCGATGACCTGTTCGAGGAGGCTACCTGGTACCTGTGTCCGGCTGACAACATCCCCCAGGACCTATACGCGCGGCTGCAGGATCTGATCGTGCGCTTGGGCGCGGAGCCCATTCCGATCGACGCCGATATGCACGACCGCCTGATGGCCACCGTCTCCCAACTACCGCACGTGCTGGCGAATGTGCTGGTCGCGCAGCTGCAGGCGGCGCGCCGTGAGGATGTTCAGCCTGCGCCGCCCCGCACGCTCGGGGTGGGGCGGAGCTTCCGCGACGCCACGCGTGTGGCTGGCTCCAACAGCGCTATCTGGACGGACATCTACCTCGCCAACCGCGATGCGCTGATCGCGGCGATCGGTGATCTGACAGATCGGCTCGCAGTGGTCAGTCGGGCGCTGGCCGAGGCCGACGCCAGCGCGTTGAGGGAGTGGAACGAGAGCGCGCGGGCGGACCGGGAGACGCTGCTGCGCCCGGACTCGTAGGGTGCGGGACGCGATGAACCTGCGCTTTGAGCCCTCCGGGCCGCTCACCGGCGAGCTGACCGCGCCGGCGGACAAGTCGATCTCCCATCGCGCCGCGCTGCTCGGCGCGATGGCCTCCTACCCGGTGCGGATCGAGAACTACCTGCATGCCGCGGACACCACCTCGACGCTGAACGCGGTGCGCGCGCTGGGCGCGCTCGTGGAGGAGCGTCCCGGGGAGGTGGTCGTGCGCGGCACGGGCCTGCGCGAGGCGCGCGAGCCGGATGGCTCGATCGATGTGGGCAACGCGGGCACGCTGCTGCGCCTGCTGCCCGGGTGGCTCGCCGCGCAGGAGGGCCGCTCCTTCACGCTGGACGGGGACGAGTCGATCCGCCGGCGCCCGGTCGACCGCGTGGCGGAGCCGCTGCAGCTGATGGGCGCCGATCTGCGCGCCACCGGGGGCCGCTTCGCGCCGCTTCAGGTGCGCGGGGCGCGGCTGCACTCGATCTCCTACAAGCTGCCCGTCGCGAGCGCCCAGGTGAAGTCGTGCGTGCTGCTCGCGGCGCTTGCCGCGGACGGCGCAACGACGGTGATGGAGCCCGAGCGCAGCCGCGACCACACCGAGCGGATGCTGCTGCGCGCCGGGGCCACGATCCACCGCAACGGCCGCCGCGTGACCGTCACCAACACCGATGAGCTTGTGCTCGAGCACGTGCGGGTGCCCGGCGACCTGAGCTCGGCGGCGTTCATGCTCGCCGCGGGGGTGCTCGTGCCGGGCTCGCGCCTGTTGATCCGCGACGTCGGGGTGAACTGGACGCGCACCGGCTTCCTGCGCATCCTGATGCGGATGCAGGGGATCGTGCTCGGCGACCTCGAGGACGAGACCGGCGAGCTGATCGGGGAGGAGCCGGTGAGCGATCTGGACGTCGCCGCGGGGGCGCTGGAGGGCGCCTTCGTCGGCCCCGAGGAGGTTCCGTTGGCGATCGACGAGCTGCCGCTGATCGCACTGCTGGGCTGCTTCGCGGAAGGAGAAACGGTGGTGCGCGGTGCGCAGGAGCTGCGCCTGAAGGAGTCCGACAGGATCGCCACGGTGGTCGACGGCCTGCGCGGCCTCGGTGCGGACATCGAGGCGACGGAGGACGGCTTCGCGGTCACGGGGACCGGCGGCCTGCGCGGCGGCGCGCTCGACGCCCACGGCGACCATCGCCTCGCGATGCTCGGCGCCGTCGCCGGCCTCGCCTCGCGCGAGGGCGTCGAGGTCCGCGGCATCGAGGCCGCCGCCGTCTCCTACCCGGGGTTCGTCGAGGACCTGCGGAGGCTGGCGGGCTGATGGTGATAGCGATCGACGGCCCCGCCGGCTCCGGCAAGTCGACAGTTGCGTGCGCAGTGGCGGGGGCGCTTGGCTTCACCTACCTTGACACCGGAGCGATGTACCGGTGCGTGGCCCTGCTGGCGCTCTCTCACCCTGACGAGGCTCCCGCGGAGCTGGCGCGGCGGGTGCACATCGAGTTGGGGGAGCGGGTGCTGCTCGACGGGCGCGACGTCACCGAGAAGATCCGCACGCCCGAGGTCTCCGAGCAGGCCTCGCGCGTGGCCTCCGACCAGGCGGTTCGGGACGTGCTGGTTGCTGCGCAGCGCCGGCTGGTGGCGGAGGGCGGCTGGGTGGCGGAGGGGCGTGACATCGCCACTGTGGTCGCCCCCGGCGCCGAGCTGAAGGTGTTCCTCACGGCCGACTCCGACGAGCGGGCGCGCCGGCGGGCGGCCGAGCAAGGCGGCGATCCCCGACAGGTCCTAGGCGAGCTGCGCGCCCGCGACGAGCGCGATTCCACACACGGCCGTACCACGCTGCAGCCGGCGCCCGGAGCGGTGACGATCGACACCACCGGTTTGACCGTCGCCGAGGTGGTGGAGCGTGTGGTGAGCATACTGAGCCAATGCTGAAGGTCGCCGTCGTCGGCTATCCGAATGTGGGCAAGTCCTCGCTGGTCAACCGCCTGAGCGGGACGCGCGAGGCGGTGGTCCACGAGCGCCCGGGGGTGACGCGCGACCGCAACGAGGTGGAGTGCGAGTGGAACGGACGCTCCTTCAAGCTGATCGACACCGGCGGCGTGGACTTCCTCGACGAGGATCCGCTGGCGGGGTCGATCCGCGAGCAGGCGCGCGCGGGTCTCGCGGAGGCGCAGGTGGCGGTGCTCGTGGTCGACGCGCGCGCGGGGGTGCGCGCGGGCGACGAGGAGCTCGCCGATCTGCTGCGCCGCGCGCCGCAGCCGTGCATCGTGGCGGCGAACAAGTGCGACGGCGTCGCGGAGCTTCCGCTGGCGGCCGAGTTCCATCGCCTCGGCCTGGGCGAGCCGCTGGCGGTCTCCGCGGCGCAGGGGCTCGGCTCGGGTGATCTGCTCGACAGGATCGTGGAGCTGCTGGCCGACCCCCGATCGGTCGCCGCCGAGCGGGCGCTGGAGGAGGACGCGCTGCGCCTGGCGGTGATCGGCCGCCCGAACGTCGGCAAGTCCTCGCTGGTCAATCGCTTCCTGGGTGAGGAACGCGTGATCGTTTCTGAGCTCGCGGGCACGACGCGCGACGCGATCGACACGCCGCTGAGTGTGGACGGGCGCAGCGTGATCCTGGTCGACACCGCGGGGATGCGCCGCCAGTCGAAGGTGGCGGACTCGGTGGAGTACTACACGGCGCTGCGCTCCCGGCGCGCGGCGGAGCGCGCGGACGTGGCGCTGGTGGTGTGCGACGCGACCGAAGGGGTCACCGCGCAGGATCTGCGAATCGCGGAGCTCGCGATGAAGGCGGCCTGCGCGACGGCGATCGTGCTGAACAAGTGGGATCTGAACGAAGGCGATGAGAAAGACCTCGACCACGAGCGCGCGCGGGTCGCGGAGAAGCTGCGGCTGCGCCCGCGGGTGCTGACCGCGAGCGCGAAGACCGGCCGCCATGCGGCGCGCCTGCTGACCGAGGCGCTCGCGCTCGGGGATCGAATGGCGGGGCGCATCCCCACGCCCGAGCTCAACCGCTTCCTCGCCGAGGCGGTGCAGGCGCGCCAGCCGCCGGTGGGCACCCGTCGGGGTTCGAGCCAGCACCGACTGAAGCCGATCTATATGGCCCAGATTGGCGAGCGCCCGCCGCGCTTTGCGATCCAGGTCAACTCGCGCGAGCGGGTGACGCGCGACTACGCCTACTTCCTGGAGAACCGGCTGCGCGCGCGCTACGGCATGGACGGGGTGCCGCTGATCATCGACTTCGTGGAGCGCGGCCAGCGCCGATCCGATCCCCACCCACCCCGCGGTCGGCGCGGCGGCGCGCGCTCGGCGGCGTGAAGGGCGGGCGGGGTACCGGTACACTTCGCCGACCATGAACCAGCTTCCCGACAACGAGTTCCTGTTCACCAGCGAGTCGGTGACGGAGGGGCACCCGGACAAGATCGCCGACCAGATCTCCGACGGAGTGCTCGACGCCGTGCTGCGCGAGGACCCCTACGGCCGGGTGGCGTGCGAGACGCTCGTGAACACGGGCCTGATCGTGGTCTCGGGCGAGATCACGACGGAGACGTACGTGGACATTCAGGAGATCGCGCGGGAGACGGTGCGCGGCATCGGCTACACCGACGCGGCGTTCGGCTTCGACTGCCACACGTGCGCGGTGATCAACGCGATCGACCGCCAGTCCCCGGATATCGCGCAGGGGGTGGACGCGGCGTACGAGACACGCCACGACCCGCTCGACGACGATCGGCTCGACGTGGCGGGCGCGGGCGACCAGGGGATGATGTTCGGCTACGCGACGAACGAGACCGAGGAGCTGATGCCGCTGCCGATCCTGCTGGCGCACAAGCTCTCCAAGCGCCTGGCGGAGGTGCGCAAGGCGGACGTGCTGCCGTACCTGCGCCCCGACGGCAAGACCCAGGTCACCGTTCGCTACCGCGACGGGCGCCCGGTGGAGGTGGAGAAGATCCTGATCTCCACCCAGCACGCGGACGGGATCGACAGCGAGACGCTGATCAAGCCGGACCTCTTCGAGCACGTGCTGCGCCCGGTGCTCCCGCCGGAGCTCTACGAGGAGAAGAAGCTGCTGCACAACTTCCTCGTGAACCCGACGGGGCGCTTCGTGATCGGCGGGCCGATGGGCGACTGCGGGCTGACGGGGCGCAAGATCATCGTGGACACCTACGGCGGGATGGCGCGCCACGGCGGGGGGGCGTTCTCGGGCAAGGACCCCTCGAAGGTGGACCGCTCGGCGGCGTACGCGGTGCGGTGGGTGGCGAAGAACATCGTGGCCGCGGGCCTCGCGGACCGCGCGGAGGTGCAGGTCGCGTACGCGATCGGGGTGGCGCACCCGGTGTCGGTGATGGTGGAGACGTTCGGCACCGAGAAGCTCGGCCGCGCGCGGATCACGGAGCTCGTCAAAGAGCACTTCGACCTGCGCCCCGGTGCGTTCCGCGAGGAGCTGCGGCTGCACCGCCCGATCTACCAGAAGACCGCGGCGTACGGCCACTTCGGCCGCGACGACCACGACTTCACCTGGGAGCGCACCGACAAGGCGCAGGCGCTGCGCGACGCCGCGGGCCTGGGGGCCGTCGCGGGGGTATAGCGCCCCCGCCCCCCACTCGGGCTC
>JBIOEY010000024.1:0-21935 GCA_044446505.1 Solirubrobacterales bacterium
CCCGACCCCCCTTGTGGGGGTCTTTATCCAAAAAAAGACCGGCCTCTACGCGGAGGCTTCGGCCAGCGCGCGCCGGCCCTGGGCCAGCTGGCGCACGCGCTCGCGGCTGGGGACCACGTTGCCGGCGGGGCCCGCGGAGGCGATCACCGTCAGGGCGGCGACCATGAAGAATATGTAGGGCGCCTGCGGGAAGGACATCGCGTCGAACAGCGCGTTCACCATCAGGTAGGCCACGCAGCCCGCCGAGGCCGCGAGCGCGAGCGAGGAGACCGCGGGGTCGCGGGTGCGGATCGCGCGGCGGGCGATCAGTATGGGGGCGAGGATCATGAACATGTACGCCACGAGCCCCACCGCCCCCACCTGCCAGATCTCGTCGACGTACTCGTCGTCGTTGATCCGGAACTGGGTGGAGTGTTCGATGTTGAGCGTCCCATAGCCCCTGCCGAGCACCGGGTGCGCGAGGACGTCGGGGGTGACGTTGGAGAAGTCGCCGATCCGGTGCGTCGTCGAGCTGCTGCTCAGGCCCGCGCTCGGGGTGAAGACCGTGCCGAGCGCCCCCGGGGAGGCGAAGTGCACGAGGCCCACCAGCGCCACCAGCCCGACCGGAGCCAGGCGCAGCACCTTGCGCGGGCGGTAGCACGCCAGGTACAGCACCACCGCGATCGGGACCAGCAGCGCGGTCTTGCGATCCGTCGAGGCCGCCCCCACCAGCATCAGCGTCAGCGCGATCGCGTTCAGCCACCACGACCGGCGCCACCCCGTCTTCGCGCGGTCCACGTCGAACATCCGCACCAGCGCGAACGGCATCGTCACCATCAGCATCGTCGTCGCCGCCAGCCCGTGCAGCGTGGGCCCCACCACCACCACGCGCCCATCCGTGCCGTATTCCGGGTGGATGTTGGTCGGGGCCGCCGCCACTTTCGCGATCGGTTTGAGGAGCGTTGCGCTCAATTCGTAGAAGATGTTGGTACCCGTGTGACGCTCGATCAGGATCCCGATCGACATCAGCGTGCCCAGCCCGATCAGGTACGTCGCGAAGCCCCGCACGTCCTCGAAGCGCAGCGCCGTCAGCGTGAACCACGAGAGCACCAGGAACGACCCCAGCAGGCCGAAGCGCTTCTCCGCGAGGGTGAAGTCTCCGATGTTCACGATCCGCCCCGCGTCCAGCAGCAGGCTCGCGACGGCGAGCGCGAGGAACACGCACGCCGCCCCCACGTACAGCTTCGAGCGCCCCGTGCGCAGGAACGCCCGCTGATCCCCCCCCAGCACGAGCCACGCGAGCACCATCCCCACGATCGCGAAGCGGTCGATCTGCGCCCCCACCGGCAGGCTCACCTTCAATTCCGTCGAGTCGATCGGAACGAAGAACAGCATCGCCACGAACCCCGCCAGCAGCCACGGCAGCGGGCGGCGCGTATGGGGGAACGCGTCGCTCACTGCCTGCTTGCACGCAGGCGCGGAGCGAGCTCGGCGATCGCCGGCTGGGGGCCCGCTACGCCGTTGCCGGCCCTGTCGCCGGAGCCGTTGCTGGCCCCGTTGCCGTTGGTCGTCGGCGCTGCCTCATCGGAGTCCGCCGCCAGCGCCACGCTCGCGCGCCAGTACTCGCGGAAGCGCACCGCCATCAGCACGAGCACGCACCACACGAGGAAGACCCCCATGAACACCATGATCGCCAGCGTCTTGCTGATCCCGCCGTCCACCACCCCCCCGCTCGCCTGGCCCAGCTGCCGGATCACCACGCGCGACTGCGCCGGCGTGCTGTTGGCTTCCTGGAGGTTTCTGACGTACTGGCCGAGGCTCGTCGCGGCCGCGTTCGCCAGCAGGATCGCCTGCGCCGTGGTCGGGGCCTGCGCGTAGATGCCGATCGTCGGGAGGTTCGGGTCGTTGTTGAAGTTCAGCCGGTACGGAGCCGTTTCGCCGGTGATCTCCACGTTGCGCTGCACCGCCGTCGGTTCCTCCACGATGCGCGGCACCTGCGAGTCCACCGGCCCCGCCGCGTAGATCCGATCGCCCGGGATGCCCGCCTTCTGACCGATCATGCTGAGGACCGCCGGACTCGCCATGAAGTTCGCGTAGGCCGTCGCGCGCGCCTGCAGCGGGTCGAACGACGGCGTCAGGTTGCCCAGTACCGAGGACGGCGTGTCCACGAACACCGAGGTGCTCGCGCTCGAGTGCGTCAGCTGGCGGGGCTTCAGCCCCAGGCCGTCGAGGTGGTACACGCTGAGGGTGGCGGCCGCCAGCGCCACGAACACGCCCACCACCAGCGCCCGCCGGTGCCTGGCCAGCTCTCGCAATACAAGCGCAAACTCCATCTGAGGTCGTTCCTTCCGTGTCGGGGGCGGGTGCAGGGGTCCTCAACACAAGCAACGATCTCGGGAGCTCCCTTTTTGCGGCGCGAAAAACCGTCACCGCGCGCGTTGCTTTGGTGATGAGTGCTGTCGCGGACCAAACCGTTGCGGGGCGGGATCGCCCCGAGCCGGCAATGAGGGTCCCTGCGGGCGATCGCCCCGATCTGAGCGTGATCGTGGTGACGCACAACCGCGCGGAGCTCGCGCTGAGCACCCTGCGCTCCGCCGGGGCCGCGGTGCGCGACCTGGAGGTCGAGTGGATCGTCATCGACAGCGGCTCCACCGACGGCACCCCCGACGCGATCGAGGCGGCGCTCCCCGACGTGCGGGTGCTGCGGGAGCGTAACATCGGCTTCGCCGCCGCGAACAACCGCGGGCTCGAGCGCGTGCGCGGGCGCTACGTGCTGCTGCTCAACCCCGACGTCGAGATCGACGCCGGCACCTTCGACGAGCTCCTCGCGACCCTCGACGCGCGGCCCGAGATCGGCGTCGCGAGCGTCGTGCAGAACGCCCCCGACGGGACTCTGCAGTACTCGATCAGGCGCTTCCCCTCCGTTTGGCTGGCGCTCGGCGAGGCACTGGCGGCGGCGCGCTGGACACCGCTGCGACGCTGGCGCGAGGAGGAACCCCGTACCGCGCCCTATCGGTCGGAGACGCCGGCGGATTGGCTCGTGGGGGCCTTTCTGATCGCCCGCGCCCAGGCGCTCGCGGATGTGGGGCCGCTCGACGAGCGCTTCTTCCTCTACTCCGAGGAGACCGACTGGTGCTTTCGCTTCCACCGCGCCGGCTGGGGGGTCTCGCATCTGCCGACGATGGCCATCACGCATCACAGTGGCCACGCCCCCGGACCCGACCTCACCGCGCAGCAGAGCTACGCAAAGGTACTGTTCGCACGCAAGCATTACGGGCGAGTTCGGGCGGCGTCGATCCGCGCGGCGCTGGTCTTGCGTCACGCACTGCGTGTCGAGCGCCGCCCGTTGGCCGTCCTGCTGGGGCTCTCCGAGCCGCCCTTCGCGCGCATCCCGAAATCCGACTGACCTACGCGAGCCTCGCGTAGACCATCCGCAGGGCTTCCTCGGAGCGGTCCCACGTCAGCTCCAGGGCGCGCGTGCGCGCGAGACGTCCGAGGTGCAGCCGCCGCTCCCCGTCGCGCGCGAGCTCGGCGATCAGATCCACGAAGGCCTGCGGCTCGCCGCAGGGGGCATACAGCGCCGCCTCGCCCGCGGTGCGGCGGGTCTCGCGCAGGTCGTACGCCACCACGGGGCGCCCCGCGCCCATGTACTCGGCGACCTTGATCATCGTGGAGCCGTGGTTGAGCTCGGTGCCGGGCGCGGGGTCGATCCCGATGTCGGCCTCCGCGATCAGGGTGGCGACGCGCTCGTGGGGCACGTGGCCGGTGAACGTGACCCGCTCCTCCACACCCGCGTGGCGGCAGCGCGCGAGCAGCTCCTCACGGGCGGCCCCGCTGCCGACGATCGTGAGGTGCGCCGTCGCGAGTGCGGGGGCGCTCAGGAGCGCGGGCAGCTCGAGCACCCCGTCCTGCACGTCGAGCGTCCCCACGTAGACCAGCTTCGGGGCCGCAAGCTCCCCGGGCGCTCCATCGGAGGGCTCGGGGAACTCGGCCATGCGGGGGCCATTGCGCACCACCGTCACATCTCCCGGAGAGCGCCCCCCGCGGGCGATCGCCAGTTCCCGCTGGGTCTCGTTGGTGACGATCACCTGATCGGCGCAGCGGACCGCCGCTACCTGCGCGGCGAGCACCGCCCGCGCGAGCAGCGCGCCGAGCGCGGCTCGGGCGCGCCCGGTCGCCGAGGACCGCGCCGCCTCTGGGGTCGCCGAGGACCGCGCGGCCTCTGGGGTCGCCGAGGACCGCGCCGCCTCTGGGGTCGCCGAGGACCGCGCCGCCTCAGGGGTCGCCGAGGACCGCGCCGCCTCTGCACTCGCCTCGCTGGGCTCGGGTCCGC
Source organism: Solirubrobacterales bacterium (assembly GCA_044446505.1). GTDB lineage: Bacteria > Actinomycetota > Thermoleophilia > Solirubrobacterales > Solirubrobacteraceae > Palsa-744. The sequence continues at coordinate 4,313 of JBIOEY010000024.1, forward strand.
CGAACTTCGCCTGGAACAGCTCCGGCCCGGAGTCGTGCATGTCGTAGACCACCCTGCGCCCCAGCAGCCGCGCGAGGACGCCCGCAATCGCGAGGGTGTCCGGGGGGCCGTTGAGGTGCAGGGTGTCGGCGCCGCGGGCAAGCGCCGCGAGCGCGCGCGCGGTGAGCTGCACGTGCGCGATCCCGTACTCCAGCACGTAGGACCAGGGGGAGCGGCCGGCCCACACGGTGCGATAGCGGCGCACCTCCACCCCCCCCACGAGCTCCCGCGAGGACTCGCCGGGGCCGCGGGGTGCGAGCACGGTGACCCTGTGGCCGGCGCCCACCAGTGACTCCGCCTCGTTACGCACCCGTGTGTCCTTGGGGTAGGTGAGGTTCTCGAGCAGCACCACCACCCACCGGGACACCGCCCGCTCTCCCTCCCCCGCCATAGGATCACGAGTGGCCATGAGAGATCAACGAGACCCCACTTGACCGGCTTTCGCCGAACCGCTGAGCTCGACGGGCCCCACAGGCGCGTCGCGGTGATCGGGGCGCAACACCCTGCTGTGGAGCGGCTCCTGTCTCTGCTCGAACAGGTCTTCCCGATCCGCTTTGTGCGGGAAGACGGACCCGATGCCGTCCTGGTGCTGGACCCCGACCGTCTCCCGGAGGCTCCCGCCGGCCTTCCACGGCTGGCGCTTGCTGCTCGCACACAGCACGAGGGCAGAGCCACGATGGTCGCATTGGCCGACGACGGCCAGTTGGCGCGTCCCCTGCGCGGACGAACGATTGCGGACAGCGCGCCCGACGGCGAGCTGCCCCCGCCGCGTCCCGGTGTGGACCGTGTGCTGGGGAGCGTGGATCGGAGGCCGGTGTGGTGGCAGGTGGGTGAGAGCCTCGAGGCCGGGGGTGGCCCCGAGGCCGGGGGTGGCCCCGAGGCTTGGGGTGGCCTCGAGGCTGGGGGTGGCCCCGAGGCCGCCTCGACCCGGGCCGGCGGGGACACCGGGGGCCTGTGGTGCAGCGCCTATCCCCTCGCCGAGCCGGGCACGGGGGAGACGCTGCGGGAGCACCTGAGAGCGGGCCGCTTCATGGGGCTGCTGCCGCTCGTGCACTTCCTCGGCGAGGTGATGGGCGCGGAGGGCTGGACCCTGCCGGCGCCGCGGGCGTCGTTCGTGGTGGACGACCCCAACCTCCACTGGCCCTCCTACGGCTATCTCAAGTATGGCGAGCTGATCGCCCACGCGGGCCGCCACGGCTATCACATGGGGTTGGCGACGGTGCCGCTGGATCGCTGGTGGGTGGACCCGCGGGCGGCGAGGCTGGTGCGGGACAACGGGTCGGTGCTCTCGCTGCTGATGCACGGCAACGACCACTCCACGCACGAGCTGGGCCGTCTGCGCGGTGATCGCGAGGCGGAGTCGGCGATGGCGCAGGCGCTGCGACGGACCGCCGCGCTGGAGCGGCGCGCGGGGGTGGGGGTCGAGCGGGTGATGGTGCCTCCTCACAGCCGCTGCTCCGAGGAGGCGCTGCGGGCGATGCTCAGGCTGGGGATCGAGGGAGTGTGCCTCAACCGCTCCTATCCGTGGCGCGACGCCGAGACGGCGCCCACCCCGCTCGGCGAGTGGTACCCGGCGGAGCTCGTGGCGGGGGGGATGCCGATGCTGCTGCGCAGCCCGCTGGTGGATCCGCGGGACGATCTCGCCTTCCGCGCGCTGCTCGGCCAGCCGCTGATCCTCTATGGGCACCACTGGGACTTCGCGGACGGCCTCGACATCCTGGCGCAGGTGGCGCGGGACATCAACACCCTGGGGGAGGTGCGGTGGGGCCCGCTGGGCCCGATCGCTCGCGAGAGCTACGCCACGCGGCGGGTGGGGGAGACCCTGTTCGTGCGGATGCACGCGCGCGGCGTCGCGATCGAGGTGCCCGCGGGGGTGCGCGAGCTGCGCGTCCTCGCCCCCGAGCCGCTGGGGGGCGCCGGCTGGCGGCGGCTGGCGCACGGGGGGGACGTCGCGGAGATGGCCTTCGAGGGTGGGATCGGATTCTCGGAGCCGCTGCTCCTGGACGAGCGACCCCGAGCCCCGGAGTCGCTGCCCGCGGACGCCCGGGGAAGGATCGAGCTGAAGCTGATCCCGGATCGTCCCCTTGGTCCCACCGCGGTCCTCGCACCCCGCCCCAGGCCGTGGCCGCTGATCCGGCGGGCGATGGTCGAGGGCCGCGACCGCGTGCAGGGGTTGCGTTGACCCCACAATTTCGCCTCTGGACCTGGCGATCTACTAGCCTTGGGGGCCGCCATCCAGGAGGGGTGGCAGAGCGGTTGAATGCGGTGGTCTTGAAAACCATTGGGCGGGTAACCCCCGTCCCGGGGGTTCGAATCCCCCCCCCTCCGCCATCTTGCTGATGCGGCCTTACGCGGTGCACGATCTGGCCGCCGTGTGGTTGCGCAGGTCGCGAGCGGATCCATCTGGCACGCACTCGTCGCAGGGCTGCTGCGATGGCATGAGCGATGGCCCCGCCCGCTAGAGGCCTCGCGCGGGGGGAGCCGAGGCTTTACACTGAGCCCCTCGGACCTCAAGGAGAGGTGGCCGAGTGGCTGAAGGCACTCGCCTGCTAAGCGAGTATGGGGGTCAAACTCCATCGCGGGTTCGAATCCCGCCCTCTCCGTCCCTCTGAAGCCCTGTAAACACGGGGATTCTGGCGAGAACGGTGTGATCGGTCATCGCCCCGAAATCCGCCCCTAGCGCCGTATGGAAGCGTTTTGGAAGCGGCGACGCGGGTTTCGGTGGCGGCGGCGAGTCGCTATAGGTCGGCATCGAGGGCGCCGAGAATGCGCGTGATGGCGTGCCGGCGGGCGCCACGGTGGCGGGTCTCGACGGCGAGAGGTTGTCCCGTGTGGCGGGCTTACGGCGCGGTGGAGTCCTCTGCGTCGATCGCGGCGCCGAGTTCGGCCATGCTCACGTCGAGGGCCTTGGCGATCAGGCGGACGGTTGACCATGCGCAGCTTGTCTGCCCTGTCTCGACCTTCGAGAGCGTCCCGGTGGTGATCCCCGCCATCGGGGCGAGCTGTTCTTGAGTCAGCCCGCGCGCCTCGCGAAGCGCTTTCAGGGCTGGGCCAAGGGCGGGATCGGGAGCGGGACCGCGCGGCACCGCGGAAACATCGCAGGCACCAGCGCTGTAGTCCATGTCTTAGCTCTCTAGCTTTTCCTCGCTAGAAGCGCTACGCTGCGCGTGACCAGAACATCATGGTGCCCGCGACCGACCAGCGGCCCCGGGCGCCTGGCACCGAGGAGCGTGAACTCCAAGGCGCGCCGGACACCCTGATATGGAGTGGTGTTTGTCAAGGGTCGTCGTTGTCGGATTGTGTGGTGGTTGGCGTTGGCGGGGCGCTGGCGGGGCGGCACGGGCGGAAGGTCCAGTCTCATCGACTGCGGGGTCAGACTGATATTCGAGGGCTTGACCTCAAGACCCTGTGTTCGTCGCGGCTCGCTGTCTACCAGCGGGCGCTGCCAGCCGGGGCTGACAGCCCATAGGGTGTTCGCGAGCCTCCGTGCGACGGTGCCGGGCCTTCCTGGTGCTCGTGCTCGCCCCGGCAGCGTCCCGGGCGCGATGGTCGGGGTGTGTTCAGTCAAGGGTGGCTGCCTCCCAGAGGAACGCGGCGAGTTCGCGGGCGCACGCGATCGCGACGACACCGGCGGGCTTGTGCCGTTGATGGTGTAGGTGCTGCCAGCGTTGGTGCAGGCGCCGCTGGGCGCGCCAGGCGATCTCGATCACCCTGGGGTCCGCTCCGGCTTGTCGGCGGGCGAGTGCCTCGCCGATGATCGGATGGTGGCGGTAGTGGTGAGCTGCCTCGACCAGCAGCCGGCGTGCGTGAGGAGGGCCCGCCTTGGTGATCGAGCCTTGCCGGCGCTTGGTGTCCGAGGTCCGCTCAGATGGCACGACCCCCAGGAACCCCGAGAGCAGGGTCGGCTTGGCGAACCGGGCGAAGTCGCCGATCTCGGCGCACAGCCCTGCCGCGGTGAGCGTCTCGACCCCGCGGAAGCAGCGCAGCCGTGCGATCACCGGGGCGTGACTGGAGTCGGGGATCTGCTCCTCCAGTGCGCTGAGCAGCCCGGTGCGGCGGCCCATCAGCAGCTCGACTGAGGTGAGGTAGTCCACGAAGGTCGCTTGCGAGCAGGCGTCATCGAAGCGCAGCGCTCGCAGCCACCTCAGGTGCTTGGCGCTCCAGCTGGCGCCTGGCCCTGGATAGCGCTCTCCTCGTCGCAGAAGGAACTTCCCCAGGCGATGGCGGGCTCGCATCAGATCCCCGCGGATGTCCTCAACCGCGCGTATGAGGTCGCGGAAGTGTTCATCCTCCACGCTCGGGACGAACACAAAGCTCAGTTCCCCAGCCGCGAGCAGCCTGGCCAGGCGGATCGCGTCGCGGCGGTCGGTCTTCACCCGGTCGCCCGAGCCCTTTGGGATCGACCCCGGGGCCACCACGCGCACCTCGACCCCGCGCTCCCTGGCCGCCCTGGCCAGCCCGAACCCGGTCGGGCCAGCCTCATAGACAGCACGCACCCCAGATCCCAAGCCCTCCAGAAACGACACCACCTCCACTGGCGGCACGCGTAGCGGGCCCCGGGAGCCGACGTTTCGCTCGTGGCTCATTCGGATGCCGGCAGCCAATACACGTCGTTCGACTACGCCCAGCTCCTCGACGACCACGACGTCCTCGCCTCTATCGGATCCGTGGGCGACGCCTACGACAATGCAGCCGCGGAGAGCTTCCTCGACAGCTCCAAGACCGAGCTCATCGCAGACCGCAGCTGGGCGACGCGCTCGCAGCTCGAGCTCCCGTCCTGGAGTACGTCGCCTGGTTCAACAACGAACGCCTACACGAAGCCCTCGACGACCAGCCACCACGAGAAGTCGAGGAACTCTACGCTGCGAAAAACAGGGCAACCACACACACAAGAACAAGCTAGGAAACCAACCAAACGATCTCCGCGGAACCCGGGGCGGCTCATTCGCACGTCGTCCCGGTCTCTCCGTCCCCAGCGTTTTTCCGGCGTTCTTGGCTCTGCGAAGTCAAAAACGAGCAGCCAACCGGACAGGGGCGCTTTGCTCTCGCACGAACCCTTGGGCCAAAGTTTGGCCCTTCGGCACCGGGTCGAGGCGCACCCGGCCTCTCGTTTTCCGGCGACGAGCGCGGTAGTGTTTGAATTGATGGCGGAGCCGCCCAAGCAGCAGTCGTATGACCCGGAGGGGGAGCGGGTGCGGCGGCTGCGGCTGCGCGCGGATGGGCAGCGGCCGCTTGTCGTGAACCTCAAGGAGACGCTTTCTCTGACACGCAAGCTGTTCGAGTTGCGCGACTCCGCACGGCGCGCCCGTTGAGTGCACCGTCGTTCGACCAGATCCTCGTCCGCCTTGTCCAGGCGAAGGTCCGCTTCGTCGTCATTGGCGGCCTGGCACTGGGATCATGGGGCGTCGTGCGGGGAACGAAGGATTGCGACATCGTGCCCGACCCGACGCCCGAGAACCTCGACAGGCTCGCCCGCGTCGCGGCTGAGCTCGGCGGCCACGTCCAGTTGGGGGAATCGCTGCTTGGCTCCGAGCGTTCCATTGCGGGGCTGCTCCGCAGCGGCGAGCGGGCGTTGATCGCTACGCAACTCGGGGATTTGGACGTGGTCCAAGGTCTCGAGGGCGTCCCGCCGTACGCCGAGCTTCGAGCAGGGGCAATCGATGTCGAGATAGCCGACGTGACGATTGCGATATGCGCGCTTGAGCACCTTCGGAGGATGAAGCGGGCTGCCGGCCGTCCACGTGACCTCGTTGACTTGGATGACCTCGACGCCGCTCAGCCGGGCCAGGATTGAGGCCAGTCAACAATCCGCATCACGGATCGCCTCCGCCGCATCACGGATCGCCTCCGCCGCCCGTCGCCGGGCTTGCCTGCCAGTCGGCTTCAACAGCGCCTTCGCCAAAGCCTCAACCTGGCCTTGATGGCTTGCACCGCAGCGCGTAGGCGGCCTTGCCGTCGCCGTTGCGCTTGACCTTCGCGATCGCGCCCCTCCGGGTGAGACGGCCGAGGTTGCCGCGAATCTCGATGGGGCTCATCGCGGTGACCATCACGAGCTCGGCGGGGGTGTGGGAGCCGTGCTCGAGGGCGGCGAGGATCGCCTGCTGAGCGGCGGCCGGCGAGACGGGCTCACGCCGGCGTACGGTGTCCTCCACGAGCGACGTCGATGTTTCTCGCTCGCTTGTCTCGGTGCCGCCGTGCGCGAAGGTGGGCCGCTCGTCGGTGGCGGCGGAGCCTGGCATGGGGATGAGCCACTCGACTGCCTCGGTGGCCCGCGGCTTGGGTGAGGGAGGCTCGCTTGACCTGCTGGCGGGCGTACGCGTGATCGGGTGGATCGGGGGGGTGGTGCGCAGCGACATCGCCAGGCCGAACGCTCCCGCCGCCGAACCGCGGGGCGGGCGTCCGCGAGGTCGCGCTCGTGCGCTGAGACTGATCTCCGCGGGGGGCGCCGGTGTAGCGGGCGCCTGTGCGGTGGACTCCTGTGCCGTGGGCTCATGCGCCATGGGCTCATGCGTCGTGGGCGTCTGCGCGGTGGGCTCATGCGCGGTGGGTGCCCATGGGGTGGTCTCCGGCGCGGGCGGCTCGGCGGCGATCGGGGCATCCTCGGCGGGGGGACCACTGGCGGCCACGGGTTCGGCGGCCACAGCGGCGAGCGTCTCGGCGGCCGCGATCAGGCGCTCGTACTCGCTCAGCAGCGGGCGCAGCGCGGCGATGCGCTCGTCGAGTTCCCCACGTATCCTCGCCAACAGGTCAGTCGCCACTGCGGTCCTTTCGGTTCAAGACGCTCCCCTACGCACTCCGCGCGGGGAACAAGTCAGAATATCTGGCGCTCCGAGGCGGTTGTCCCGCGGGCCTCACGGGAGCCCCGCGCGGCGGCGCCGGGGTCGGCGAGATTTGTTTCCCGCTCATTGAGGATCGCCTGCAGCTCCGCGATCTCGATGTCCAGCTTGCGCTGCGCGCCGCGAGATGGAGGATCTTGATCGGGGCGTTTGCGGGCAAACGACCAAAAATGGGGTCGCGCCCGGTCGAACCTACTCCTCGGCGTCCTCGAGGGGGCTGACGGCGAAGACGATGTGGCGGCGGGCGACGGCGAGGAAGGGGTGGCTCTCGAGGGGCCCGCCGTCGAGCGGCTCGAGCGAGACGTCGGTGAGCGTGAGGAAGTCGCGCTCGGAGGCGTTGAGCACATCGGAGACGCGGCTGCGGTAGCCGTCGCGGGCGAGCGTGATGAGCCCTTCGATGCGGTGGCGGGGGGTCTCGATGCGGATGCGCTCCTGGCGGTGCTCCATGCCGGGGCTCAGGTGATCCGCTCGCGCACCCGCGCGGGGAGCCCGGCGCGCGCGATCGGGGCGACGGGGCCGCCGAGGTCTTCGGGGCGGTTGCGCTCGTCGCGCACGATGTAGAGGGGGCGGTGCTTGACCTCGTCGTAGATGCGCCCGACGTACTCGCCGATGACCCCGAGCGCGATCAGCTGGATGCCGCCGAGGAGGAGGATGGCGATCGTGAGCGAGCCGAAACCGGGGAGGTAGGAGCCGGCGAAGTGGAGGCCGAGGACGACGGGGATCGCGATGAAGGCGAGGCCGGCGGAGAGCAGCCCGACGTAGGTGGCGAGCTGGAGGGGGACGTGGGAGAAGGAGGCGATCGCGTCGAGCGAGAAGCGGAGCATCTTGCGCAGGGTGTACTTGGTCTCGCCGGCGTGGCGGGGGTCGCGCTCGTAGGGGACGGCGGTCTGGGTGAAGCCGACCCAGACGGTCATGCCGCGGAGGAAGCGGGAGCGCTCGGTCATCGTGAGCAGCGCGTCGAGCGCGCGGCGGTCGAGCAGGCGGAAGTCGCCGGAGTTGGGCTCGAGGTCGACCTGGGCGAGCTTGTCGAAGAGCTTGTAGAAGAAGGAGGCGGTGGCGAGCTTGAAGGCGGTCTCGCCGTCGCGCTGCTTGCGCACGGCGTAGACGACGTCGGCGCCGGCCTCCCAGCGGGCGATCATCGTGGGGATCAGCTCGGGGGGGTCCTGGAGGTCGGCGTCGATCATCGCGACGACGTCCCCGACGGCGTGCTCGAGGCCGGCGGTGAGCGCGGCCTGGTGGCCGAAGTTGCGGGAGAGGTGGATGACCCGCACGCGGGGGTCCTCGGCGGCCATGCGGTCGAGCAGTTCGGGGGTGGCGTCGGAGGAGCCGTCGTCGACGAGCAGGAGCTCGAAGGTGTAGTCGGCGAGGGCGGCGCAGGCGCGGCGCACGAAGCGCTCGATGAGCTCCTCCTCGTTGTAGACGGGGGCGACCACGCTGAGGAGGGTGGGGCTGCGGCGCGGGGAGTTGGGCATGGGGAGTTGCAAAGCTGGTTAAGTTGCGGCATGGAAAGAGTAGAGGACGCGCCTGAGGCTCGGCTCAGCGCCGTGGAGGACGCGCCCGGGGGCACGCGTCGGAGCACGATCGTGGGGCAGTTCGTGAAGTTCGGGATCGTGGGGGTCTCGAACACCCTGCTGAGCTTCGCGGTGTACACGGTGCTGCTGAAGGGGCTCGGGATGTGGTACCTGGCGGCCTCCGCGATCAGCTTCGCGGTGGGGGCGATCAACGGCTTCCTGTGGAACCGCCGCTGGACCTTCCGGGGGCACGTGGGGGACGCGCTGACGCCGCTGCGGTGGTTCGTGGTGCAGGGCTGCGGCCTCGTGGCGAACCTGGGTTTGGTGTTCGTGTTCGTGCACGACGCGGGCATGGACAAGCTGGTGGGGCAGGCGTGCGCGATCGCGATCGTGGTGGTGTTCACGTTCCTGGCGAACCGCGCGTGGACCTTCCGGGTGCACCCGTCGGCGGACTCCGCGATGTAGGACCGGGTCCGCCCGGCGACCTTCGAATCGCCGCAGCGGGGTTCGGACGATGGCTTTTATTTGGGATCGTCCGCGCAGGTGTGTGCACCGACCGGGGCGAGTGGGGGCGGGGCCTCCTACCCCGCCGCCGCGCGCGTGAGACCCACCCGGCGTCTAGCGCAGCACGGCAAGCAGCGAGAGGCCGGCGGGGATGTGGCCGCCGCGCCCGATCAGGGCGGCCTCGAGGTTGAGCGGCTGCTGGAGCAGCCAGTTGAGCGGGGCGGGGGGAACCCAGAGGTCGAGGCTGGATTCGGTGGCGCGCGTGTGGAGCCGGTCGAGCGCGCGCAGCGCGATCGCGACGGGGAGCAGCAGCGAGTTGAAGTGGGTGGCGCGCGCGCACTCCCAGCCGGCGTCCTCTGCGGCCTGCTGGAGGGTGGCGCGGCTGTAGCGGCGGTGGTGGTGGTTGATCTCGTCGTGGCCGCTCCAGAGCCACTGGTAGGCGGGCACGGTCACGAGCAGCGCACCGCCGGGTGCCAGGACGCGGCGCAGCTCGCGCAGCGCGCCGCGGTCGTCCTCGAGGTGCTCGATCACGTCGAGGCACACTGCGAGGTCGAAGGAGTCGGGGGCGAAGGGCATCTCCATCACGGAGCCCTCCACCACCGCGCCCACGCCGCGGGCGCGGGCGAGCGCGGCGCTGGCGTCGGAGAGCTCCACCCCGGTGACCTCGCCGTGGCGGGCGAGCTCGACCATGTTGCGCCCGCTGCCGCACCCCGCGTCGAGGATGCGCGCGCGGGGCGGCAGGTCGAGGCGCTCGAGCGTCCGCTCGATCACCCGGCGGCGCCCGCGGTACCACCAGTGGCGGTCCTCGACCCGGTGGGTCTGCAGCTCGTAGTCGCGGTTCACCAACGCATCTTTTCGAAAAGACGCCCCTCGGCGCGGTGCGGCTGCGATCTGTCTCCGCTCCGTGGGCCGATCGACGGCTCCTCTGCGCACGTTCTGGACATGCCTTGACAGAAAACTTGGCATGCCATAAAATAAGTTTCGTGGCGACGCGAGAGCATACGCATACGAGGTCCCCGGCGGTGGAGGACTACTGCAAGGCGATCTTCACGCTGGAGTCCCGCCGCGAGGAGCCGGTCTCCACGAACGCGCTGGCGGAGCGCCTGGAGATCACGCCGGGGTCGGTCTCGGCGATGCTGCGCAAGCTGGAGGAGTTGGGGCTGGTCACGCACCTCCCGTATCGCGGGGTGCGGCTCACGGAGCGGGGCCGGAGGGTGGCGCTGGAGGTGCTCCGCCACCACCGGCTGCTGGAGCTGTTCCTCGCGGAAACGCTGGAGATGCCGTGGGACCGGGTGCACGCGGAGGCGGAGGTGCTCGAGCATGTGCTCTCGGAGGAGCTCGAGCAGCGGATCGCGGCGAAGCTCGGCGACCCCACGCTCGACCCCCATGGCGACCCGATCCCGAGCGCGGACCTGCAATTGCGCGAGCACGAGACGCGCAGCCTCGAGAGCCTCCAGGCGGGGGAGGGCGGGGTCTTCGTGCGGGTCTCGGACTCCGACCCGGAGATGCTCAGATACCTCTCGGAGCGTGGGATCTCCCCGGGGGACCGCCTGGAGGTGCGCGAGCGCCAGCCCTTCGGGGGGCCGCTGTTCGTGAACTTCGGCGGGCAGGAGCACACGATCGGCGGGCAGCTCGCGCGCGCGATGCGCGTGGAGCTCGACCGCGAGGGGGCGAGGAGGGCGTGAGCGCGCAGCCCGCGCAGGCGACCCCTGCGCTCGAAGTCGTTCTCGGGCCGAGCTCGCTCGACCGGCTGCTCGCGCGGGGGCGGGTGCGCGCGACGCTCGCGATGCTCGGCCCCGCGTTCGTCGCCGCGGTGGCGTACGTGGACCCGGGGAACTTCGCGACGAACATCCAGGGGGGCGCGCAGTTCGGCTACCTGCTGCTGTGGGTGGTGCTGAGCGCGAACCTGATGGCGATGCTGATCCAGTACCTCTCGGCGAAGCTGGGGGTGATCACGGACCACAACCTCCCGGAGCTCTTCCGCGCGCGCTACCCGCGTCCGCTCGCGTGGGGGATGTGGGTGCAGGCGGAGGTGATGGCGATGGCGACGGACCTCGCGGAGTTCGTGGGGGCGGCGTTGGGGCTGAACCTGCTGTTCGGCGTGCCGCTGCTCACGGCGGGCCTGATGACGGGGGTGATCGCGTTCGTGATCCTCGACCTGCAGCGCCGCGGCTACCGCCGCTTCGAGCTCGCGATCACCGCGCTGCTGGGGGTGGTGTTCCTGGGCTTCATCTATGAGGCGCTGCACATCGGCCCCTCCGCGCGGGCCTCGCTGGGGGGGCTGGTCCCGCACCTCGCGGGCTCCGGCAGCCTGTATCTGGCGATGGGGATCATCGGCGCGACGGTGATGCCGCACGTGATCTACCTGCACTCGGCGCTCACCAACGGGCGCACCCCGGTGCGCAACGACCGCGAGCGCGCGCGTGTGCTGCGCTTCGAGCGCCTCGACGTGATCATCGCGCTGGCGCTCGCGGGGCTCGTCAACATGGCGATGCTGGCGGTCGCGGCGAAGCTCTTCCACCAGACGGGCCACGGCGGGGTGAGCACGATCACGGGAGCCCACGACGAACTCGGGCGGCTCGTGGGGGGAGGCGCCGCGCTCGCGTTCTCCGTCGCCCTGCTCGCCTCCGGGGCGTCCTCCTCCTCGGTGGGGACCTACGCGGGCCAGGTGGTGATGCGGGGCTTCGTGGGCCTCAACATCCCCCTCGTGGTGCGCCGCCTCGTCACGATGGCGCCGGCGATCGCGGTGCTCGCGATCGGCCTGGGCCCCACGCAGGTGCTCGTGTTCAGCCAGGTGATGCTCTCCTTCGGGATCCCGTTCGCGCTGATCCCCCTGGTGCTGCTCACCTCCAACCGCGAGGTGATGGGCGCCCACGTCAACCGGCGCCTCACCACCGCGGTCGCGTTCGGCGTGGTCGCGCTGATAACAGCGCTCAACGTCTTCCTGATCTACCAGCAGATTTTCTAGCCACTGCAAGCACGTGGGCGCGGCAGCACCGTCGCTGCCGCGCCCACGCTCGCTACTCAGTGCCGGTGGTGGTGGTGCTTGTGCCGCGCCCTGTGGTGGGGCTTGACGGTGAGGTTCTGGACGATCACTGTCGAGCGGCGGGTGGCGCTGATCTGGACTACCGTCAGGTGGACCGGCAGCCTGCCGAAGCGGGCGAGCAGGCTTTTCCCGACCGAGTTCAGCTGGATCGCGATCGTGACGCGCTGCCCCGCGGGGATCGTGAGCTTGGAGGAGCCGACGACGATCCGCTGGGAGCGGGTCCGGGGGTGGTGGCGCCTCGCCGAAACTGCCACGAGCCGGCCGTGGCGGAACTTCTCGACGGTGGTGAGCGTCGCTTCGATTTCGCAGCTGGAGCCCGCCACGCCGGTGCAGGCGACCGTGAAGCGCGCCTGACCGTTGGCCCCGTTGGCGGAGCCCACCTGGGAGGCGTGGGCGACCGGCGGGGCCGGTGGCGTGTAGGTCACGCTCACTGACTTTTCCGTCGTGAGACCCAGGTCGTTGGTTGCGACCGCGGTGATCGTGTTCGTCCCTTTGCTCAGGGCGACGCTAGTCGACCATGCGCCGCCCGCTCCCACGCTCACGGCGTGGCCGTCCACCGTCAGGCTCGGCGTTGCGCCGGTATCCGAGGTGGTGCCCGAGACTGTCACGCTCGACGTGGATACGGTGGTGCCGTTCGCGGGCGAAGTGATCGCCAGTGTCGGATGGTGGCTCGCGAACGCTTCACCGGCGAGCGTTTCGACTTCCGGGAGGCCATAGCCCTGGACGAAGGCCATCCGCAGTGTGTAGGCGCCTGTTGCGGGGATCGCTCCCTGGTAGGGCATCTCGAACTCGTTGTAGCTATTTTTTTCGTTGCTGCCTGCATAGACGGCCAACGGTTCGCTGGGGGGGCGGTCGTAAACGATTGCGCCCTGCGGATGCTTGCCATCTCCGCCGGCGGGCGTAGCGGCGTCCTCCTTGTAGTAGATCGTGCCCGCGCTCGGGGGCAGTGTCACCGGATGTCCCTTGGTCGTTGCCGCGAAGGCGCTGGAGCCCGGAAACTCGTAGGTTCCGCCTTCTTTGCTTTCGGTGACCAATGCCTGGTCATAGATAGCGTTCAAAGCGTGAGCACTGCCATCGGTAGAGCTCCAGTTGTCCGCCATCAACGCCACCTGATTGGCGTTGCTTGTCTGCCAGGTGCGTTCGAGCTGTACCCCGGTCGAGATGTATTCCTTGCAGCTTGCCGCGGTAGCTGGGAAGACCGCGGGCGCTGGCGAGCATTCGACTATCGGGTCGACCTCGTGGATCGTGACCAGACCGGTCGCCGGGTCGAAGTGCTGGGTCGCCGTCACCTGCGGAGCGCCCGGGATGGTTTCTTTCGTTACTTCTTCGATTTTGTTCGCTACGTAGTGCGCAGTCGTTGGACTGTAGGCATTTGCGCCGTCGATCTGCAACTCCGAACGGGTCGCTTTTCCAGAGGGCACCGGGTATTCTTTGTAGAGAGCGCCGTTGCAGTAAAACAAGTGTTCGCTTTTGGCGAGCGAGTCCTGGGCGAACAGGTTCGAATAGTCCAGGCCACAGTCCCCAGCTGACTCGATGTCGAGGTAGCCGGAGAGTGTGTTCAGTTCGAGTTCGTAGTCATAGATGGTTTTGTTGCTCGTGAATAATTCGAAGGTGGAACCTGCGACGCGAGGCCCCTTGAACGGATCTCCCGCTTCTTCCGAGGCGGTACCCGGGGGGTGGGCTGCTTCATCGTTGACCGGGACCGCGCGCAGCACGCAGGGCCCGGTGTACAGCGATTCGGATTCGACTTCCACCGAAAACGTATTCCCGCTCGGCACCACTTCTTTGGCGATGAGCGCAAATTCTTTGGGCCCGATGCCGTAGTAGCAGCGCAGGGCGACGTTGCCGCTGCCGATCGTGGTGCCGCTGACGGTGAAGGCGTGCTGGTGGGGCGGAAGCGTTTCGTCGAAGAGCGAGTACGTGGGACTGGCGGGGGAGGTGATCTGCGAGGATTCGACCGTGGCGCCGGCCGATGCGATCGGGCCGCCGATCAGCGCGAGCAGTGACAGCACGCCGGCGAGGAGTGCTGCGCGTAGGGGGTTCGAGAGCACGATGGGCCTCCTGGTAGCTGTTGGGCTGGTTCCACGCGCGGTCGAGTCGCAGGCGACCACACATCGACCGTACGGACACCACGGCGTGGGGATAGTTTCGGTAGAGGGCGCAAGCTTCCTGTGCGCCGAGAGCTCAGGAAGTCGCCTCTGCCAGCTTCGCCCGCTCGCGCTCGGGCGTCACGCGCACGACGTCCCAGGCGAGGCCGACCCTGGCCATCGCGAGGATCAGCCAGCCGGAGGGGTCGAGCTCGTACCAGCGCAGGCCGTGGAAGGCGGAGCGGGGGAAGGCGTGGTGGTTGTGGTGCCACGCCTCGCCGAGCGAGGGCAGCGCCAGCCAGAACACGTTCGTCGAGTGGTCCTTGATGTCGAAGCGGCGGCTGCCGAAGAAGTGGCAGATCGAGTTGATGCTCCACGTGATGTGGTGCACGAGGAAGATCCGCACCAGCCCGCCCCACAGCAGCGCCGCGAGCGCGGCGAGCAGCGAGCCGCCGCTGAGCGCGAGCCCAAGCAGGAACGGCACCCCGAGGCTCGCCAGCGCGATCCACGGGAACGAGCGGTTGATGCGGCGCATCCCCGCGTCCTCCACGAGGTCCGCCGCGAAGCGTTTCGAGGAGGCCTGGCCGTGGGTGCTGAACAGCCAGCCCACGTGTGCGTGCCAGAGGCCCGCCGTCATCCCCCGCAGGCCCGCGCCGCGGCCGGCGTGGGGGCTGTGCGGGTCGCCCTCCTCGTCGGTGAAGGTGTGGTGCTTGCGGTGGTCCGCCACCCAGTCGATCACCGGCCCTTGCAGCGCCATCGAGCCGAGCACCGCCAGCGTGTAGCGCAGCGGGCGGTGCGTCTGGAAGGCGCGGTGGGTGAGCAGGCGGTGGAACCCCACCGTGATCCCCACCGCGGTGAGCGCGTACATCAGCGCGAAGATCGCCAGATCCCGCGGGCCGAGGAAGTGGTTCCAGAGCAGCGCCCCCGCCGCGATCACGCCGAGCAGCGGCACCACCACCGCGGCGATGTTCACATTGCGCTCGAGGCGGGTCACTGCTCGGAGATACCCCGCCCGAGACCCCGGTTACACGGCTTTCCCGGAAGCTAACATCGCTGAGGCACGGACAAACGAGCGAAGGAGGTTCCGGTGGAGGAATTGCGAGGTCGCACCGCATTGGTCACCGGTGCATCCGGGGGGCTCGGCGCCCACCTCGCCCGCCGGCTGGCGCGCGAGGGCATGCACGTCGCGCTCACCGCACGGCGCGAGGACGCGCTGTCCGCGCTGGCCACGGAGCTCCAGGCGCTCGACGTCCGCTCCGCCGCGCTGCCCGCGGACCTCTCCGACCTCGACCAGATCGATCCCCTGCTCGAACGCGCCGAGGCCGCGCTGGGCCCGATCGACCTGCTCCTCAACAACGCCGGCGTGGAGACCGTCGGCGCCTTCACCGTCCACACGCGCGAGGAGATCACCTCGATGGTCGATCTCAACCTCACCGCGCCGATGCTCCTCACCCACCGCGTGCTCCCAGGGATGCTCGCCCGCCGGCGCGGCCACGTGGTCTTCATCTCCTCCCTCGGGGGGAAGGTGGGCCCCGCCTACGACGAGCCCTACGCCGCCACCAAGGCCGGGCTGATCGGGCTCACCCAGTCGCTGCGCGCCGAGTACGTCGCCGAGCCCGTCGGCTTCTCCGTCGTCTGTCCCGGCTTCATCGTGGGCGACGGCATGTACCGGCGGATGGTCGAGGAAGGCCATCGGGCTGGGCGCCTGGTGGGGGAGACCACCACGGAGAAGGTCGCCGACGCCGTGGTGCGCGCGATCCGCCGCGATCTTCCCGAAGTGATCGAGAGCGGCGTGCCGATCCGCCCCGCGCTCGCGCTCGCCCAGCTCGCCCCCCGCCTCGCCGAGCGCCTCGCCCCGCGCTTCGGGGTCACCGAGCTCTTCCGCCGCACCGCCGTCGCGCGGGGGCGGGGCGGCTGAGCGGGGGTCGCCGTGCGCCGGGCGCTCCCCGCCTCACCCCGGCCGGTCGTCGTGATGCCTCGCGCCGACAGCGGCTTGCGCTGCGCCGCGCTCCCTGCCCCGTTCCCGCCGCGGTTGCCGTGATGCCCCACGCCGGCAGCGGGGGCCCGCCGCGGGTGCTGCTCGTCGAGGACGAGGCCTCGATCGCCGACCCCTTCGCGCGGGCGCTCGCGCGCAACGGGTTCGAACCGCTGATCGCCCGCACCGCGGCCGACGCGCTGCGCCTCGGGCGCGAGGCCCGCCCCGACGTGGTGCTGCTCGACCTCACGCTGCCCGACGGCGACGGGCGCGACGTCTGCCGCGAGCTGCGCCGCAGCACCGACGTGCCGATCATCATGCTCACCGCCCGCGGCACCGTCACCGATCGCGTGGTCGGCCTGGAGCTCGGCGCCGACGACTACGTCGTCAAGCCGTTCGCCGTCGGCGAGGTGATCTCCCGCATCCGCGCCGTCCTGCGCCGCGCCCGCACCGCGCCCGCACCGCCCGAGCCGTCGGAGCCGGAGGTGCTGAGCCGCGGCGAGCTGCGCCTCGATCTCGGGGCGCGCCGGGTGTGGCTCGGTGACGAGGAGCTCGAGCTCACGCGCAAGGAGCTCGACCTCCTCGCCCGCCTCGTGCGCGATGCCGGCAGGGTCGTCTCGCGCGAGACGCTGATGGCGGAGGTCTGGGACGAGAACTGGTTCGGCTCCACCAAGACCCTCGACGTGCACATCGCCGCGCTGCGCCGCAAGCTCGGCGACTCGCCCGACGCCCCCCGCTACATCAGCACGGTGCGCGGCGTCGGCTTCCGCTTCGCCGCGGATGAGGAGTGCAAGCCGTAAGACTCAGAACCGGACTGCTCGCCGCGTTCGCCTACGTGCTGCTGCTGGCGATCCTCGCGCTCGGCGTGCCGCTCGGGCTGAGCCTCAGCGCGCGCGTCAACGACGAGGTGCGCTCCCAGGCGCAGGGGCAGGCCGACCTCGTCGCCGCCACCGCCGCCGACCTGCTCGCCCCCGCCCGCCGCGGCGACCTCACCCACCTCGTCCGCACCGCCGCCGCGTCCGTGCACGGGCGGGTGCTCGTCGTGAACCGCTCCGGGGTTGTGCTCGCCGACAGCGCCCCCACGCCGCAGCTCGGCGTGAGCTACGCCGAACGCCCCGAGATCGCGAGCGCGCTCGCCGGCCACCAGGTGCAGTATCAGCGCCCCAGCCGCACGCTCGGCGAGGAAATCCTCGCCACCGCCGTGCCGATCGTCCGCAACAGCGCCGCCGCCGGCGCGGTGCGCGTGACCCAGAGCGTCGCCGCCGTGCACGCCGCCGTGCGGAGCGTCGAGCTCGGGCTCGCGCTGATCGGCGCGATCGTGCTCGCCCTCGGGCTCGCCGCCGGGGTCGTGATCGCGGGGCAGATCGCCCGCCCGCTGGGGCGCCTCGAGCGGGTTGCCCGGCGCGTCGCCGGGGGGGACCTCGACGCGCGCGCCCCGATCGAGGGCAGCCGCGAGCAGCGCTCGCTGGGGGAGTCCTTCAACGAGATGACCGCCCGCGTGCAGCGCCTGCTCGGCTCCCAGCGCGCGTTCGTCGCCGACGCCTCCCACCAGCTGCGCACCCCGCTGACCGGCCTGCGTCTGCGCATCGAGGAGGCCCGCGCCGCCGGCGTGGGTGGGGTGGGCG
>JBIOEY010000025.1:0-21258 GCA_044446505.1 Solirubrobacterales bacterium
CCCTCCCCCGACTGCGGCGGCGGCCTGAGGGGCCGGGTCCGGGCTCTGTGGCGCGGGCGCCGCTGTCTGTGCAGCTGGGGCGGCAACCTGCGCTGGGGATGTCTGCGGGACTGGAGCCGGCGAGGGTGGCGCAGGCGTTGGCGCAGGCGGCGCCACCGGAGACGAGTTAGCGCCATCCAGAGCGCGCAATGCAAGGGCCTCGTCGACCGAGGAAGAGGCCGTCTTGACCTCGACCCCGGCGGCCTTCAGCCGCTCGATCAACGCCTTGCTGGGGACGCCCTGCTCTTTGGCGATCTCGTGTACGCGCTTTTTGCTCATAGTTTTGAAAAAGCGAGGGGCCCGACCCTCTTGGTCGATTCTACGATTCCGGGGGGCAGCGTCACTGCGCAGCGCAGCGCGCGGGGGATGCCCCGGCGGCGCTCGGCGAGCCGCAGGCAATCCGGGTTCGGAGCCGTCCGGGCGCCGTCCACGCTACAGAGGTAGGCGCCGCGGCCCGGCAGCGTGCCCGCGAGGTCGAGCACCGCACGTCGGGAGCGTCCGCTGCTCTCGTGGGTGGCCACGAGGCGCACCAGCTCGGGCTTCGGTGCGATCCGCCCGCAGCCGACACAGCGGCGTCGGGGCACGTGGCCCGCTATGGCGTCTGCCCTCCCGCGCCGCTCTGCGCCTCCGCGATCTCCACTACCGGGGGCGCGGCGGCCGATGTGGCCGCGATCGTCTCGGGTACGGTTTCGGAGCTCTGCGAAAGGTCCGCAACGCGGTCGCCGGCGATGCCCGCCAGCGCCTGGTGGGTCTCCAGGCCGCAGTAGCGCGAGCCGGAGAGCGCGGCGTTGGGGCAGCGCCGTCCGTTGGAGAGGATCGCGGCGCAGCGGCCGGAGACCTCCTCCTCCTCGTAGCCGTGCTCGGCCTCCTCGGCGGCGAACTCGGTCTCTGAGCGGATATCCACGCGCCAGCCCGTGAGGCGGGCGGCGAGGCGCGCGTTTTGGCCCTCGCGGCCGATCGCCAGCGAGAGCTGGTCGTCGGGCACGATCACCGTGGCCTGCTTGGCCTCGTCGTCGACCAGCACCTCCCGCACGCGTGCGGGAGAGAGGGCCTTGGCGACGAAGCGCGCGGGCTCTTCGTTGAAGGGAATGATGTCGATCTTCTCGCCGCGCAGCTCGGAGACGACCATTCGCACGCGCGAGCCGCGCGGGCCGACGCAGGCGCCGACGGGGTCCACGCCGTCGGCGTGGGAGATCACGGCGATCTTCGAGCGGTAGCCGGGCTCGCGCGCGACGTTCGCGATTTCCACGAGGCCGTCGGCGATCTCGGGGACCTCGAGCTCGAAGAGCTTCTTGATCAGCTCGGGGTCGCGCCGGGAGACGATGATCGAGGGCCCCTTGGTGGAGGGGGAGACCTCCTTGATGACCGCCTTGATCCGCTGGGAGTGGTCGTAGCGCTCGCCGTCGACCTGCTCGGACTTCGGCAGTAGCGCCTCGACGCGCTCGCGCAGCTGCACGAGCGTGTAGCGGGAGTCGGACTGCTGCACGATCCCCGTGATCAGCTCCCCCACGCGGTCGCGGTACTCCTCGAACATCATGTCCCGCTCGGCCTCGCGGATGCGCTGCAGGATCACCTGCTTGGCGGTCTGCGCCGCGATCCGCCCGAAGTCGTCGGGCGTCACGTCCTGTTCGCCGATCTGGTCGCGGTACTGCTCGAACTTGGCGGCGTCGATTTCGGGCTCCTCCGGTTCGCGCAGCTCGCCGGTCTCGGGATCGACCGTGGTGCCCTCGTCGATCGTCTCCACGATCAGATGCGCCTCGAGGCGCTCGGGGACGATCAGTTCGATCACACGGAAGTCGGCGGTCTCACGGTCCATTTCCACCCGCGCGTACTTCGCGGAGCCGGGCTGCTTCTTGTAGGCGGAGAGCAGGGCATCCTCCAGCGCGAGCATCAGCTTCTCGGGCTCGATGCCCTTCTCGCGCGCCAGCGCGTGCATTGCTTCAAGGATCTCGCGTGACATGTGCTTACTCCTCGACCAGATTGGAACGGCGGATCTGCGTATAGGGGATCGTGACAAGCGCACCGTCGGCGGCGAGCGTGATCTCGCTCTCGGAGGCCCCCACGAGCTCCCCGGTGTAGCTGCGCCGGGGCATGTGCGTGGACTGCCGAGCACTCGGAGCGCGGCCGGTGGGGGCCGGCTGATCCCCGCGGGTGCGCACTCGTGCGCGTCGGCCCACGAAGCGGCGGAAGTGCTCGGGCTTGGTCAGGGGGCGCTCGGTGCCGGGCGAGGAGACCTCCAGGGCGTAGCGCTCGCGCAGCTCGGGCAGCGTGCCGGTCACCCGCTCGCAGAGCGCGAGCGTGACGCCCTCGGGGTGGTCGATGAACACGCGCAAGGTCCCCCCGCCGACAACCTCGGCGAGCAGCACCTCGACCTCAGGCTCGCGCTCGGCGAGCAGCCCTTCGATCTCTGTCTGCAACGTTGCCATGGGGCCCTCCTGAAATTAAAAAAAGCGGGCGATCCGCCCACTTCCGGTACGACAGCCGGCGTCCTCACGTCGGCACGAAAGCTGTGCGTCGAGAATAGCATCGCGCTGCGAGTCTAGGGCCTCGCTGAGCAAGCGAGGCAAGGACGCAGTGAGCGAAGTGTGCTTTGCACACGAGCGATCGAGGACGCAGCATCGCGCCGCTCAGCGAGGCCCTAGGGCGGCGCGGCGTGAGCGGTCGCGGTAGACCCGGTAGTCGCGGCGCTCGGGGCGCAGCGAGCAGGCGAGCGCGAGCGGGTGACGGGCCTCCTCGTGGCGGCCGAGCTGCTGCATCGCACGCCCCAGGCAGAAGAGCGCGTAGTCGTTGGTGGGCGCCTGCGCGGCTACGCGTGAGAACTCCGCGGCGGCGTCCTCGTAGCGCTGGGCTCCGAACAGCGCGCGGCCGAGCGCCTCGCGGATCGAGGCCTTGTCGGGCTCGAGCTCCCGCGCGCGCGTGAGCGGCACGATCGCGGCCTGGTGGTCGCCGTGGTGGAGCAGGTCGCACCCCCGCCTGTAGAGGTCGTAAACGCTGTCCATGACCCCACTCACTTTAGAAGCGCCTCCCCAGGCGGTCCGCCCGCCCCATGCCGACGGCGATCGCCCAAGGGTCCCATCAGGCGGCCCGCAGGCGCTCCACCGCGTCGAGGATCGCCTCGGCGACCTGCTCCTTGGGGGCGCGCGGGACGTGCTCCTCGCCGGTGGCGGTGAGGATCGCGACCTCGTTGCTGTCGGCCCCGATGCCGATGTCCGCGCGGGAGATGTCGTTGACGACGATCGCGTCGAGCCGCTTGTCCTTGAGCTTGCCCCGTCCGTACTCGAGCGCGCCGGCGCCGTGCTCGGCGGCGAACCCCACGAGCGTCTGCCCGGGGCGCCGCTGCACGGCGAGTGCGCTGAGCACGTCCGGGGTCGCTTCGAGCTCCAGGCGCAGGCGCTCGCGGCCGGCCTTCTTGAGCTTCCCGCTCGCGGGCTCGGCGGGACGGAAGTCCGCGACCGCGGCGGCCATCAGCAGCACGTCGCAGGCGGGGAACTCCCGCTCGCACGCCTCGGCGAGCTCGGCGGCGGTCGCAACCTCCTGCCAGGCGACCCCCGCAGGGTGGGGCAGCGCGACGTTGGCGGCGATCACCCTCACCTCCGCCCCGCGCGCGCGGGCGGCCTGCGCGAGCGCGAGCCCCATGCGCCCGGAGGAGCCGTTGCCGAGGAAGCGCACGCTGTCGATCGGCTCGCGGGTGCCGCCGGCGGTGACGAGCACGCGCAGCCCGTGCCAGGCGCCGGCGAGCAGCCCCTCGCAGAGCTCCAGCAGCCGCGCGGGGTCGGGCAGGCGCCCCACGCCCTCCTCGCCCTTGGAGGCCAGGCGACCGCTGTCGGGGTCGATCACGTGCACGCCGCGGGCGCGGAGGGTCCCGAGGTTGGCCCGCACGGCGGGGTGCTCGTACATGTGGTTATTCATCGCGGGCGCCACCACGAGCGGGCAGGTGGCGGCGAGCGCGGCGCTCGAGAGGAGGTCCACGGCGAGGCCGTGGGCGAGCTTGGCGATCGTGTTCGCGGAGGCGGGCGCGATCAGGTAGAGGTCGGCGTTGCGCACGAGCTCCAGGTGGCTGATCGGCTCGTGCGGGGGGAACGGCTGGTCGGGGAACGCCCCCCGCGCGGGGTCGCGCTCGAACTCGTCGATGAGCACCGGCGCTCCGGTGAGCGCCGCGAACGAGGCGCTACCCACGAAGCGGCGGCTGGCGGGGGTCTGCACGACCCGCACCGCATGACCGGCGCCGGTCGCGAGGCGCACGAGCTCGAGCGCCTTGTACGCGGCGATCCCACCGCTCACCCCGAGCAGGATTCTTGACATACCCGGGTTTTAGAGCCCCGGACTCACGCCCGCAAGCCCTGGTGGGACCGTTGCGCCTCTAGCAGGGCGTTCGCTGGGCAAGCGAGGCAAGGACGCAGGGAGCGTGGCGTGCTGTGCACGCGAGCGACCGAGGACGCAGCATCGCGCCGCTCAGCGAACGCCCTACCTGTAGTGGTACTTGATCTTTCCCTGAGCTACCTCCTCGAGGGCGATCGTGAGGTAGTTCTTGGAGGTGGTCTCGATCATGGGCGGCGGGAACTCGTCGAAGGTGCCCTCACCGAGGTTGTGGTAGTAGCTGTTGATCTGGCGCGCGCGCTTGGCGGCCACGAGGACGCTGGCGTAGTTGGAGTCGACGTTCTCCAACAGATGGTCGATGCGGGGAAAGATCATCATCTGTGGGTGTGCCCTTTCGTGGTTGAAGCCTCAGTGTAGAGGTCCAGCCGAGGAGCCCTGCCCGTCGAGCTCGCCGGCGACGATCGCGACGAGCCTCTCGAGCGCGTCGTCGAGGCGATCGTTGACGACCACGTGGGCGAACTCGGATTGGGCTGCGAGCTCCCGCTCGGCGACCCGCAGGCGCCGCTCGACCTCCTCCGGGCCATCGGCCCCGCGCCCGATCAGGCGGGTGCGCAGCGCCTCCAGCGAGGGGGGCGCGAGGAAGACCTGCAGCGCCTCGGGCATCGCGGCGCGCACCTGTCGTGCACCCTGCACCTCGATCTCGAGGACCACGGGAACGCCGGCGCGCACGCGCCCATCGAGCTCCTCGCGCAGCGTCCCGTAACGGCGCCCCGCGTAGTCGGCGTGCTCGACGAACGACCCGCTCTGCGCCCGCCGCTCGAACTCCTCGGCGGTAAGGAAGTGGTAGTCGATTCCATCCCGCTCGCCTGGCCGCGCGGGGCGGGTGGTGGCCGAGACCGACAGCTGCAGCTGCGGCAGGCGCTCCATCAGGCCCCGGATCAGGGTTCCCTTGCCAACGCCCGAGGGGCCGGTGATGACGAAGACACGTGCCACGCCGACCCGGGCTAGCGGCGCAGGAGCGAAATCAGCTCGCTGCGCTGGCGCTCGGAGAGCCCGCCGATCGTCTTGCTGGGGGCGATGCGGCAGTGGGCGAGGATCTTGTTGACCTTGACGCGCCCGTACTTGGGGACGGCGAGCATCAGGTCGAACACCTTCGCGGTCTCGATGTACTCGGGGGGGTGGAGCAGGAGGGTGTGGATCGAGAGCCTTCCGGACTTGAGGTCGCGCTTGAGCCGGGCGCGCTCGGTGCGGATCAGGTTGGCCCTGGCGAGGGCGTCCATTCGCTGGTTCAAGGAGCGCTCAGGAGCGGCTGAGTGCTTGGAGGGCGTCGTGCCCGTCGCCATCGCCATGGGCGGCGAGTCTACACACCCGCAGCCGGCGATCGAGGCGCGGGCCGTCAATTCACCTGAAGCTCAACTCGAGGTCTAGGTATGTGGAGGCTAGTGGATGGTGTGGGGGCGTGTTTGCAGGGATTTTTGTCTGCCGATTTGCTGGCTGTGCAGCCAGTCAAGCGGCGAGCTCACGCGCGATACGCCCGCCCGCGGCGGGGTCGCGGAAGCTCTCGGTGCCGACCGCCACGAGCGTGGCCCCCACATCGAGCAGGTCGCGGGCGTGCGTGGCGCTCTGCACCCCGCCCATCCCCACCACGGGGATCGACACGGCCGCCGCCGCGGCGGCCACCTGGGCGAGCGCGACCGCGCGGATCGCGGGGCCCGAAAGACCGCCGGTGCCGCCACCGAGCCAGGGCACACGTCCTTGCGAGCGGATCTCTGGGGCGAGCGCGGTGGCGCGTAGGGTGTTGATCAGCGACACCGCATCGGCTCCGCCCGCCTCGGCCGCTCGCGCGCACGCGGCCACGTCCGCGGTGTTGGGGGTGAGCTTGACGATCAGCGGCTTCGAGGTGCAGGGGCGCACCTCACGCACCACACCCTCCAGGGCCACGGGATCGGCGCCGATGTCGAGCCCGGTCTCAATATTTGGACAGGAGACGTTGAGCTCGAGGGCAGCGATCTCGGCGCGCTCTCCACAGCGCTCAAGGAGCGTGGCGATCTCGGTGACGGTGGAGCCCATGACGTTCGTGATCAGTGGCACGGGGAGCTTTGCCAATTGCGGAAGATCGTGCGCCAGGTAGCCCTCCAAGCCCTTGTTGGGCAGGCCGATCGAATTGATCAATCCGGCAGGCGCCTCACATAGTCGTCGCGGGCTGTTGCCGCGGCGAGGCTCGAGCGTGATCGTCTTGGACACGAAGGCCGCGAACGGGAAATCCGTCTCGAGTGCAGCCCCGAAGACCGCTCGCGCAGCAAGCACGTCAAAGGTGCCCGAGGCGTTGACGACCGGATGGGCCAGATCCAGTTTGCAGAAGCTGAGGCTCATTCCGGCGCTCCCGCGGACGGCACGACGCAATCCAACGCGGCCGCGTCGACGACGGGCCCATCGACGCAAACGCGTAGGTAGTCGCCGCTGCTCGTGGGGACGACGCAGCCGAAGCAGGCACCGAAGCCGCACGCCATGTCGGACTCGAGCGCGAGCTGAGCAGGCACCTCGTGCTCTGCGCATATGCGTCTGACGAACTCCAGCATCCACGCCGGCCCGCACGCATAAACCGTCGCGTGCGAATCTCGGATCAGCTCCTCCCCGAGCAGCCCGGTGACATAGCCTTCGTGCCCTAGAGAGCCGTCGTCGGTGGCCACCCTGGCCCCCTGCAGCAACCCGGCTCCCTTGGCTCGGTGCCGATCGCGGAAGCCAAGCAACGCTGTGGCCTCCGCGCCGAGCGTGTCCTGCCAGATGGCCAGTGGTGCGATTCCCGCGCCGCCCCCGACGAGAATCGCCCGGCGTCCTTCGAGCGGAGCGGAGAAGCCCACGCCGAGCGGTCCAAGCATCCACACCCCCTCCCCTGGCTGCAGCTCGCACAGCCGACGTGTGCCGGGTCCCACGTCCTCCAGCAGGAAATGAGCCTCACCATCTCGCCACCTGGCGATCGAGAAGGCGCGCGGCAGGTACGGGCGCTCACCCTCTCCTCCCCCCCAGCGATCCGCGGCGGCGAGCATCGCGAACTGACCCGGATCGGGTTGCGGGCCGTGGGGGTCGGCGAGGCGCAGCACCCGATAGGCCCCCAGCTCGTCGTTGCCGGTGACGCGCACCAGACGCCGGCCGAAGGGGGCCGTTTGCCGGCTCACGCCACCCCGGCCCCGGGGCGCTCGGGGAAATCTCCGCGGGGCGCCGAGGTTGCGCCTGCTCTATGTGGGTCCCCGCGGTGGAGCTCCTGCAGGCAGAGCACCGGCGGTGGCCCGCTCATGCGCGCGCTCGAGATCGCGCGCGCGGCGGAGACGCCCGCGGCGAGCGTGGTGAGGCAGGGGATGCCGCGCGTCACGGCGGCGCGGCGGATCTGCCAGCCGTCGGTGCGCGCGCCGGAGCCCGTGGGGGTGTTCACCACGAGATCCACCTCGCCGTGCTCGATCGCGTCGACCACGTGGGGGGAGCCTTCGCCGACCTTGTTGATCGGCTGCGCGGGGATCCCCATGCGCGCGATCGCCTCGGCGGTGCCGCGGGTGGCGAGGATGCGAAAGCCGTTCTCGTGCAGCGACTGGGCGACCCCGGCGGCGCCCGCCTTGTCGGTGTCGGTGACGGACACGAAGGCGGTGCCCCGCAGCGGCAGCGGGCAGCCGGCCGCGGCCTGCGCCTTGGCGAACGCGGTGGGGAAGTCGCGTGCGATCCCCATCACCTCGCCGGTCGAGCGCATCTCGGGGCCGAGCACCGCGTCGGCGCCCTCGAAGCGGTCGAAGGGGAGCACGGCCTCCTTCACGGAGACGTGGTCGCCGAAGCCGAGCCCTTCGCGCTCGCGGGGCAGATCGAGCGCGGCGATCGACTCGCCGAGCATCACGCGGCAGGCGAGCTTCGCGAGCGGAAGCCCGACGGCCTTCGAGACGAACGGCACGGTGCGCGACGCGCGCGGGTTGGCCTCCAGCACGTAGAGCTGCCCGTCGACGACCGCGTACTGCACGTTGAGCAGCCCCACCACCCCGATGTGCAGCGCGAGCTCGCGCGTGGCGGCGCGGATCTGCTCGAGCATCTCCCCGCCCAGCGAGTGCGGGGGGAGCACGCAGGCGCTGTCCCCGGAGTGCACGCCCGCCTCCTCCACGTGCTGCATGATCCCGCCGATCCAGGCCTCTTTCCCGTCACAGAGCGCGTCGACGTCGACCTCGATCGCGTTCTCCAGGAAGCGGTCGAGGAAGATCGTGGTGGGGCCCGCGGGCGCGGTGGAGTCCGAGCCGGAAGGATCGGGATTGGCCCCCCCGAGGGGGGCCGGATGGGTCGCGTCGTGCGCATCCTCCGCCGGCAGCTCGCGGCGCAGGTAGTCGGCGAGGCCATCGCGCGAGTAGACGATCTCCATCGCGCGGCCACCCAGCACATAGCTGGGACGCACCAGCAGCGGATAGCCGACCTCCTCTCCTCTCTGCAAAGCCTCCTCCATCGAGCGTGCGGTGGCGTACGGGGGCGCCTGGTAGCCGAGGCGCCCGAGCAGCTCCCCGAAGCGTCCGCGGTCCTCGGCGAGGTCGATCGCCTCGACGCTCGTGCCCAGCAGCGGCGCGCCGGCGGCGGCGAGGCCGGCGGCGAGCTTCAGGGGGGTCTGCCCGCCGAACTGCACGATCACTCCCTCCGGCCGCTCGACCTCGACCACCGCGAGCACGTCCCCGAGCGTGAGCGGCTCGAAGTAGAGGCGGTCGGAGGTGTCGTAGTCGGTGGAGACGGTCTCGGGGTTGCAGTTGATCATTACCGCGTCGCGGCCCGACTCGCGCACGGTCATCGCGGCGTGCACGCAGCAGTAGTCGAACTCGATCCCCTGCCCGATGCGGTTCGGGCCCGCGCCGAGGATCACCACCGAGGGGCGCTCGCCGCGCTGCACCTCGTGGGCAGGCGTCGGCTGCCGCCGATCCCCGTCTCCGCCCGCCGGCGGAGAAGTTTCGAGCGGGGGGGCGCTCGTCACCGACGGACGCTCCCAGGCCGAGTAGTAGTAGGGGGTGCTCGCGGGGAACTCCGCCGCGCAGGTGTCCACCGCCTTGAACGTGCGCTCCCCCGCGAACGGCGCCTCGGGGTCGAGCGCGAGCGCGTGCAGCTCGCGCAGGAACCACGGGTCGATCGCGGTGCGCTCGTGCACCGCCTCGATCTCCACCCCGCGGCGGAAGAGCTCGAGGATCGCCTCGAAGCGCTCCGGCGTGGGGACGCCCAGGCCCTGGAGAAGCTCCTCCTGGGAGACCTCGCGCAGGCGCGGGGGCTTGTCGAGCTCGCGCGAGCGCAGCGCCTTCGCGAACGCCTGGCCGAAGGTGCGCCCGATCGCCATCGCCTCCCCCACCGACTTCATGTGCGTCGAGAGCGTCGACTCCACGCCGGGGAACTTCTCGAACGCGAAGCGCGGCCACTTGACCACCACGTAGTCGATCGTCGGCTCGAAGCTCGCCGGGGTGAGTTTGGTGATGTCGTTGGGGATCTCCTCCAGCAGGTACCCCACCGCCAGGCGCGCCGCGATCTTCGCGATCGGGAAGCCCGTCGCCTTCGAGGCCAGCGCCGAGGAGCGCGACACGCGGGGGTTCATCTCGATCACGAGCACCTCCTCGCTCCGCGGGTCCACCGCGAACTGCACGTTCGAGCCCCCCGTCTCCACCCCCACCGCGCGGATCACCGCGATCGCCTGGTCGCGCAGGCGCTGGTAGAGGCGGTCGGTGAGCGTCTGCTGGGGGGCCACCGTGACCGAGTCGCCCGTGTGCACCCCCATCGGGTCGACGTTCTCGATCGAGCAGACGATCACCACGTTGTCCGCGCGGTCGCGCATCACCTCCAGCTCGAACTCCCCCCAGCCGAGCACCGATTGATCGAGCAGCACCTGCCCGATCGGCGAGGCTTCCAGGCCCCGCGCGACTATGCGTGAGAACTCCTCTGCGGTGCGCGCGATCCCGCCGCCGCGACCACCCAGGGTGTAGGCGGGGCGCACGATGCACGGCAGGCCGATCTCCGGGAGCGCGTCCAGCGCCTCGGCGAGCCCCCGCTTCACGTCTACTCTGCGGAGCTCCTGATCCCAGCCGGAGGCGATCGCGCTCGCCGGCATCCGCAGGCCCGCGTCCGCCATCGCCGCCCCGAACAGCCTGCGGTCCTCCGCGCAGGAGATCGCCTCGTAGTTGGCCCCGATCAGCTCCACCCCGCAGCGCTCCAGCGTGCCGTCGTCGTGCAGCGCCTTCGCGAGGTTCAGCGCCGTCTGCCCGCCGAGCGTGGGCAGCAGCGCGTCGGGACGCTCCCGCTCGATCACCTGCGCCGCCGGCCCCGGCAGCAGCGGCTCGATGTATGTGGCGTCCGCCAGCTCCGGGTCGGTCATGATCGTCGCGGGGTTCGAGTTGATCAGGACCACCTCGTAGCCCTCCTCGCGCAGCACCTTGCACGCCTGCACCCCCGAGTAGTCGAACTCCGCGGCCTGCCCGATCACGATCGGGCCCGAGCCCAGGATCAGGATCTTGCGGATGTCCTCGCGGCGGGGCATCAGCGATCACCTTCGGATCCGCGCAAACCGACCCCCTCCTGACCCCCCCCTGTGGGGGTCCTTCTTAAAAAATCCTTTCCCTTGCCCGCGCGTCACGCTGTGGCCTCCGCGATCCGCTGCAGGAAGCGGTCGAACAGGTACACGCTGTCGTGTGGGCCCGGCCCCGCCTCGGGGTGGTACTGCACCGAGCCGCCCGGCACGTCCAGCAGCTCGAGGCCCTCCACCGTGCGGTCGTAGAGGTTCACGTGCGAGAGCTGCGCCGCGCCGAAGTCCGTGTGCCAGCGCACCGGGCGCGAGCCCTCGATCTTGCCCGAGCCTCCCGGTCCCAGCACCGCGAAGCCGTGGTTCTGGGAGGTGATCTCCACGCGCCCCGTCAGCAGGTCCTTCACCGGGTGGTTCGCCCCGCGGTGGCCGAACGGGAGCTTGAAGGTCTTCAGCCCGAGCGCCCGGCAGAGCAGTTGGTGGCCGAGGCAGATCCCCCACACCGGCTTGCGGCCGATCAGTTCGCGGACGGTGTCCGTTATGTATTCCAGCGCCGCTGGATCGCCCGGGCCGTTGGCCAGCAGGATCGCGTCGGGGTTCGCGGCGAGCAGGTCCGCCGCGGTGCTCGCGCATGGGTGAAGTTCAACGCACACGCCGCGAGCCACGAGGTGGCGCACGATCGAGCTCTTGATCCCCGTGTCGAGCACCGCGATCCGCGGGCCCGACCCGTTCTCGTCCCCGTGGCGGCTCACCTCGCTCGGGCTCACCACCGCCGCGAGGTCCTGCCCATCCATCGGCGGCTCCGCGTCGATCAGCGCGCGCGCCTCGTCGGGGGAGATGCTCGCCGGGAAGATCCCCCCGCGCATCGAGCCCGCCTCGCGGATGTGGCGCACGAGCGCGCGCGTGTCCACCCCGCTGATCGCCGGCACCCCGCAGTCGGTCAGCCACTGCAGCCACCCCCCCTCCGCGCCCGGGGAGTCCTCGCGGTCGCACGCCTCGCGCATGATCGCCGCGCGCGCCCACGCGCGCCCGGACTCCATCGCCTCCCCGCTCACCCCGTAGTTGCCGATGTGGGGGTACGTGAACGTGATCAGCTGGCCCGCGAAGGAGGGGTCGGTCATCGACTCCTGGTAGCCCGACATCCCCGTCGTGAACACCACCTCGCCCACCGCGTAGCCCTCCGCCGCGCACGCCTCTCCGTCGAAGCGCGCGCCGTCCTCCAGCAGTACGTATGCGGTCGGGTCGGTCATCTCAGAGGATCAGCTTCTGCACGGCCTTGAACTCCGGCGTCCCCGCGCGCTCGAGCAGCTCGAACAGGACCGCCTCCACCGTGCTGATGACCGCGCCCGCGCGATCCAGGCGCTCCAGGCCCCGCTCGTAGTCGAGCGTGTGGCGCGAGCCCACCGCGTCCGCCGGCACGTGCACTTCGATGCCACGCTCCAGTAGGTCGTGCACGGTCTGCGAGACGCACACGTGGGTCTCGATCCCACACACCACTGCCTGTTCGCGGCCCCCCAGGTCGAACCCCTCCGCGCGGGCCGCGGAGAAGACGCTCTTCTCGATGCGCCGCTCCTCCTCCAGGCCCACCTCCGGCGCGGTGTGCCCCAGGCCTTTCGGGTACTGCTCGCTCACCAGCGCCGGGAGCCCCAGGATGCGCGCGCCCTGTACCAGCCTCGCGCAGGACTGCGCCACGCCCGCGAATGACGCGTACGGGCGAAACGCCTCCTGGACGTCCACCACCACCAGCGCCGCTCGCTCTCTGGAGAGCAGGCTCATCGAGCGCCCCGCCCGTCAACGGTGAGCCTCCGGCTCGATGCTTCGCCGTGGCCGCTGCGGACATGCGCGTCGACACACCTCATGCCGCCACCGCCGCACGGGCCGTCGCCCGGTGGGCCACCGCACCCGCCGCCAGCGTCAACAGCACCCGCCCCCGCAGGCGCCGGCCCGCGAAGCAGCAGCTCTCCGAGCGGCTCTCCCAACCGTGTTCTCCCGCGGTCCACTCCGCCTCCAGATCGATCAGTGTCACGTTCGCAGGCTCGCCGGTCGCGATCCGCGGGGTGGGCAGCTCGAACAGGGCCGCGCCCGCGGTCATCCGCTCCACCAGCGTGCCCAGCTCCAGGACTCCGGGGAGCACGAGGCCGGTGTAGAGCGCCGCGAATGCGGTCTCCAGGCCGGTCGTGCCCATCGGGGCCTCGGTGAACGGCAGTTCCTTCTCCGCGCGCGCGTGCGGAGCGTGGTCGGTGGCCACGCAATCGATCGTGCCAGAGCGCAGGCCCTCCACGAGCGCCAGCCGATCGGCCTCGGTCGCGAGGGGAGGGTTCATCTTCAGGTTCGTGTCCAAGCCGCGCAACCCCTCCTCGGTCAACAGCAGGTGGTGCGGAGTCACCTCCGCGCTCACCGCCACGCCGTGGGCCTTCGCGGCCGCCAGCGCCTCCACCGAGGCGACGCAGCTCAGGTGCTGGAAGTGCACACGGCCCCCCTCGCAGCCCGCCAGGACCGCGTCGCGCGCCACCATCGTCGCCTCGCTCGCGCACGGGATTCCCGGGATGCCGAGCTCCGCGCTGAGGGCGCCCTCGTGCATGCTCCCCCCGCGCGAGAGCGAGCGATCCTCCTCGTGCAGCGCGATCACCCCACCGCACGCGCGCTGCAGCCGGAGCGCTTCGCGCAGCACCCCCGCGCTCGCCACCGGATGCCCGTCGTCGGTGAAGCCCAGCGCGCCCGCCTCGCGCAGCGCGGCCATCTCGGTCAGCCGCTCCCCGTCGAGGCCGCGGGTGAGCGCCGGCAGGAAGCCGACCGGCACGCGCGCCCGCTGTGAGGCCACCTCTCGCACCGCGCGCAGCAGCTCCGCAGAGTCGATCGGGGGAACGGTGTTCGGCATCGCGATCACCGCCCCGAAGCCCCCCGCCGCCGCGGCGCGGGTGCCGCTCTCGATGTCCTCCTTGTGCTCCTGCCCGGGGCTGCGCAGGTGCACGTGCGGGTCGAAGAAGGCCGGCAGCGCGCGCAGGCTGCCGCCGCCCTCGAGCACCTCCACGTCGCCCTCCGCCGTCAGCGTCCCCGGTGCGCCGATCTGCGCGATCGCGCCCGCCCGCACCAACAGGTCGTGCCGCGCGTCCAGGCCGCCGCGCGGATCGAACAGGTGGACATCCCGCAGCAGCAGCTCGGCGAAAGGGGTGGGAGAACGAACGAGTGCGGGCGAGCCGCTCATGAGCTCTCCCGGCGGGGACTCGGTTCTGTGCGGTGAGGCAAGCTCATTGGATTATCGAGGACGCCACCGCCTGCGTGTCCTGCGCGTGCTCCCCGCCGCGCCCACCGACCCCCTCCGCAGGGCCCGGCGCCGGGCGGTTGGACCAGCGGATCAGCTTCGCCGGTCCCCGCTCGGGGAACGGGATCTCGACCGCGTCGAAGTCCCGGGGCACCTCCGTCGCTGCAAAGACCGCCCGGGCCTCATCGCGTACCTCCCCCCCGGCGTAGCGCGTGGAGAGGTGCGTGAGGACGAGCATCCTCACCTCCGCGTCGCGCGCCAGCTCCGCCGCCTGGCGCGCGGTGCTGTGGCCCGTCTGTCGCGCCCGCTCGGACTCCTCCTCGGTGAACGTCGCCTCGTGGACCAGCACGTCCGCCTGGTGGGCCGCAATCGCGAGCGCCTCGCAGGGCGAGGTGTCGCCGGAGATCACCACCTTGCGGCCCTCGCGCGTCGGGCCCACGACCTGCTCGGGAGTGACCCCGTCGACCGTCTCTCCGCGCACGAGCCGCCCGAAGTCCGGCCCCGGCCTCACCCCCAGCCGCGCCGCGAGCTCCGGGTCGAGCTGCCCCGGGCGGGCGTCCTCCACGATCGCGTACCCCACTGCCGAGGCGCTCCGGTGGCGCACCGGGATCGCCGCCACGCGGTAGCCCTCGCGCTCCACCGCCTGTGCCGGCTGGAGCTCCACGATCGAGAGCTCATACGGCAGCCGCCGCCCGTAGATGAAGCGCGTCTGCGCCATCAGCTCCTGCAGCCCCGCCGGCCCGTACACCGTCAGCGGCTGATCGCGGTCGCGCAGCGCGAAGGACTTCAGCATCCCCGGCAGTCCCAGCCAATGGTCGGCGTGGAAGTGCGTGATGAACACGCACTCCACGTCCGCCAGCCCCACCGAGCGCAGCAGCTGGCGCTGCGTCCCCTCCCCGCAGTCGAACAGCAGCCGGTCGCCCCCCCGGCGCACCAGCACCGCGGGCAGCCCCCGCCGAGCGCTCGGCACCGAGCCGCCCGTACCCGCAAAGAACAGCGACATGTCCATGCCGGCAACGGTAGCGGCGCACGGCGATGGGAGGCTCGCGCGCCTCCGCCTGCACCCCCAGGGTCCCCGTCCCGACCGGGTAGGCTGTGCCCAGACGCTCTCGTCGCAAGGCAGCGTCGCCAGCGCCCGTAGCTCAGTGGATAGAGCGCCCGCCTCCGGAGCGGGAGGTCGCAAGTTCGAATCTTGCCGGGCGCGTATTGGAGGGACAAGCGCTGGCGGTCATACGTATGACATCGGATGGCACCGCAGGCTGCCTGGGCTCGATATTGCATCTGGGTCTGGCGTCTCACTTGCCCCCGCCGATCCATGCCATCTCAAGCCGTGCGTAAGGTGCTCTGCATGGCCCAGTTCCCCTCTCTGAAGGCGACGCGGCTCTTGCTCATCCTGACCTCTGATCTTGCGGAAGACGAGGCTCTGCGGCTACTCTGAACGAGGAAAGATCATGGACGCCATCCGCATCCTGCACCACCACGCCTCCGGCTACGGCTGGAGCTTCGAGTCCCCGGACATCCCGGGACTCACCGGCGGCACCGATGCCTACGACGCCGCCCATGCCGAGGAGGCCGCCAGGTTTGCGCTTGCTTGCGCCGCCGAGGAGCAGGGTGTTCCCGTACCCATCGATCTGACTTTCGAGCACTATGTGCCGGCCGGTGCCGCCGTCGCCGCGTAGCCGTACCTGCTGATCAACTGTCGCCGCCCACGCCCGGTCCGCTGCGGAGGCTTCGAACTGGCGGTCGCCAACGCTGGGTCGCGAATTCGATGAGTCGTCCGGCGTAGTTCGGCCCAGTCTTGCGGCCACCTCCTGGTGTTGGCACCATGTCCTGTCTCACGCGCCTGTCGCTCGAGGCCCGTGCGACATCCCGTTGGGGGGCTACCAGGCGACCCGCACACCATAGGGGCGCAGTCGTTCGTCGCTGGAGACGAGGACCGCGTCCTCCAAGCCGGCCTGGGCGATGAGCAGGCGGTCGAATGGGTCGCGGTGGTGCCACGGCAGCGAGCGGACCGCTCGGGCGTGATCGATGCTGATGGGCAGAGGTACGGCTCCGCCGTCGAGCAGCTGCCTTGCGAACCCGTCGGGCGCGTCGAGCTTTCCGAGCGATCGCTTGATCGCGACCTCCCACACCACTGCCGCGCTGAGCAAGACCTCGTTACCGGCGTCGGTGAGCAGTTCGTCGGCGCGCGTGCTCAGTCGTTCGTCTTCCCCGAGCAGCCACAGCGCGGCGTGGGTATCGACCAGCAGCCTCACCGGGCGCCGAAGGCCTCGGCGATGTCCTCGGGGAGTTCGTCGAAGTCATCGGCCATATGCACGCGGCCGCGCCACGCGCCACGCACCGACGCCAGCGAGCGTGGCTCCTCCACCACAGGCACCAGTCGCACCGCCGGCTTGCCGTTGCGCTGGATGACGACATCCTCACCGGCTTCGGCGCGCTCCACCAGCCTGGAGAGATGCGTCTTGGCGTCGTGCATTCCCACGCGGGCCATGTCGCTAATCGTAGCACGACCTAGCTAGCCCTAGTCAAGGTGTGGACAACCGAAACTGATCTGCCGTCTATCTTGATGCAGTAGAATGATGCGGATGGCACGCACCACGGTTGACATCGACCAGCGCGCGCTTGATGCAGCGCAAAGCGAGTTGGGCACGAAAGGTTTGAGCGCGACGGTCAACGCCGCGCTGCGCGAGGTCGCAAGGCGTCGCGTGCTGGCCGGCTTCGACGTCGTCCGCGACATCGACGGCACACCCGCGGAGGTCGAGGCAAACCGTCGGGAGAGGCGCTCTGAAGCCGGAGATTGAGGTCGAGCCTCCTTCGCTCGAAGCTCCGGCGCTGATGGACACCGGCGTGTGGACATGGGCGCGCGATCGGCGCTTCCCGCAACTTGCCTCGTGGTTCAACACCCAGGTCGCGGCGGGGCGTGTACTCGTGTGCGACCTCGTGATCCTGGAGCTCACCCGATTGGCCCCGAACGAAGCCCGCGCCCGCGAGGTGGCGGAACGACTCGATACATTCGAGTCGGTACCCATGCCGGCAGCCCTCTGGAGCCGTGCACGCCAGCTGCAGCTCTCTCTCGCCGCCAAGAGCGAGCATCGTCGCGTACCTCCCGTCGACCTCCTGATTGGCTCCACCGCAGAGGCAGCAGGGGTCCCGCTCGTTCACTACGACCGTGACTACGAGCGCATCGCAAGCGTCAGCAGACTCGAGCACCACTGGCTGCTGCCCGATGGGACGCTCGCCTGACGGCACGCCGCCACACCTGACGGCCAGCGACGGTTGCGGCCCGTCCGTGACGAGTGTTCCGCGCTGCCCTCGCCGGCCGATACGAGGTCGTCGGCCATCCGCACGATCCACCGGCGTCCAGCGCGAGGCGATCGAATCTCCGACTGGCGTCCATAGGCCCGGACCGCGCCGTTGGGCATCCTGACGACAACCACGGATGCTGTGCGCGACCGCGCTCGCGCGAAACGAGGTGGCCTGCGATGCGACCCCGAGCCCCACAGATCGTCGACGGGATGCGATCCCGCGCTCGCCAGATCCTCGCCCTCGGAGGGGGAGGCTTCTCGATGGAGAAGGACAGCTCGCTGCTCGATGACTACGTGCTCTCGTTGACCGGTGCCGCGCGCCCGCGGGTGTGCTTTCTGCCAACCGCATCCGGCGACGCCGACCACTACGTGGTGCGCTTCTACCGCCGGTTCTCCGCCGAGTGCGTCGCGAGTCACGTGTCGCTGTTTCGCCGCGACCAAGGAGTCGGCGGCGTCGAGGAGGACCTCGCCACCCATCTGCTCGCCCAGGATCTGATCTATGTCGGCGGCGGCAACGTCGTGAGCATGCTCGGCGCCTGGCGCGCGCACGGCCTCGACGGCATTCTGCACAAGGCGTGGCGCAAGGGCGTCGTGCTGTGCGGGCCCTCCGCGGGGTCGCTGTGCTGGTTCCGCGAGGCGCTCAGCGCATTTCACGGCGCGCCCCGGCGCATCCGGGGGCTCGGGCTGCTGCCCTACTCCAACTGCGTCCACTACGACATCGAGCCCGCGCGGCGCGACGAGTACCGTCGCTTCGTCGGCGACGGGATGCGCCCCGGGTTCGCCGCCGAGGACGGCGTCGCGCTGCACTTCCGCGGCACCCGTCTGGAGCACGTCGTGAGCTCCCGTCCCGACGGGCGCGCCTATCGCGTCGAGCCGCTCGCCGACGGCGCCGTCGTCGAGACGCCGCTGGAGGTCTCCTACCTCGGCGCGGGACGCCCCGGGTCCGCGCTTGGGCCTCGCGCCGCCGCGCCGGCCTCCAGCGAAGGCTCCCCCAGCGGTTCGGGCAGGCCCGTTGCCGGGCCTTGTGCCAACAAGCCCGCCGCCGCGGGACCCCCCGAAGCGATCGCCGCCGCGTGAGCCCGCCGGCCGCCGCAGATCGGGAGGGCAGGCTGATCTTCGCGATGGGCGGCGGGGGCTTCACGATGGAGCCCACCAACCCGCTGCTCGACGACTTCGTGCTGTCCCTCGCGCCGCGTGCCCGGCGCGAGCCTCGGATCCTGTTCCTCCCCACCGCCTCGGGCGACACCGCCGCCCAGATCAACGCGTTCTACGCGCGGTTCTCCGATCGTACCTGCGTGCCCGAGCACCTCTCGCTGTTCCGCCTGCGCGACATCGAGCACTCGCTGGAGGAGACGATCCTCTCCCAGGAGATCGTCTACGTCGGGGGCGGGTCGATGCGCAACCTGCTCGCGATCTGGCGTGCCCACGGGCTGGACCGCCTGCTGATCGAGGCGTGGCGGCGCGGCGTCGTGCTTGCTGGGGTGAGCGCCGGCGCGATGTGCTGGTTCGAGGGCGGAGTGGCCCGCTCGAGCGGGCCCCCGATGGCGATCGCCGGCCTCGGGCTGCTCGACGGATCGCTCAGCGTCCACGCCGACGGCGAGCCCGAGCGGCTCCCCGTCTGGTTGGCGAGCGTGCGCGACGGCACGCTGCCCGGAGGCTGGGCGGTCGAGGATGGGGTCGGGCTGCTGTTCGCGGATCGGCGCCTGCAGCGCATCGTCAGCTCGCGGCCCGGCGCGAGCGCCCAGCGGGTCGATGCGATCGCCGGGGAGCTCGTGCGCGCCCGTCTCGAGCCGGAACTCCTCGGCGCCGGCGAGCCCCCACGCCCCGCGGCGCTCGACGAGGACATCCTCGAGCTGCGCCGCGTGCAGCGCCTGCGCCGCGGCATCGCCGGGGAGGAGCGCGGCATCAGAGATCGGTAGGCCCCTGCCGCCGATCTCATGCGCGACGCAGGTATCCCCTTCAGGAGGTTGAGAAGATAGCTGCGTGCAAGCTTCCCTCGACGCCCACTCCCGCGCCTCCATCGCCAGCCTCACGGGGGCCTTCCGCGCCGCGCGCCGGGACCCCACGCTGGCGGTGCTCGAGGGGCTGCACGCGCTCAAGCACGCGCTCCGCTTCGGCGCCGATCTGCAGCAGGTTGCGATCGCCGATCCCGAGCGGGTGCGGGCGCTCGCGCAAACGCTCGCACCCGACGTGGGGGAGCGCATGCTCGCCCACGCGCGGATCGTCTCCCCCGAGGTGTTCGCAAGCCTCGCGCCCCGCGCGCCCTCGACCGGCGTGATCGCGATTGCGCGGCGTCCGCCGATCGACCTCGACGCGCTCCTCGCGCAGCTGCGTCCCGCGCCGATCGTGCTGCTGGAGCAGCCCCGCGATCTGGGGAACCTCGGTGCGTGCGTGCGGGTCGCCGCCGCCGCGGACATCGCGGGGTTGATTGCCTCCGGCGTGCACGACCCGTGGGATCCCGCCGCGCTGCGCGGCAGCGCCGGACTGCACTTCGCGCTGCCCGTCGCGCATCTCCGCGAGGATGCGCTCGGGCGGCTCGGCGGAGGGCGGCGCGGCCCGGCCGGCGGAGCGGCGGACGCGACCGCCGGCGAGGTTGCCCACGGCCTCCGCCCGCTCATCGCGATCGACCCCGACGGCGAGGAGTTGCGTCCCGCCCTGCTGCCCCCGCGGGCGATCCTCGCGTTCGGCAGCGAGCGCCAGGGCCTCTCCGAGCAGCTGCTCGGTCGCGCCGATGCGCTCGTGCGCCTGCCGATGCGCGAGGGGGTCTCGAGTCTCAACCTCGCCACCTCCGTCGCCGCGCTGCTCTACGCCTGGCGCCTCGCCGACGTACGCTGAGAGCCGATGACGCCCGCGAACCTGATTGTCGTCTCGATCCACCTCGAGGACGTGATCCAGCTCGTGCCGCTGGCGCTCCTCTGCCTGCTCTACGCGCGGCGCATACGCACGCTGGCGGGGGCTGGCAGCCACCCGGTGCCAGGCTGGCGCCAGGCGTGCTTCTACACCGGCTGCGCCACGATCGGTGCCGCGCTCCTCCTCCTCGGGCAGGCCAGCGATGAACTGCTGTTTGCGCACATGATCGAGCACCTGCTGCTCGGGGACATCGCGGCGCTCCTGATCGTGCTCGGCCTCACCGGTCCGCTGATCGCCCCGATCCTGAAAATCCGCTTCTTCGATCGCCTGCGCGTGCTCGCCAATCCGCTGATCGCCTTTCCCCTTTGGGCGATCGACCTCTATGTGTGGCATCTTCCCGTGCTCTACCAGGGCGCCCTCGAACACCTCGGGGTCCACATCCTCGAGCACGCCATGTTCCTCGGCCTCGGGATCAACATGTGGATGTGCCTGTTCGGGCCGTTGCCGATGCCCGCCTGGTTCGGCAACCTTGGCAAGCTCATCTACATCGCCGCTGTGCGCCTCACCGGCGCCGCGCTTGGCAACATCTTCCTTTGGTCGGGCACCGTCTTCTATCCCTTCTACCTCTCCGGCGACTCCCAGCACCACATCTCCCCTGTCGCCGACCAGAATCTTGCTGGGGCGGTGATGATGATCGAGGGGAGCCTGCTCACTATCGGGCTCTTCTGTTGGCTCTTTCTGCGGACCGCTCGGGAGGCTGAGGAGCGCCAGGAGCTGCTTGACTTCGCTCGCCTGCACGGTATTCCCCTAAGCGACAAGCGCGCTGCTCGCGCTGTGTCGGCTGGGCGCGGTGCCGAGCTGCGGCGGCGGCTTGAGAGCCGCGTGGAGGTAGGAGATGGGTCGCCTGTCCCGGCGATGAGTCCTGACTCCTTTTGACATGGGAGGGGGAGGGCTGGCCCTCCCCCTCCCATATCACC
>JBIOEY010000026.1:0-20785 GCA_044446505.1 Solirubrobacterales bacterium
ACCCCGATCGCCCGACCCGCCCCACTTCGATCCAGCTGTTCGGGCAGGACCCGGAGATCATGCGCTCCGCCGCCGCCACCGTGGCCGCGGCGGGGGCGGACGCGATCGACCTCAACATGGGCTGTCCGGTGCCGAAGGTCTGCAAGACCGGCGCCGGTGCCGCTCTGTTGGGGGACCCCAAGCTCGCCGTCGCCGTCGCTCGGGCAGCCGTCGAAGGCGGGGGCGGCCTGCCGGTGACGGTGAAGCTCCGCTCTGGGCGGCGCCCGGGGGACACCTCGGGCTTCGAGCTCGCCCACCGCCTCGTGGAGGAAGCGGGCGTCGCGGCGATCGCCTTCCACCCGCGCTCCGCCGCGGTGCACCACAAGGGCGTGCCCGACTACGAGCTCGCCGCGCGCCTCGCCGAATCCCTGCCCGCTCCGGTGATCCTCACGGGGGCGATGAACGACGCGCGCGGCATCCGCGCGGCGTTCGAGCGCACCGGCGTCGCCGCGGTGATGCTCGCGCGCGGCTGCCTCGGCAACCCGTGGCTGTTCGAAGAGCTCGTGCGCGGGCGCGAGGCCGAGCCCACCCCGGCGGAGGTCTGCGCGGAGCTCGCATGGGTGATGGATCGCGCCGTCGAGCACCTCGGGGAGGAGCGCGCAACACGCTATCTGCGCAAGTTCTACCCCTGGTACGTGCCGCGCTTGGGGCTCGATCGGTCCGGGATCGTGCAGCTGCAGGCCTCCCTCCAGGCGAGCCAGACGCTTGCCGAGACCCTCGCTATACTGCTGCGCTCGCTGCAGCCCGCCGATCCGCGCATGAGCCTTGCCCAGCCCCGGGAAGGCGCGTTCAACCGGCGGGTTTCGTTCGTAATCGACTCACCCATCCCCAGCGGAATCGAATCCCACCCGCCCTGATGCCGAAGGACGTAATCCTCACCCCCGAAGGCCTGGAGAAGCTGAAGGACGAGCTCGAGGTGCTCTCGACCGCGCGCCGCCGCGAGGTCGCCGAACGGATCAAGGAGGCGCGCGAGTTCGGGGACATCTCCGAGAACTCCGAGTACGACGACGCCAAGAACGAGCAGGCGATGCTCGAGAGCAAGATCGCCCAGCTCCAGGAGAAGCTGCGGATGGCCACGGTGATCGACTCCAAGGAACTGTCGACCGACGTGGTGCAGGTGGGCTCCGTGGTGCACGTCAAGGACGAGAAGACCGGGAAGTCCGTGAAGTACACGATCGTCGGCTCCGCCGAGGCGAACCCCGAGGAGGCCAAGCTCTCCAACGAGTCGCCCGTCGGCCGTGCCCTGATCGGCCACAAGCGCAACGACACCGTCGCCGTCCAGGTCCCCCGCGGCCCGGCGCGCAAGCTGAAGATCACCAAGATCGACGTCGGTCTCAAGTAGCCTCCCCGCGATGAGCGGGACCGAGGAGCCCGAGGAGGGCCACCGTCACGGCCTGCCCGAGCTGATCGCCGAGCGTCGCGCCAAGGCGCAGCGGCTGCGCGAGGCCGAGGGCGAGGACTTTCCGTACTCCTTTCCGGGTGCCGAGCCGATCGCGCAGGTGCGCGCTGCCTACGAGCACCTGGAGGTCGGCGAGGAGACCGAGGAGGCGCACCGCGTCGCCGGGCGCATCGTGGGCAAACGCGGCCAGGGCCGCGCGTCGTTCCTCGATCTCGTCGACCGCACCGGCAAGATCCAGCTGCACGCCCGCCTCGACGTGCTTGGGGAGGAGGCTTTCGCGCGGCTGCGCCTACTCGACCTGGGCGACCTGATCGGCCTCGACGGTGCCATGCTGCGCAGCCGCCACGGCGAGCTCACACTGCGCGTCGATCGCTTCCAGGTGCTCGCCAAGGCGCTGCGCCCGCCGCCCGACAAGCACCACGGGCTCAGCGACGTCGAGACCCGCCACCGCCGCCGCGAGCTCGACCTCATCTCGAGCGAGGAGGCGCGCAAGCTGTTTCGCGACCGCGCTCGCATCATCACGGCCGTCCGCGCCTACCTCGACGGGGAGGGCTTCGTGGAGGTCGAGACACCCGTGCTCCAGCCGATCTACGGCGGGGCGCTCGCGCGTCCCTTCAGGACCCACCACAATGCCCTGGACCGCGAGCTGTACCTGCGGATCGCCACCGAGCTCTATCTCAAGCGCCTGCTCGTCGGCGGCCTCGAGCGCGTCTACGAGCTCGGCAAGGACTTCCGCAACGAGGGCGTCTCCACCAAGCACAACCCGGAGTTCACGATGGTCGAGTGGTACGAGGCATACGCCGACTACAGCGACGAGGCGCGCCGGCTGGAAGAGCTCGTGCGGGCCGCCGCCGCGGCGATCGACTACGCGGGGCCGATCCACTTCGGCAGCCCGTTCCAGCGCATCACGCTGCGCGAGGCGATCCGTGAGGCGGTGGGCGTGGATGTGATGGCGCACCCCGAGGCCCCCGCGCTCGCCGCGGCGATCGCCGACGCAAACCTGCCGGCGCCGGCGCCGGGGGCGACGTGGCCGCAGATGGTCGACGAGCTGCTCTCCAAGTACATCGAGCCGAGCCTGATCCAGCCCACGCTTGTCTTCGACTACCCCGTCGAGCTCTCTCCGTTCGCGCGCGAGCACCGCACGCAGGAGGGCCTGGCCGAGCGCTGGGAGGCGTATGCGGGCGGAATGGAGATCGCGAACGCCTTCTCCGAGCTGAACGACCCGGAGCGCCAGCGCGAGCGCTTCGAATCCCAGCGAGCCCTGCGGGCACTGGGAGACGAAGAGGCCCAGCCCTATGACGAGGTGTACTTGGAAGCGCTGGAGCAGGGGATGCCCCCCGCGGGAGGGGTTGGGGTGGGTGTCGATCGGCTCGTGATGCTCCTCACGGGAAGCGATTCGATCCGCGAGGTCGTGCTGTTCCCGGCGATGCGCTCGTAGATCGCCGCGCTGCGGCAGTGGAAACCACCGAACCAGCGGGTCGCGGCGGTTGCCGGTGGAGGGCCGGGGGCCCGTTGGTAGACTGTCCTATGGTGGCGACGGGACCTGGAGGCTCATCTTTCTCGTGGTTTGAGACGAAGAGGGGGATGGGGACCCACCCACCCCCGCTTACCCACACCTCGACCCCGCGGACGCGGACCCGAATCAAGACCTGCGACTGACAAAGAAGGGGCTCTGCCAGCACGATGTTCGAGCGATTCACAGAACGGGCCCGCCAGGTGGTCGTCCTCGCCCAGGAAGAGGCGCGGACGCTCAAGCACAACTACATCGGCACCGAGCACATCCTGCTCGGGCTGCTGCGCGAGGAGGAGGGCTTGGCGGCGCGGGTCCTGGAGAGCCTCGACATCACCGTGGAGCGCGTGCGCGCCCAGGTCGTGCGCATCGTGGGCTCCGGCGAGGAGGTCACCTCCGGGCAGATCCCCTTCACGCCGCGCGCGAAGAAGGTGCTCGAGCTCGCGCTGCGCGAGGCGCTGTCGCTGGGCCACAACTACATCGGCACCGAGCACATCCTGCTCGGGCTCGTGCGCGAGAACGAGGGCGTTGCCGCGCGCATCCTGCTCGACTTCGACGCCGACTCGGAGAAGATCCGCAACGAGGTGATCCGGATGCTCTCCGGTCCCTCCGGACGCCGCCAGGGCCAGGGCGCCGGAGCACCCGGCGCGGCCGCCGGCGCGGGGGGCGCAGGCGCCGAAGGCAAGAAGTCCTCGAAGCTGCTCGACCAGTTCGGGCGCAACCTCACGAAGCTCGCCTCCGAAGGCAAGCTCGACCCCTGCGTGGGGCGCGAGACGGAGATCGAGCGGATCATGCAGATCCTCTCGCGGCGCACCAAGAACAACCCCGTGCTGATCGGCGAGCCCGGCGTCGGCAAGACCGCGGTGGTGGAGGGCCTCGCTCAGCGGATCACCAACGCGGACGTGCCGGAGCTGCTGAAGAACAAGCAGATCTACACGCTCGATCTCGCCGCGCTGGTCGCCGGGTCGAAGTACCGGGGCGAGTTCGAGGAGCGCCTGAAGAAGGTGATGAAGGAGATCACCCAGCGCGGGGACATCATCCTGTTCATCGACGAGCTCCACAACCTCGTCGGCGCGGGCGCCGCGGAGGGCGCGATCGACGCCGCCTCGATCCTCAAGCCCGCCCTCGCCCGCGGGGAGCTGCAGACGATCGGCGCGACCACGCTGGACGAGTACCGCAAGTACCTGGAGCGCGACTCCGCCCTGGAGCGCCGCTTCCAGCAGATCCGCGTGGAGGAGCCCTCGATCGACCAGAGCGTCGAGATCCTCCGGGGCCTGCGCGACCGCTACGAGGCCCACCACAAGGTGCAGATCACCGACGACGCCCTGCGCGCCGCCGCCGAACTGGCGGACCGCTACATCTCCGACCGTTTCCTCCCCGACAAGGCGATCGACCTGATCGACGAGGCGGCCTCGCGGATGCGGATCAAGTCGATGACCTCCCCCCCCGCCAACCGCGAGCTCGAGGAGCAGATCGAGACGACGCGGCGCGAGAAGGAGGCTGCGATCGAGGCGCAGGAGTTCGAGAAGGCCGCCGCGCTGCGCGACAAGGAGCGCAAGTTCACCCACCGCAAGCGCGAGCTCGAGGAAGAGTGGGAAGCGGGCGAGACCCGCGAGCGGCCCGCGATCGGCGAGGAGGAGATCGCCGAAATCGTCTCGATGTGGACCGGCATCCCGGTGTTCAAGCTGACCGAGGCCGAGACCCAGAAGCTGATGCGCATGGAGGACGAACTGCACAAGCGGGTGATCGGCCAGCACCCCGCGATCGAGGTGATCTCCAAGGCGATCCGCCGCTCGCGCGCGGGGCTGAAGGACCCCAAGCGCCCCACGGGCTCGTTCATCTTCCTGGGACCCTCCGGGGTGGGCAAGACCGAGCTGGCGCGCACGCTCGCGGAGTTCCTGTTCGGCGACGAGGACGCGATGGTGCGGATCGACATGTCGGAGTACATGGAGAAGCACGCGGTCTCCCGCCTCGTGGGCTCGCCTCCGGGGTACATCGGCTACGACGAGGGCGGCCAGCTCACCGAGGCCGTGCGGCGCAAGCCGTACTGCGTGCTGCTGCTCGACGAGATCGAGAAGGCCCACCCCGACGTCTTCAACATCCTGCTGCAGATCCTCGAGGACGGCCGCCTCACCGACGCGCAGGGGCGCACCGTGGACTTCCGCCACGCGATCGTGATCATGACCTCCAACATCGGCGCCGCCGAGATCGCCCGCAACACGCCGCTGGGCTTCGCGGTCTCCGACGACGAGACCGGGATCACCTACGACGACATGAAGAACCGCATCATGGGCGAGCTGAAGAAGGTCTTCCGGCCCGAGTTCCTCAACCGGATCGACGACGTGATCGTCTTCCACAAGCTCGGCAAGGACGAAATCAGGCAGATCGTCGAGCTGCTGCTGCTGCGGATCCGCGCGTCGATGGCCGAACGCGAGCTGCAGCTGGAGCTGACCGATCCCGCCAAGGAACTGCTCGTCGAGAAGGGCTGGGATCCCGCGATGGGCGCCCGCCCGCTGCGCCGCGCGATCCAGCGCTACATCGAGGACCCGCTCGCGGACTTCGTGCTGCGCGAGCAGGTCGTCCCCGGGGCCACGGTGGTGGTCAACCCGGCCGCGGACGGCGAGGAGGGCGAGGTGCGCCTCACGATCGTCAAGCCCAAGAAGCAGAAGACCCCCGTCGGCGTCGGCGCCGAAGGCGGCGGCGGCGAGCTGCCCGCCGGCGAGGACCTCCCCGAGGGGGAGGGCGACGGGG
Organism: Solirubrobacterales bacterium; assembly: GCA_044446505.1. GTDB lineage: Bacteria > Actinomycetota > Thermoleophilia > Solirubrobacterales > Solirubrobacteraceae > Palsa-744. The sequence goes on from JBIOEY010000026.1 coordinate 5,700, forward strand.
AGCAAGCGCACGCCGTCGAGCCCGAGGAGCCGTCCCCATAGACCCGTAGTCTGGGCGGGTGTCTCGCGCCCAATCGGTCTACGTCTGCTCTGAGTGTGGTATCCAATCGGCCCAGTGGCACGGGCAGTGCCAGGGCTGCGAGGCGTGGAACAGCCTTGTCGAGGAGCGCGCGCCGGCGGCTGGGGGGCCGGGCGGTCGTGGCACACACGGGCGGGGCGCTCGCAGTGGTGGGAGCCGCTCGCGCGCGAACGGAGATCGGCCCGGGCGAGCGGAGCCGGTCAGGCTCGCAGAGGTCGGCGTGGAGCCGATGGAGCGCCTGCCCACTGGCATTGGGGAGCTCGACCGGGTGCTCGGCGGGGGCCTCGTGCCCGGCTCGGTGGTGCTGCTCGGGGGCGCGCCGGGGATCGGCAAGTCGACGCTCACCAACATGGTGCTCGGGCACCTCGCGGGATTGGGCCGGCGCACGCTGTACGTCAGCGGGGAGGAGTCCCCCGCGCAGGTGAGGCTGCGCGCGGAGCGCCTCGGCCCCGGAGCGCTGGGGGTGCCGATCGTGGCGGAGACCGACCTCGACGCGGTGCTCGACGTGCTCGCATCGCACGCGCCGGAGGCGTGCGTGATCGACTCCGTGCAGACCCTCCACGCGGCGGAGCTCTCCGGAGCGCCGGGCTCGGTGGGCCAGGTGCGCGAGGTGGCGGTGCGCTTGATGGAACTGGCGAAGGCGCGGGGCATCGCGACGATCCTCGTGGGCCACGTCACCAAGGACGGCGCGCTCGCGGGCCCGCGGGTGCTCGAGCACCTGGTGGACTGCGTGCTCCAGTTCGAAGGCGAGCGCGAGCGGCCCTACCGCGAGCTGCGCGCGCTGAAGAACCGCTTCGGCTCCACCAACGAGGCGGGGCTGTTCGAGATGCGCCAGGGCGGCCTGGTCGAGGTGCTCGACGCCTCGGCGCGGTTCGTCGCGCAGGCCACGCGCGCACCGGGCAGCGTGATGCTGGCGGCGATGGAGGGGTCGCGGCCGCTGCTCGTGGAGGTGCAGGCGCTGGTGGCGCCCTCCGAGCTCGAGCAGCCCCGGCGGGTGGCCTCGGGACTCGACCGCAACCGCCTGGCGCTGGTGCTCGCGATCCTCGCCCGTCACGGCCGTGTGGGGACGGGCGGCGCCGATGTGTTCGTCAACGTGGTCGGTGGAGTGCGGGTGGACGAGCCCGGGGTGGACCTCGCGATCGCCCTCGCGGTCGCCGGGGCGAGCCGGGGCGTGGCCCTTCAAGGAGTCCACCCACCCGCTCCCTGTGCGTGCTTCGGCGAGCTCGGCCTCACGGGGGAGCTGCGCTGGGTCGGCCATCCCGAGCGTCGTCTGCAGGAGGCCGCCAGGCACGGGCTTGGGAACGTGGTCGCACCCGCGGGCAGCGGCTCGGGCGCGCGCGAGGTCGCCACGCTGCGGGAAGCGCTCGCGCAGGTGCTCCCCCGAGAGCAGCGCGCCCCCGCGAGGGTGGCGGCGTAGTCTCCCCTGCCCTAGGTTCGGGCAAGCGGGATTTGCGGCGCCCAGATCGAGCCTGGGGCTGGCGATCGTCCCGCGGACCGTGTTCCAGCCTGGAGAACCCGGCCAGGGAAGCGCTAAATCCTGTCTAAATGCCGTAAAATGCCCGGTCGTGGCTCCACGATCAGGCGAAGATTTCGATACCGAAGCTCGCCCGGAGCCCGGATTGGTGAAGGCGCTCGAGATGGTCGCGCCCGGGACGGCGCTGCGGGAGGGGATGGAGAACATCCTGAACGCCCGCACCGGGGGGCTGATCGTGATCGGCGACCCCGAGGAGTTGAGCTTCCTGTTCTCGGGGGGGATCAAGCTCGACATCGACTACTCCCCGGCGCTGCTCTACCAGGTGGCGAAGATGGACGGGGCGATCATCCTCAACGCGAACTCCACCAAGATCGCGCTCGCCAACGTCCAGCTGATGCCCGATCCCACGATCCTCACGCTCGAGACCGGCACCCGCCACCGCACCGCGGAGCGCATCTCCAAGCAGACCGAGGCGCTCGTGATCGCGATCTCCCAGCGGCGCGAGGTGGTCTCGCTGTACGTGGGGGGCACGAAGTGCATCCTCCAGGACATCCCGGTGGTGCTCGCCAAGGCCAACCAGGCGCTCGCAACGCTCGAGAAGTACCGCACCCGCCTCGATCAGGTCTCCACGCGGCTCACAGCCCTGGAGTTCGAGGGTGGGGTCACGCTGCACGACGTGCTCACCGTGCTCCAGCGCTCGGAGCTCGTGACGCGGATGGCGGTGGAGATCGAGCGCTACATCGTCGAGCTCGGGACCGAGGGCCGCCTGATCGAGATGCAGCTGGAGGAGACGATGGTGGGCACCGCCGCCGAAAAGGCGGCGCTCGTGCAGGACTACCTGGCGAGCTACTCCGACGAGGCGTTCGCCTCCGCCCTGGAGGAGATGGGGCGGCTGGGGCACCAGGACCTGCTCGACTTCGGGCGCTTGGCGGAGCTGCTCGGGTACGACCGCAAGCTGAACACGCTCGACTACCCCGTCTCGCCGCGCGGCTACCGCACCCTGGGGCGCATCCCCAGGCTGCCGAAGCTGGTGGTGAGCGAGATCATCAAGGAGTTCGGCGGCCTGGACGAGCTGCTGGCCGCCACCGACGCCGAGCTCGAGGCGATCGAGGGAGTGGGGGAGATACGCGCGAAGGACATCCGCGAGGGCCTTCGCCGCCTACAGGAGATCAATCTCGTGGACCGCTATCTACAGACATGAAGCCCGCAGCCCGATGGCTGCGGCGCCAAGCCGAGGCCGCCCCCGGGCGGACCCCACGAAAAGGAGGACAACCATTCCCCAAGTAATCGAAGCCGAGCTGATCGAGGACCTCGAGGTCGTCACCGAACACGAGTGCATCGAGTTCGAGTTGGGGGACCATGTGGTCTATCCCCATCACGGTGCGGGCAAGGTCCTCAAAAAGGAGGAGATGGAGGTGCTGGGCGAGTGTCGCGAGTACCTCACGATCAAGATCCTCCACAACGACATGACGGTCAAGGTCCCCACGGAGAACGCCGGTCTCGCCGGCCTGCGCAGGGTGATCGACGAAGAGACCGTCAAGAAAGTCCTGGACGTGCTCCAGGACGAAGTCTCCGATATGCCCAAGAACTGGAACCGCCGGTTCAAGCACAACCGCGACAAGATCAAGACCGGCGACATCTATGAGCTCTCCGAGGTGGTGCGCAACCTTGCGCTGCGAGAGAGCGAAAAGGGCCTCTCCACCGGCGAGAAGCAGATGTTCACCCGCGCCAAGAAGATCCTCGCCTCGGAGCTGATGTACGCCCTGGACAAGGACGAGGACGAGGCCGAAGGCTATCTGGACGAGCTGCTCGCCAACTCGGCGTCCAGCAGGATGGCGATGGCCGAGTAGCGGGCCTTTCGCGCACGCGGCAGTTGACTCCTGCCGCGTGCGCGACAGCGCTCCGACCGGCGTTCCCCTCGCCGCAAAGCGTCCCCCTTCACCGTGCTCCCCTCGCCGTGACCGTCGCCCTGATCGTCGCGGCTGGCCGGGGTGAGCGTCTTGGAGCGGGCCGCCCCAAGGCGCTCGCCGAGCTCGCCGGCCGGCCGCTGTTGCAGTGGAGCGTGGACGCCCTGCGCGCGGTCCCGGGGGTCGAGCGGATCGTGGTGGCGCTGCCCCCCGGCGCCGGCGCACCCCCGGGCACGATCGGGGTCCCCGGGGGAGCGGTGCGCTCGGAGTCGGTGCGGCTCGCGCTCGCCGCTGTGGGGGCGGGCGACCCGGTGCTCGTACACGACGCCGCGCGCCCCCTGCTCACGCCCGAGCTCGCCGAACGAGTGATTGCGGCGGCGCTTGGAGAGGGGGTCGACGCGGCGATCGCAGCTGCCCCCGTGACTGACACCGTCAAGCGGGTCGACGGAGGACGAACGGTGCTGGAGACACTCGACCGATCGAACCTGTGGGCGGTGCAGACCCCGCAGGTCTTCCGCCGCGCCTCGCTGGAACGGGCATTGGATGTGTCCGGCGAGCTGCTGGCTGCAGCGACGGACGACGCCTGGCTGGTGGAGCGCGCCGGTGGGAACGTCGTCGTGGTGGAGGCCCCCCGGGAGAACCTCAAGGTGACCACTCCGCTGGATCTCGCGCTGGCCGAGATGCTGATCGGCCGCGGTCCTGCTTGAATCGCTCCCACGAGGGTGGCGCAGCCGGCCGGGCCGGCTGGCCGAAACGGGGACTCGTGCCGAAGGCGCGTGTCACCCGGCTTCGGTCGGGCCCCTCGATCTTCGATCATATGCTCACCGACTATCACCTCCACCTGCGCCCAGACGAGCTCGACGCCACCGCGGCGGCCTACTTCACCCCCGCGAACGTGGAGCGCTACCGCGAGGTCGCCGAGGAGCGGGGGATCGCGGAGCTGGGGGTGTCCGAGCACGTCCACCGCTTCCGGCAGGCGCTGGAGGTGTGGCAGCACCCGTTCTGGCGGGAGAACGCGGTCGATGACCTCGACGACTACTGCGGGTTCGTGCGCGAGGAGACCGACCTGAAGCTGGGGATCGAGATGGACTTCGTGCCCGGTGCGGAGGACCGCACCGCGAACCTGCTGGAGGCGCGGGACTTCGACTACGTGGTGGGCTCGGTGCATTTCCTGCGCGACGAGGCGGTGGACATGGAGGAGTACAGCGTCTGGAATCCCGCGCGCCCCGACCGCGGCGCGGAGCAGATCTGGCGACGCTACTTCCTCGCGCTGGGGGAGGCGGCGCGGAGCGGCCTGTTCGACATCCTCGCGCACCCCGACCTCGTGAAGGTGTGGGGTTCCAGGCGCCCCCAGCCGGAGGGGGATCTGCGCCGCTACTACGAGCTCGCGATCGAAGGGATCGCCGAGTCGGGGATCGCGGTGGAGGTCTCCACGGCGGGGCTGCGCAAGCGCGCGGGGGAGATCTACCCGGCGCCGGCGTTCCTGGAGATGTGCCTGGAGGCGGGCGCCCCGGTGGCGCTCTCCAGCGACGCCCACCGCCCCGAGGACGTGGGCGCGGACTACGAGCAGGCGCTGGAGCTGCTGGAGCGCCTCGGCGTGGACGAGCTGTGCGTGTTCGAGCGCCGCACGCGGCGCCTGGAGCCGATCGGTGCGGGCGTGCGATGAGCGGTGCGTATGCCGGCGCCCCGCGGCGTCCTCGGTCGCTCGTGTGCACAGCACACTTCGCTCCCTGCGTCCTAGCGGGGCTTGGCCTACGCACCGCTCATGGGCGCAGGGAGACAAGTCAAGAAGGAGAGCGATGAGCCTCAGCGGGATCGGCTACGACTGCCACCGCTTCGCCCCCGAGCGGCGGCTGATCCTCGGCGGCGTGGAGATCCCCCACGAGCGCGGCCTGGAGGGGCACTCGGATGCGGATGTGCTGACCCACGCGGTGATCGACGCGCTGCTCGGAGCCGCGGGCCTGGGGGACATCGGCGAGCACTTCCCGGACACTGATGAGCGCTACCGCGACGCGGACTCGCTGGTGCTGCTGGAAACAGCGCTCACGCTCGTGATCGCGGGGGGCTTCGAAGTGGTGAACGTGGACTGCACGGTGCTGATGGAGGCGCCCAAGCTCACCCCGCATCGGCAGGAGATCCGCGAGTGCCTCGCCCGGACGCTGGGCTTGGCGGCGACCCGCGTCAACGTGAAGGCCACCACGGGCGAGGGCATGGGCTTCGTCGGGCGCGGCGAGGGCGTCGCGGCGCTCGCCGTCGCGAGCGTACGCAACCGCTAGGGTTCGCGCGCGATGCGCCGTATCCGCCTGCACGACACGCGCACCGGCAAGGGGATGCCGCTGCGCCCACGTGACCCCGGCCGGGTGGGCATTTACGCGTGTGGGCCCACGGTGTACAGCCGCATCCACATCGGTAACGCCCGCCCGTTCGTGGTCTTCAGCCTGATGAAGCGCTTTCTGGAACACGAAGACCTTGAGGTGAAGCTCGTAATCAACATCACCGATGTCAACGACAAGATCTACGACGCGGCGCGCGCGCAGAACCGTCCGAGCGCCGAATTGGCCGCGGAGATGACTGCGCTCTACCGTGCCGACACAGACGCTCTGGGGTTGGGACGCCCGGACGAGGAGCCGCTTGCCTCGGAGACGATGGAGCCGATCATCAAGTACATCGAGGTGCTGATCGAGAGAGGTCACGCTTACGAGAGCGGCGGCGACGTGTTCTTCAGGGTGCGCTCCGACTCCGACTACGGCGTGATCTCGCACCGTCACCTGGAGGACATGGACCAGGGCGAGCCCGTGGAGGGATCGGATCGCAAGCAGGACCCACTGGACTTCGCGTTGTGGAAGGCCCGCAAGGAGGGCGAGGACACCTCTTGGCCGTCGCCTTGGGGTCCAGGACGGCCGGGCTGGCACATCGAGTGCTCGGCGATGGCCGAGAGCAGCCTGGGTGTGGGCTTCGACATCCACGGCGGCGGCTCGGATCTGGTGTTCCCACACCACGAGAACGAGGCTGCTCAGACCCGCGCCGCGCGCGGGAAGGAGCTGGCGCGGATGTGGGTGCACAACGGCATGATCCAGTTCACCGGAGAGAAGATGGCCAAGTCGGTGGGCAACATCGCGCCGCTGCACGAGGTGGTCGAGCGGTGGGGCCGCGACGCCGTGGTGATGTACCTGGCCTCCGGGCACTACCGCCAGCCGTTGGCTTTCTCCAAAGCTGTTTTGGAGCAGGCAAGAGCAAACGTAAACCGCATTCGCGAGGCGGGACGACGGCTGACGCCCGGTACCTCCCATCATGATTTGGACAGACTGCGCGATCGGTTCTTCGAAGCGTTGGCCCGCGACTTCAACACGGCCGAAGCTCTAGCCACTGTGAACGAATGGATTCGTGAAGCAACCAGCCCGATGTATGACGTTCGGGGCGATAGCCACCTGCATGAAATGCTTGGGGTTCTGGGGCTCAGTGGGTTGCTTGCGCAATTGGCGGAAGCGCCCGTCGCGGTGCGCGAGTTGGCCGCCCGGCGCGAGCAGGCACGGGAGGGACGTGACTTCGCGGCCGCGGACCGCCTGCGCGAGGAGATCGCCGCGGCCGGCTGGGAGGTCCGCGACGGACCGGCCGGCTTCGAGCTGCTGCCGCGGTGATCCTCTACGGCCGCAACCCCGTGATGGAGGCGCTGCGCGGTCGCCGGGCGCATACGGTCGGCGAGGTGTGGGCAACTCCGGGCGCGGCGCGCGAGCCGTGGCTGACGGGGATCGCGATTCGCAGGGTCACGCCGGAGGAGATCGCGGAGCGTTGCGGCTCGGAGGCGCATCAGGGCATCTGCGCGCAAGCGGGCGGCTATCCGTATGTCTCGGCCGATGAGATGCTCGCCGAGCCAGACCTGATCGTGGCGCTAGACCAGGTCCAGGACCCGCAGAACCTGGGCTCGATCTGCCGCACCGCGGAGTGCGCGGGGGCCACCGGGGTGGTGATCCCCGAGCGGCGCGCCGCCGAGGTGACGCCCGCGGTCTGCAAGGCCTCCGCGGGCGCCGTCGAGCACCTGCGGGTGGCACGGGTGCGCAACCTCGCGGACTTCCTCGTGCAGGCCCGCGACGCGGGGTGCTGGTCCTACGGCGCCAGCGCTCCCTTGGCCGATGGTCCCTTGGCGGCCGGGGTCGAGGATCGGTCGCGGACGGAGAGCCCCGCCAAGGGCCGCGGGGGGGCGGGCGCAACCGTGCCCTACGACCGGCCGGACTACCGCGGCGGGGTGGTGCTGGTGCTGGGCAGCGAGGGGCGCGGCCTGCGCCCGCGGGTGGCGGGGGCGTGCGATCAGCTGATCGCGCTCCCGGTGCTCGGGCGGATCGAGTCGCTGGGGGTGAGCGCGGCGGCGGCGGCGATCCTGTACGAGATCTTGCAAAATCGCCGCGGCACCCTTGACAACGCTCCATAACTGTGCGAACCTCCCGCGTGCGTAACGCTGAACCTAAGCTTGACCCCGTAGTTGATTTGCGCAGTGATCTGTAGTTGCGTTGAGTAGCAGTTCGCAGCGATCTGTCTTTGATAGCAGTTGATTCCATAGTCTGATCCATAGTCGTTGGCGCCGGGGGAGGAGTGCGCCACTGAGCGATCCGGGCTGTTCGCAGTCCGAGAAAGGACCTGCTCGTGGCACGTATCTCCAGTAACCCTCAATCTGAGGTCAAGGTCGATGATGGCTTTCTGATCGCCCTGGCCAAGCAGGGGGACCGCACCGCGTACGAGCGCCTGGTGCGCCGCTACCACGGCTTCGTGCGCCTCAAGGCCTCCTCCTACTTCCTCGCGGGGGGAGACTCCGATGACCTGATCCAAGAGGGTCTGGTCGGCCTCTACAAGGCGATCCGTGACTTTCGCACCGATCGCGAGTCCAGCTTTCGTAACTTCGCCGAGCTGTGCATCACCCGTCAGATCATCACCGCCGTGAAGACCGCGACCCGCAACAAGCACACCCCGTTGAACCAGTACGTCTCGTTCTCCTCCACGCCCGCCGCGAGCGGCGAGGACGTGCCGACGCTCGACCAGATGCTCCCCGGTCCCTCGGTGCACGACCCCGCCAACCAGGTGATCTCCTCGGAGGAGCTGCGCTCGCTGGTCGACTGCCTCTCCACGGCCCTCTCGGAGCTCGAGAGCCGCGTGCTCTCCCTGTACCTGGATGGCTGCTCCTACGAGCAGGTCGGCGCGCGGCTCGCCTGCGACACGAAGACCGTGGACAACGCTCTGCAGCGAGTCAAGCGCAAGGTCGGAGCGCACCTGCGGGCGCGGGCGGTCGCCGCGTAGGCCCGACGGCCGGGGCTTAACGACCGAGGCCGCCCCTCCTGCGGGGACGGCCTCGACGTGACCAGGCTGCGATGCGCTATCGGTGGTGGTGTTTCCCGTGAGAGGGTTCCTGTTCGCCCGCCCCTCCATTGCGTTCTTCGCCTTCCCGTTCACCTTCGGATGGCGAGGTCGATCCTTCCTCGGGCGCCGATGAGTTGCTCGGGGCTTCCACCGTCAGGGTTCCCGCCGGCGCCGGGCCGACCGGGATCGCGAACTGCTGGCTCGTCGCCGCCCCGTTCTCGGGGCCGCCGGGGATGTGGACACGGAAGACCAGCGTCCCCGTGCTGAACACCTCGTAGGGGATCGAGAACGTCGATTCGGGGCTGACCGTGCTCACCCGCACCACGTGGAATTCCTGGCCGGAGGCGTTCTGGCGCTCCAGATAGATCACGTGACCCGGGCGGCTCGGTGCGACGGTGCCCGTGAACGTGAGCGTCTGTCCCTCGAGCGCCGAGCTGGGCGACACCTGGGCGGTGAGCACGTACTTGACTCCCTCGTACAGCACCGCCGAGGTCACCAAGTGGCTCGCCACCAGGCACGCAGCATGCGCGGGGCACGGGGGAACCGAGCCCTCGACCTCGTAGAAGGTGCTGTTCACCGGCGACTGCGGCGGGAAGCTGTAGTTGCCGCTTGCGTCGGTGCTCGTCTGTGCAACCGGGGCAAAGCCCCGCTGGTGCACGGTGCGCGCGAGCAACGTGACCGTCGTGCTCGCGCCCCCGGCGAGCACGCCGCTGATCGTCACCGACTGCCCGAAAGCGATCGGGTCGGCCGAGGCGTTGATCGTCAGCGCCGGATTCTGCGCCTGGGAGATCTCGTAGGAGAGCACGTTCGAGGGGCTCGGGATGTTGCGCCCCTGGCTGCGCACGAGCACGCGGATGTTGGCGTCGCCGGGGACCAGGAAGGTGTGGAGGATCGAGAAGCCGCCTCCCGGTTCCACCCGCCCGGAGTCGATCCTGCGCCATTCGTTGCCGGTGAGCGCGTTCTGGCGCTGCAGGACCACCCGCGCCCCGACGTCCGCGGGGTTGACGGTGCCGGTGAACGTCACCTTGTTGGCGGGGCCCGTGAGGATCTGGGTACCTTCGGGCGGGCCGCTGAGCGTCACCTGTGCCGCCACCCTGACCCTCCGGTTGGCGCTCTCGGCGCCGTGGGAGCGCACGTGCCAGATGCGATTCGTTTCGACGACCCCGTCGGCGCGCTGGAACTGGTAAAAGCCCTGCGCGTCGGTGGTGGTGCTCTGCACGTAGGAGAACCCCGGAGCACCGAGCAGATGGTGGTAGAGCCTCACCACCCGGCCGGCTGCGCTCGTCCGGCCGCGGCACACGAGCCGGCCGAAGATCACGACCGGTTCTCCCGCGGTGATCTGCCGGGGGGCGACCTGAATGCCGACACGGCAACGACCGGTCGGGCTCGGATGCTGGAAAGCGGACGCCGCCGTTGGGGGCAGCGCCGGCGACAGGGCGCCCGCAACCGCGCACGCCAAAGGGAGAAGCCTCTTCAGGCGCATGTGTGCCTCCTCCATGGGGGTTCGATGATCGGGTTATCCAGGCGAGGCCGATCCCACGGGCCCCGAGCTCAAGGTCAATTCATGAGCTCGGCCCCAATAACCCGGAGGAGACGCGATCGATGCGGTGCGCACCCCTCCGCCGCCCGCAGTCCCACGGCCTACCCCGGCTCGGCGTTCCCGGCGTCGTAGCAACCCCCGTGATATGCGTCACCGACCGCGCCGGCAAGGCTCGGTTCGGCCGCGAGCGAGGTGCGCAGCGGATGGCCACCGAGCAACATGACCAGTGGCTCGTAGACGCCGATCACATCCCCGCAGAGCCGGCACCGCAATCTGCCGTTGCGTCCGAGGCCTCCTTGGCCTTCCTCCCATCTCACCTGCGATTGTCCTTCGCCAGTGCCGCGATCATCCTTCGCCAGTGCCGCGATCATCCCCCCAGCGCAGGGAGCTCTCGGCGAGCGACGGTCGGCGGGCATTACGGACGGGAATCGCATGGTGCATGGGCGCGGAGGCAGTTGGGCGCGGATGGACGATTGCATGCAGGCTTGCACGCCGAGGACGGTGCGCCCACCGTGGTGAGCCGCAGGCGAATCGCGGCCTATTACGGATGAAATGCGCCTCCGTCCATGGGGACGCACCGATTTTTGTCGAGCTCCGCGTGAGCTTGGCTCATGTTGTGTGTCCAACGGGTCGTCTAACCAACGGAGACGTGTCATGCAGGCCAATCGACCGCGCTCACGGTGCGGCCAAGGAGGTTGACAATGAAACGGATCGTCCTAGCTTTGGTGGTTCCGGCGATGCTCCTGAGCGCCCCCGGAATCGCGCTCGCGGCGCACCACGGGCACGGCCGTCACGCCGCCCACCACGCTCGCCGGCACGCGGGGCGTGCCAGGCACGCCCGTCTGGTGAGGTTCGGAGACCCGACCGCGCCGGCGGGCCCGGGGTCCGGCACGCCGCCCGCGGGCACCGGCGCCGCCCCCACCGGCGCGACGCCGACCACCCCGACGCCCGCCGGCGAACCGGCGGGGAAGGTGCTCACGTTCGAAAACGGCGTGCTGAGCATCGAACTGAACGGCGGCACCAAGGTGAGCGGCCAGGTCACCGAAAGCACGAGGCTGATCTGCCTACCCGCCACGCCTCCCCCGACAAGCACCGGCGGGGATGACCAGGGCGGGGGAGACGATGGCTCCGGCGTCCAGTCGGGCGAGCACGGCGGTCCGGCTTCGCAGCCCTCCTCCGGCGGGTGGAGCGGCGAGGACAACCAGCAGGGCCAGCAGGGCGCGGGCGACGAACAGGACATGGACAGCGAGGACGACGGCCAGCAGCAGTCCTGCGAAACATCCGCGCTGACCGCGGGAGCGGTGGTGCGCGAGGCGGAGCTGAGCCTGTCCGGCTCCGGCGCGGTGTGGGAGCGGATCGTCTTGGTCCACTAGCCATTCGTCCACCCGCGTGACTTCGTGCCGTGGGTGGTGTCTGCTACGACATGGGGATGGTGGGCGCCCAACCGCCAAGGACACTTGGACGACGATTGTCGGTGGGGTCGGTGGGCCCCCGCCATCTCCCATGAGCCCGAGGACCTCCACGCGGCTGCTTGCAACCCAGTCGGATGAGCGGCTCCTGGCGCTCATCCGCCAGGGCCACGAGCGCGCATTCGAGGCGCTCGTGCACCGCTACCGCAGACCGCTGCTGAGCTACTGCCGGCGGCTGGGGCTACCGGAGGCCCGGGCCGAAGACGTACTGCAGCACGCCCTGCTGAAAAGCTGGATCGCGTTGAGCGAGGGCGTGGAGGTGCACCAGCTCAAAGCGTGGCTGTATCGAATCGTCCACAACGCCACCGTCAACGCGATGCGGGATGCCGCCCACGACCCCGACGGAGTGGCCGATCCCTCGCAGTTCGCGGGCGCGGGCGAGTCCGAGCTAGACCGCGGGATCGCCACGCGTCAAGCGCTCGCGGAGGTGGCGGCGCTACCGCCGCTGCAGCGCGAGGTGATCGTCCGCACCGCCGTGGCGGGGCACAGCCACGAGCGGGTCGCAAGCGATCTCGGGCTCACCCGCGGCGCGGTCAGGGGGCTGGCCTACAGGGCGCGCGCCACACTGCGCACCGCTGTAACCGCGCTCACCCCGCCGTCGCTCGTCCAGTGGCTCGCCGGCGGTCCAATCCAGGGAGCTCCGGCGTCTGACCGGATCGCCGAACTTGCGGCCGGCGGAGGCACGGCGGGCCTCGGCGGGCTGCTGGTGAAGGGAGGGGTCGTGGCGATCACCGCCGGCACCCTGATCACGGGCGCGGTGGTCCAGGTGCACCGTCTCGCCCGCTCCCCTCACCGCCACCCACCCGCGGAGTTCGCCGTGATCGCGGCTGCCGGTGGCGGGGGCTCCCGATCCGGGGCGTCCCACCTGAGGGGCCTGGAAGGGGGGACCTCGGTGGCGGTCTCGGGACTCGGCCCGGCCTTCCGTGGACATCTCCACGGGCGTAGCGGAGGGTCGGCACCGAGGGCCGGCGGACGTGGGAGGGGTGGCGCTACCGGTGGGCCGCTAGCTTCGGGGACGATTCCCTCGAGTGGGCGGCGTGCACACCGCTTGTCACCGCAGGGCCCCAGCGAGGTACGTGCAGGCCCCGGGGGCGCTCCGAGCACTTGGTATGCCGAACATCACGCCACCACGCAGGGAGGCGAGGGCGGGGGCCACGGAGACTCGGGCTCGATGAGGAGCTCCGGCCAGACGGGAAGCTCCCCACAGACGGCGAGCCCCGCCCAGGCGAGTCGGTCGAGCCGTGGAGGGGAGGGCGAGCAGGGGAGCGAATCCACACAGGGAGACGGCTCCAAGCAGGGCGACAGCGCGGGCCGAGATGCTGAATCGAGTCCGTCCAGCGGGTCGGATGGGGGGCAGTCCGATGGTGCCGGATCCACCGCCGGCAGCGGCTCGGGTGGCAGTCGAGGGTCGAATGGGGATGGGTCGCACGAAAGCCCCTCGCAGGGAGACTCCTCCAAGGCGACAGAGCCGACGCGGGGAGTCGAACCCCGGACCCCTCGCTTACAAGGCGAGCGCTCTACCAGCTGAGCTACGTCGGCGTGGCGTCGAATCGTACCGCCGCCAGGCCAGCGGGGCTTGCGCTTGTCGGGGCCTCTCGCGGTGCCGGGCGGCCGCTCGCCCGAGGTCTTCCTCAGCCGGTCGCGGCGAGGTGCTCGGGGCGGCCGTGGCCGTTGGTTGAGACGAACTGCGAGAGGTCCGGCGGGTCGGCGCGGTCGTCCGCGTTCATGCGTCGCTCGATCTCTCCCAGCAGCACCCCGAACAGCAGGTGGCGCCACGTCGACTGCGCCAGGGCCCGGAGGTCGGTGAACGCCGCCGGCAATTCCTCGCGCGCGGGGTGCAGGCGGTCGGTCAGCGCCACCAGCGGCCACGTGGCGAAGTTCTCGGCCATCCCCGCCGCCGGTCCCCGCGCCCAAGAGGGCAGCGGGGTGTGCGGAGCCACGTTGGCGTACACCGCCCCGAAGATCGCCCCGTTCTGCAGGTGCAGGAGCCAGCCCGCAACGGGCCACCCGCGCCTCCGCGTGACCGCCTTGCCGAGCAGCTCCACATCGTCGAAGTCCGTGCCGAACACGCGCTTGTCCAGCGGCATCTGCGCCGCCCACACGCCCGCCGCCAGCGCACCGGCGAGGGCTCCGCGAATCGTCTTGGCGCGGTCGATCGGCATCTCACCCAACTGTAACGGCCTGCGCGCTCGCGGGTATCCAGCATGTGGGCAGCAACGGCCATCGCGATCGCCTCCCCAGTCACGCCCTCCCCTGAGGAGGGCGGCGCGGAGGTAGGGTGCAATGAGTGGCCGAGCAGCTGACTGGAGAAGAGGGCCCCGGCTCGTCGTCCTGGAGCCGACTGCGCCACCCTGGTCTGGAGAACGAGGGGCCCGACCGAAGCCGGGAGACACGCGCCTCCGGCGCGAATCCCCGTTTCGGCCAGCCGGCCTCCGGCCGACTGCGCCACCCTCTAGGCTCGACGTCCAAGGCCCAGCTCGACGAGGAGTTCACGGAGCTCTACCGCACTCATCTGCGCGACGTTTACAGCTACGCCTATTACCGCGTGGGCAACCACCACGACGCCGAGGACCTGACCGAGCAGACCTTCCTGCAGGCCTACCGCCACTTCGAGCGCGCCCAGCGGGAGTCCGAGGGGCGTCCGCTGCGGCCGTGGCTGATCCGCATCGCCCACAACCTCGCCGCCAACCTCTATCGCGACCGCTCCCGCCGCCCCGCCACGCCGATCGAGGACACCGCTGCGCTGAGCTCCCCCCACACCACCGAGAGCCTGGTCGAGGGCCGCGACGAGCTGAGCCGCGTGCTCGCCGGGGTGCGCCGGCTGCCCGACGACCGCCGCGAGGCGCTGATCATGCGCTTCGCCCTGGATATGGACAACCGCGAGATCGCCCGCGCCCTCGGGCGCTCGGACGGCGCCACCAAGGTTCTCATCCACCGCGCGATCAAGCAGCTGGAGGGGCTCGTGGCGGATGCCCCCGAGGGTGGAACCGACCGTGGCCGCGAGGACGCCGTCGAGGGTGGGGCCGACCGAGACCGCGGGGACGCCGTGAGCGAGGCCGACCGATGACGGCGAGGACACCGTGAGCGAGGCCGACCGATGACCGCAAGGACACCGTGAGCGAGGCCGCCCCCAACCTGGAGAGCCTGCTGCGCCGCGCGCTCGCGCCGATCGAGCCCCCCGAGGGTCTCACGGGGAGGCTCGAGGAGACCCTCACGAACATCACCGAGCTCGCCGCCGAGGAGTTGGAGGGCTGGGAGCTGTCCGCGATGCG
>JBIOEY010000027.1:0-20443 GCA_044446505.1 Solirubrobacterales bacterium
AACGCCGGGGTGTTGTGGTTTTTTCCCATTCTAATGGGGGGGGGGGGGGTGGCGGGCCAGCCGCGCGAAGTGCGGCTGTAACCCTGTCCAAACGCTTGCGATACCCATTTGGACGGGGCTCTGGATACACAACTGTACGGCCGCCTTCCTCAGCGACACAATGGGCACCCGCGCTTTGAGGCATCCTACCGCTCAGCGCGACGGAGCGACCTACGGTCGAGCAGAAACGGAGATTTTCAATGTTTGACGCCGGTCAAGAAGATGCAACGTCTGTGCATCCTCAAAGAAGGCGATACGAAAGACGCGGAAAAAGTCGGATCGTCCGAGCACGTTTACCTTGAGCTTTTCGGAGAACTCGCCTGCCAGCGGAAAAGCCGCCACCCCGCGGACACCGGCAAGCTCCGCGCTGAGACGCCCTCTGCGGAGCCGAAACGTCTCCGTGGGTCCACCGATACCTTTGACTTCCCTGCGCACGACATCGGAAGTGCCGAGACCAAGGGTTTCCATGACGTCCTTGCGAAATATGCTCCGATCCGCACCCGAATCGACGAGAGCGACGACCGGATTAGGGGGCGCAGCGCCCGCCAATCTGAGCATCACATATGGACGTGGAACATCATCGGTTCCAAGCGGCGCGTACTCGACCCTAAGCCACTCCAAGAATCAAAGCCTGCCCCGGCGGTATGTCTTCGGCCTCAAGGATCATCGCGTCGGGGTAAGGACCGAGCTGCTTCTGAAGTTCGGCCATCGTTGGCGCTGCCGCGACGATGTTGTGGCTGCCGTCCTCCGCGACGTCTACTGCGACCATCTGACCAAGGTGCTGATGCAGGGCCTCCTGATAGCGGCGTCGCTGCTCCGGGGTCATCCTCTTGTTCACACGGATCACCTGTCCTGCCTCCGCTGATACTGCTTTCGTGCCGACCGCAGTATCGCCGAAGGCGCGAGTGTTTGTCGATCTCCCATAGGCTGACTGGGGCACTCCCAAACTGTATCAACGGCCGAGCGCTCGCAGCGGGCCGTGGCTACTCCGTTGGGAGCTGGTCCGGAGACGATGGCTCCGTTGGGAACTGGTCCGGAGACGATGGCTCGGCTTGGATGGCAGTCAAAACGATCGGCCGCTCGGGAAGGTTGGTAAAGCGCACGCGGATGGTGTTGGAGTTGGTCTTCGTGCGCCGCCCACCAAGCTCAAGAACGTGGATGCGGATGCCACCGCCCCCCTCATTCTCGACCGCCACAGCCAATTCCAGCTCGCAATCCTTGAAGCTCATCACGTGCTCTGCGTCCTCTGCGGCATCGGCTGCGAGCCGGAGTTCTTTCGTCACCTGGGTAATGAGGTCTGTGAGGCTTACGCGCGCCATGATCTCCTCCAGTGGTCGGGGCGCCGGGAACGGCTTTGGCTAAACGAACAGCCTTGCATGGCGGTCAAGCTGTCGAAGCTATGCAGGTGGTCGGCGGTCGCTGCGGCAAGCTTACCGGACAGATTCCAAAGCCTCGGCGTTGTCGAAGTCGTTGGCGTAAGCGTCGGGAACGCTCTCAGCCGCCCGCGATCAGATGTTGGGGGCGTAGAAAGTGTGCGCAGCTCGCCGACGACCACCGCCACGCGGACTACTGATGGTCGGGTGCTCGATGAGGTCGGCCATCAGCTCGTCCAGCTCCTGCCTCTCCAGCTCGACCACGGCATCCCGCGCTCGCTCGATCTGCTCGGCGGCGGGCAGGACCGGCTCGCCCACCAGCTCGTCAATCACGTTGGCGTAGTGGTTGAACATGACCTGCGGCGAGTGCCCGGCCCACTTGGCGACCTCAAGCGGGCTCGCCCCGGCGCGTAGCTGGAGGCTGATGAACGACCCGCGACAGTCGTAGGGGCGGGTCTTTGCCAACTGCGGCTGCGGGGGATCGCAGTCGGCGAGCCTTTCCATGACCGGCTTCCAGACGCGATTACGCCAGTTGTTGTACTGCGACCGCGACCAGTACCCGCCTTCGTCGGCCGGAAACACAAGCTGGTCGTCGGTGGGTTCGCCGCGCGCCACGCGTAGGTCGGTCAGGTCGGCGGCAACCTGCTCCACTAGCGGCACGGAGCGGGCGCCGCCCGTCTTGGTCGGGCCTTCCTCGCCGACGCTCACCGCCTTGTCGATGGCGAGCGTTCGCACGCCGATGTCACCCCAGGTCAGCGCAAGAGCCTCGCCCGGCCGCAGACCCGCGTAGCTCATCAACACCACCAGGCAGGCGTCGGCGAGGCTGCGCGCGCCGCTCCCGTCCTTGGTCGTGCGACGGCGCATCTGGAGACGAATGCGCTCCACCACCATCGGCGGGAAGGGGTGCGGGATGCGCTTGCGGGTGCCAGCGGGCTTCGGCACAGAGAGGACAGGGTTGATGCCGACCTTGTTCCACTGGACGGCGGCGGCGAACACCGACGACATCACGACGAGCACCTTGCGCTGCGAGGCGTTGCCGACGCCGCGCTCGCGCATGTCAGCGGTCAGCGCCTCAAAGAGCTGCGGGTTGGATACCCATTCGCTGAGGCGGTGGTGGTCGTGGCGATCCTTGACGTGCGCGGTCCAGACCGCCTCGTAGGTGTCGAGCGTGTTCTTAGAGAGCAATGGCGCCCGCATGGCCTTCCATTCGTCGTAGGCGACCGCCAACGTCTCGCGCCCCGGCCGGGGCATGGCCTCGCCTCGGTACTTGCGCGCCTTGACCTCTACGTCAAAGTCGTTGGCCTCTTTCTTGCTCAGCAGCGTGCGCGTGCGGACGCGGGTGCCCTCGCGCCAGCGCACCTGATAGCGGGTGCCATCGGCGGTCTTGTATGGGTGGACGCTCACCGCGACCGGCCCCTCTATGCGTTCCCTCGATGGAACATCTATGGAACATAGTAGCGGGAGGATCGGACGGAATCGCCCCTATCTGCCCTAATTTTCCGGGCAGTTTTGGCGGGCGATGTTCTTTATCAGAGAAGCGCTCTAACCGACTGAGCTAATCGCCCGCGGCCGTCGATTCTAGCGGCCGTCTCTTCGCCCGCGCACCCTCCACGATCATCGAGCGGCGCCCAGCGATACCACGATCTACCGCGGGCTCTCTCACCCCGCCGCGCCAACCCCCACTCGCTCCGCGAGCGCGAGCGCCTCCTCGCGGGAGTCGAAGGAGAGCTCGACCCTGTAGCCCCCGTCCGCCTGGGGACGCGCCTTGACCTCGGCGCCCAGCGCCTCGCCCAGCGCCGCTTCGATCTCCGCCGCCGCGGCCGCCTGATCGGGGTGCACGCCTCGGGCTCTCCTGGCTTTCGCTTGGGCGCCCTTCCCGGGGCTCCTTCGCGCTTCCTCGTTGCTGCGCCGCGCGCGCTCCTCCATCGTGCGCACCGACCAGCCGCCCGTCGCGGCCGCGCTGCCCAGGCGCCGCCGGGCGGTGTGGTCCTTGGCGAGCAGCAGCGCGCGGCCGTGGCCCTCGCTGAGCTTTCCCTCTTCCAGCAACTCCAGCACCTCGTCCGGCAGGTCCAGCAGGCGCACGAGGTTGGAGACCGCCACCCTGCCCCGCCCCACGCGCCGGCCCACCTGCTCGCGCGTGAGGCCCAGCTCCTCCACCAGCGCCGCGCACGCCCGCGCCTCCTCCACCGGGTTCAGGTCCTCCCGCGCCATGTTCTCGATCAGCGCCAACTCCAGCGCCGCCGCGTCGTCGTGGGGTCGCACGAGCGCCGGGATCGTCTTCATCCCCGCGATCTGCGCCGCCCGCCAACGGCGCTCCCCCGCGATCAGCTCGTACGTCCCCTCCGGCTTCGGCCGCACCAGCACCGGCTGCAGCACCCCCCGCTCGCCCACCGACCCCGCCAGCGCGTTCAGCGTCTCCTCCTCGAAGCGTCGCCGCGGCTGGCGCGGGTTGGGGGAGATCGACCCCACCGGCACCTCCCGCAGCTCCTCCTGCGTGCCTTGAGACGAAGACACCGACAGAATCGCCTCCAGGCCCCGCCCCATCCCACGCTTCGGAGGACTCACCGCATCGCCCCCAGCACGCGAGCGCAATGGACAGCCGTCGCTCTCCGCCACACACCCCTGAGCCGGTCGTGGGCGCCGGCTGGCAAGGACGCACCGAGCGTGGCGTGCGAACGCACGCGAGCGAGGGAGGACGCCGCCAGGCGGTGATCCACGGCCGGCTCAGCCACGGGCGGCCACCTCTTTTGCGAGCTCGAAATATGCTTCGGCCCCCGCGCTGTGGGGGTCGTGATGCGTGACCGGCAGGCCGTAGCTCGGGGCCTCCCCGACGCGCACGTTGCGCGGGATCACCGTCTGAAACACCAGGTCGCGGAAGTGCTCGCGCACCTCCCGCTCCACGTCGCGGCCCAGGCGGGTGCGGCCGTCGTGCATCGTCAGCAGCATCCCCGCCACCGTCAGCCCCGGGTTCAGCTCGCGGCGCACCAGCTCGAGCGTCTCCAGCAGGCCCGCCAAGCCCTCCAGCGCGAAGTACTCCGTCTGCACCGGCACGATCACCCTGTCCGCCGCCACCAGCGCACACACCGTCAGGGGCCCCAGCGACGGCGGACAGTCCAGCAGGACGTACTCGAACTCGTCCCGCACCGGCTGGAGGCTCTCGCGAAGCGCGCCCTCGAAGCGCTCCAGGCGCGGCAGCTCCACATTGGCCCCCGCCAGCCCCGGGCCCGCCGGCAACAGCCGCAGGCCCGCGATCGGAGTCTCCACCAGCGCCTCCCCCGCGCTGCTCGCGCCCGTCAGGACCTCGTACAGGCCCGGCGTCTGCGTGCGCCGATGGCCGAGTCCCACCGTCGCGTTCGACTGGGGATCGGCATCCACGAGCAGCGTCGTGTAGCCCGCCTCCGCGATGCACGCCCCCACGTTCACCGCCGTCGTCGTCTTGCCCACCCCGCCCTTCTGGTTGGCGATCGCGTAAACCGTGCCCATCGTGGTCCGCACGCTAGCGCCGATCGCAGTCGGAGCGCCGCCCGCCTCGCCGCCTCACCGCCTGCTTGCCGGCCGCCTTGGCGCCCGCTCCGGCCTGCTTGCCCGCCACGGGCAGCCTGCCTGTCGCCCGGAAGCCCCCCGGGGGCGCCTCTGTCTCACGCGAGCGGGCGCTTACGCGCCATCCCCGCGCGGCGCGGAAACCCCTCCGGCGTCGCCCGCACCTTCGCGTAGAGGTGCAGGTGATGGTCACGAGCCCCCGCATATGGGTCCATGCGGCGGATCTCGACCAACTCCAGGCCCAGCCGCTCCGCCGCGCTCGCCCCGGAGCGCTCCGCCGCACGGTCGCGGCGCCCGCGCCAGTCGACCAGGAAGCCGCCCACCCGCAGAAGCGGCGCCGCGTACTCCACCACCACCGCCTGCGGCGCCAGCGCACGCGCCAGCACCGCCCCGTGGCTGTCGATTCCCTCCACCCACTCCTCCGCCCGCGCGCATACGACCCGCGCGTTCGCGATCTCCGCCCGAGTACAGAGATCCCTCGCGAAAGCGCACTTGCGCGCCTGCGCCTCCACCAGCCGGACCTCGCTCTCCGGCAACGCAACCGCCAACGCCAGGCCCGGGAAGCCCGCGCCGGCCCCAAGGTCCGCGATTCGCCTCGCCGACCCCCACACCTCCAGCTCGAGCGCCACCAGCGAGTCCGCCAGATGCACCTCCACCGCCCTCGCCGGATCGCGCACCGCCGTCGGAGCCCGATCGTCGGACGCCAGCGCCCGCAAGATCGCGCCGAGTTGGTCGTGCTGGCCCTCGCTCAGACCGTAGCGGTCACACAGTCCACGCAGGTGTGACGCTCCGGGCACAATCGGGTCGTCTACTTTCACGTGAAACACACTCCCGTCACAAAAGGGCACACTCGCGTCACAAACTCATGCCGCACGTCACACACGGGCCCCGACCCCGGCTCAGCGCCTGCCACACCCGGACCCGGCCCGGCTCAGCCCTCGTGGCGCGCCGGCCCCGTGCGGGGCGCCGCGCTACCCCTCCAGTGGAGCCACCACCAGATACCGCTCGGGCTCCTCGCCCTCGCTGAAGGTGCGCACATCCCCGCGATCGCGCAGATGTTCGTGTACGACACGGCGCTCCGACGCCGGCATCGGCTCGAGCTCCACCGCCTCCCCCGAGCTCAGGACCTCCTCGGCGGCTTCGTCGGCGTCCTCGCGCAAAGCGCGAGCGCGCCGCTCGCGGTAGCCGTCGGCGTCGACCACCACCCGCGCCCGCGACTCGCCGCCATGAAAGACGATCCGCTGCGCCAGGTGCTGGACAGCGTCGATCGTCTGTCCGCGGCGACCGATCAGGAGGCCCACATCCTCGCCTTCCAGGCAGCCGCGCAATACGCCGTCCCGTGTCTCAACGCTCACCTCGCACTCCAAACCGAGGCCGTCGGCCACCTCTTCCAGGAGGTCGGCGAGCAGCTCGGCCGGATCCTCCTCCGCCTCCCGACCGGCGGGCGTCAAATCGCTCATCGCCTGCGCCCCGAGCGTTTCTTTTTCTTGCGCGGCGGCGGGGGGGGAGCGACGCTCGTGCCCACGCCGGCCAGAGCGGGCTCACCCTTCAGCCCCCCGGGTCCACCGCCCCTCCCATTCGAGGATGGCGGGCCCTTGCCCGGTGGAGAGGCCCCTTTGCCCGATGTAGAGGCCTTGTCCGGTGGCAGCGGTGGCGGGCCGATGCTGCGGCGGACGAAGTAGCCCTGCCCGATCGTCCACAAATTGGTGGTGATCCAGTAGATCAGCAGGCCCGCCGGGTACCTGAACAGGATCACCACGAACACCAGCGGCAGGCCGAGCATCAGCCAGCGCTGGCTCGGCTCGGCGCTCGCGCTCATCAGCAGCGTCGAGACGATCTGCGAGGCCAGATACAGGAGGATCAGGACCACCAGCACCACGCCCGTGGCCTTCGCCGTGACGTCCGGCACGAACAGGAACTTTGCCGAGCCCGGGTCCACGCTCTGGCAGCTCGTCTGTTCGATGTACTTGGCGGGCAGGTGCGAGACGCTCGTGATCGCCGTGTGGTGCAGCGCGTTGTAATGCGACACGAGGCTCGGGCCGCAGATGTGCTTCTTCAGGTCCGTACGCAGCATGTAGAAGAGCGAGATGAACACCGGGAGCTGCAGCGCCAGCGGGAGACACGAGGCGAACGGGTTGACTTTGTTCTCCCGGTAGAGCTTCATCATCTCCTCGTTCTGGCGCTGTTTGTCGTCCTTGTACTTCTCTTTCAGCGCCTTCAGATCCGGGGCGAGGAGCTGCATCTTGCGCATCGAGCGGAACTGGCTGAACGTCGCCGGCATCATCACCGCGCGCACCACGATCGTGAGCCCCACGATCGCCAGGCCCCAGCTGAGACCGACGTGTTCGTGGATGAACACCAGGATCGCTTCGAACAGGCCGATCAGCGGCGAGAACGCTTCCTCGATGATGTTCGCGAGAATCGGCATGTGTTTTGGGAGCTCTCCGCCTCGTGCCCGTGCCGTCAGCGCCGAACGTGGGCGGGCGGGCTCGCCTTGAACATTCGCTGGGCCCCCACCGGGTCGTACCCGCCTGGGCTCCACGGGTTGCACCTGACCAGCCGCCACGCGGCGAGCACCAAGCCCCTCAGTATGCCGTACTCCCGGATCGCCAGCACCGCGTATCGCGAGCACGTCGGCTCATACCGGCAGCGGCGCGGAAGTCCGGGCGAGATCGCCCGCTGGTAGACCACGATCGGGAGGCTCGCCGCGCGGCGCAGGGCGCGGGCGGCACGACCCCTCGGAGCCTCGCGGTCGGGCGCGGGCGCGGCGCCCATCTCACGATTGTGCGGCATGCCCATATCGCAATTGTGCGCAGGGCCCCTCTCAGGCTCGAGCGGGAGGCTCACCGATCCCTCGCCTTCCCCGCGGGTGGTGCGGCGCGTAGCCCGGCGCGATCCAGCAACTCCGCCAACGCCGCATCGACCCCCGCCACGCCCTCGCGCTCCGCCAGCTCCCTGACCGGCGGGCGCGCCACCAACACCACGTCCTGGCCGGCGCTCAGCCCGCCCTCGGCGCGGTGGAACGCCTCACGCAGCAGGCGCTTCACGCGGTTACGGTCGACGGCGCCGCCGACCTTGCGCGACACCGACAGCCCGAGGCGCGGGCGCTCCGCCAGCGGGTTGGGAAAGCTGTAGAGCACGAGGTGGCGGTTGGCCGACGAGTGCCCCTGACGGTAGACCCGCTCGAACTCGGCGCTCCGAGAGAGACGACCTCGGTGGGCAGCGCGGCGGGACGATCGCGGCGCCATCTACTCAAGCCGAAAGGCGCTTGCGACCCTTGTCGCGGCGGCGCTTGAGGATCAGCCTGCCGCTGCGGGTGAGCATTCGCGCACGGAACCCGTGCGCGCGGGCGCGCTTGCGCTTCTTGGGCTGATAGGTGCGCTTCATCGATCGCTCGTTGTCGCGAGGGCATCGACGCGTGCAGCACGGCAACTGGCCGTACGGCGCCGAACTCCCCGGGCACATCCAGTATAGACAGCCCGGCGAGGCCGCGGTCTGCGGGGGCGAGCTCCCCCGAAACGGATTTTCTCGCCAATTGCGGCACCCTCGCGCAGTCGGCGTGAACGCACCTGCCGGCTTGGGATATATTCGTCTGGCCGGGTCCTCCGCGGGCCCTCTTCTGAAAGTCTCTTCCCACACCCACTCCCCGAGGAGCGGATCGACGCTGCCGTGAGCACCAACTTGGAGCAGATCTGGTCGCAGGTTCAAGGCAGGCTCGCAGCTGTCGTCGACGAAGCCACTTATCGGGTCTGGCTCGAGCCGCTGCAACCAGTCGAGCTCTCCGCGCAAACACTCACGATCGCCGCACATCCACAGGCCTATGGGTGGATCTCCGAACGGTTTGGGCGGTTGCTGCAGACCTGCGCCGCCGCCGCCCTGGGATCCGCGATCACCGTCGTCGTCGTACAGAGCGAAGCCGCCCCGCTTCATTCGCAGCAAGCGCAGGGGAGCCGGCGTCACTCCACCAGCTCCCACCGTCCCCCGAGGGCGAGGGCCGGCGGACAGAGCCCAGCGAGCCCACCGTCGCTCCCTCGCGAAGCGTCCGGCAACCCGCGGTTCAGCTTCGAGCACTTCGTCATCGGGGACTCCAACCGCCTCGCCCACGCCGCCGCGCTGGCTGTTGCGGAGCTACCCGGGCAGGCCTACAACCCGCTGTTCATCTGCGGCCCCCCCGGAGTCGGCAAGACCCATCTGCTGCGCTCGGTGGCCAACATGATGCTCAGCTACAGCCCCGGCGCAAACGTTCGCGCCAGCACCGGAGAGGCCTTCACCAACGAGTTTCAACTCGCTCTCAGCGGCGGGCAGATGGACGGCTTCAAGAGCCGCTTCCGGGACGTGGACGTACTGCTCGTCGACGACGTCCAATTCCTCGAGCGCAAGGCGCGCACCGAGGAGGAGTTCTTCCACACCTTCAACACCCTTCACGAAGCCGGAGCACAGCTGGTGCTCACATCGGATCGCCCCCCCCGCGATCTCCAAGCCCTGGAGGACCGTCTGCGCGAGCGCTTCGAGGCCGGACTCGTCACCGAGATCCACCCTCCCGACATCAGCACCCGCCTCGCGATCCTCCGTAAGCGCGTCCACCAAGACGGAATCGAGCTCCACGACCCCCTCACGCTCGACACCATCGCCCGGCGCGTCGTCCTCAACGTGCGTGCCCTCGAGGGGGCGCTGATCCGAATCGTCGCCTTCGGCTCACTCACCGGCCGGCCCCTGACCCCGGAACTCGCCACCGAGGTGCTCGACAGCCTCTACCCCCGCGCCGCGTCGAAGCCCCGCTCGCTCGACGAAATCCAGGCAGCCGCCTGTCGCCACTTCGAGCTCTCCGCCGAGGAGTTGCTCTCCCCATCGCGTTCCGCGCGCGTTACATGGCCCCGGCAGGTGGCCATGTACCTTGCGCGAGAGCTCACAGGGGAATCGCTACCCGCCATCGGACGACACTTCGGCGGTCGGGATCACACCACCGTCTTACACGCCTGGCGGCGCACCGAGGCCAAGATCCACACCGACTCCACCTCTCGAGAAGCTGTGGACACTTTACGCGAACAGCTCGAGCAGAGCGTCTACTGACCGGCAGGCTTGAGAGACTTCAACGCTCGCCCACAGCCAGCACGCGCAGATCCCCTCTACCCACGCCCAATCCACATCTCCACAGCCCCTACTCCTACATAGAACTCTCATAGCGATCTTCGATGAAGCTTTCTCTCTCCACAGCCGACCTGCTCACTCAACTGCAGACCGTTTCTCGCGTTGCTTCCACCCGGAGCGCTGTTCAGGCGCTGTCTGGCGTGATGCTCGCCGCAGACGCGGACAGCGCCGAGCTACTCGCTACCGATATGGAGGTCGGCCTTCGAATGCCGCTGCCGAGCGAGATCGTCCGACCGGGAAAGGCTCTGCTGCCGGCTCGCCTCCTTCTCGACGTGGTCCGTGCGCTCCCAGCCGAGCAACTCACGATTGAGCTGCGAGCCGCGGAGCAGGATGTGGAGCTCCGCTGCGGCGGAGCTCTCTTCCACCTCCGTACGCTGCGAGCGGAGGACTTTCCATCGCTCCCCACAGCCGCCACCGAGGCCCGGGTGACGATGCCCGTCGACGCCTTCGTGCAGACCGTCGAGCGCGTCGCCCGCTCTGCGTCACGCGATGAGACCCGGCCGGTTCTCACCGGCATCCTGATCTCCGCCGCTGACCAGGAGCTGCGGATGGTCGCAACCGACTCCTACCGGTTGAGCGTCAAGCGGACCCCGCTGCAGGCGCCGCTGCAGGGCAGCCTTGAGGCGAACATCCCGGCCCGTGCCCTGCAGGAGCTATCCCGGATCGCCCAGCAGTCGCAGAGCGCTGAGCTCACCGCCGGCGTCGGTCAGAACCAGGTCGTCTTCGAGCTCGACGGGGTGGTCCTCTCCTCCAGGCTGATCGAGGGCCAGTTCCCCAACTACCGCCAGTTGATCCCGGAGTCCGTGGACCACGAACTGCGTCTCGCCACCACCGAGCTCGCTGATGTCCTGCGCCGTATCAGCCTGCTCGCGCAGAAGAACGCGCCGCTGCGCCTCGCCTTCACCGAGGGCCAGCTGACCGTCTCCGCCCAGACCCCTGACGTGGGCGAGGCCAGCGAGGCGATCCCCGTTCTCTTCCACGGAGAGCCTTTCGAGATCGGCTTCAACCCCGAGTTTCTGCGCGACGGGGTCGAGAGCATCGACACCGACGAGCTCGTGATGAAGCTGATCAGCCCCCTGCGCCCCGGCCTGATCGAGACCCCCGACTCCGGCGACTTCGTATACCTGGTCATGCCCATCCGCCTCAACACGTGACGCGCCATGCGTGTCGTAAGCGTCTCGCTGCGTGACTTTCGCACCTATGCCCGGGCGGAGGCGCATCTCGGTGAGGGCCTCACGATCGTCCACGGGCCTAACGGGGCCGGCAAGTCGAACCTCCTGGAGGCGCTCTACTTCGGCTGCACCGGGCACCCGCTGCGGACGCGCAACGAGCGCGAGCTGATCCGCTTCGGGGAGCGTGCCACCCGCGTCGCCGTGGCGGTCCGGGGCGAGGATGGGGCGCACGAGCTCAGCGTGGGCTACGGCGTGGGCGATGGGGACGAGCGGCCCACCAAGCGTATGTGCTCCGATGGCGCTGCGGTGGAGCGCCTGCTCGACGTCGAGACCCGCCCACTGCTTGGGGTCTTCGTCCCCGACCGCCTCGAGCTGCTCAAGGGCTCCCCCGCGCCGCGCCGCGCCCACCTCGACCGGCTCGTGGCCGCGCTCTGGCCGCCCCGCTCCGCCACGCGTCGCGCCTACGCTCGCGCTCTGGCGCAGCGCAACGCGCTGCTTACCGGCATCCGCGCCGGTCGCGCCTCGCGCGCGACGCTTCCCACCTGGGATCGCGAGCTCGCCCGCCACGCGCTCGCGCTGCGCGACGACCGCGCCCGCGCGGTCGATCTGCTGCGGGACGCCTTCGCCACGCGAACCGTCGAGTTGGGATTGAGCGGCGAGGCCGCGCTTCGGTACCGCCCGCGCTCTCGGGCGAGCACCCCCGAGGAGTTCGTAGCCGAGCTGCAGGAGCGCCTCCCCGGCGAGCTCGAGCGGGGCTTTGGCGCTCACGGCCCGCACCGCGACGAGCTCTCCTTCCTGCGCGACGGCCGCGAGCTGCGCAGCTACGGTTCTCAGGGGGAGCTCCGGCTGGCGCTGCTCGCCCTGCTGCTCGCCGAGCGTTCCGTGCTCGCCGAGCACTGTGGGCGCACTCCGCTGATGCTGCTCGACGACGTGATGAGCGAGCTGGACTCCCAGCGCCGCGAGCTGCTCGCGCAGGAGCTCGCCGCGGGCGGGCAGAGTGTGCTCGCCACCACCGACCTCGCCCACGTCCCCGATGCCCACGCCGCCCACGTCACGCGCCTGCGGGTATCTCCCGGAGCGATCCTCCAGGAGGCTCTCGCTGCGTGAGCAGGCCGGCCCCCCGCCCGATCTCACTGGCGCTCGAGCGCTACGCCGCTGTGCTCGAGCCGGCGAGCACTCTCGCCCGCGTGCAGGCCTGCTGGGAGGCGACCGTGGGCGAGGCGATCGCCGCCGCCGCGCGTCCGTCCGCCGAGCGCGATGGGGTGCTGAGCGTGGTGTGCGACGCGGCCGTCTGGGCGCAGGAGCTCGAGCTGATGGCCCCCGAGCTGCTGACTCGCCTGAACGCAGCGCTCGGCGAGCCGCGCCTGCACAAGCTGCGCTGCCGCTGCGCATGACCGGCGGTCGGCGTTTCGCCTGGTATTTGCAGGCATTTGGGCCCATCGCTGGGGGTGGAAAAGGGGGCCCTTGTGCTACTATTCGGTCAAAAGGTACGCGCCCCGGTCCGCGGTATGTTCAACCCGGAATCCGGGGCTTTCTCACGTCATGAGTGGAGACCCATTGGCAGCAGCCGACGAACATAGAGGGTGGCGCAGTCGGTCGCAGGCCGGCGAGCCGGGCCCCTCTTCTTCGATTACGGGGTGGCGCAGTCGGTCGAAGGCCGACGAGCCGGGCCCCTCTTCTTCAATCAACGCAGACCGCCGCAGCGATCGAGGATCTGGCGGCGCCAACGACCCCGCGATGGCCGCCGGCGGCAGTTACGACGCCCAGGACATCACCGTCCTCGAGGGGTTGGAGGCGGTCCGCAAGCGCCCCGGCATGTACATCGGCTCGACCGGCGTCATGGGCCTGCACCATCTCGTCTACGAGGTTGTGGACAACTCCGTCGACGAGGCCCTCGCGGGCTTCTGCACCGAGGTCTCCGTCACGATCCACCCCGACAACTCCGTCACCGTCGTGGACAACGGCCGCGGGATCCCCGTCGCGATGCACGAGAAAGAGGGCCGCCCCGCCGTCGAGGTCGTGCTCACCGTGCTGCACTCCGGAGGCAAGTTCGGCGACGGCGGCGGCTACAAGGTCTCCGGCGGGCTGCACGGGGTCGGGGTGTCCGTCGTCAACGCCCTCTCCGAACGCCTCCTCGTCGAGATCCGCCGCGATGGGCACGTGTGGTCGCAGGAGTACTCCCGCGGCGCCCCCCAGGGCGAGCTGCAGCGCGGCGAGAAGCTCGCCAAGGATGCGCCCACCGGCACCACCGTCACCTTCCTCCCCGACGCCGACATCTTCGAGAGCCTCGACTTCGACTTCCGCACGCTCGAAGAACGCCTGCGCGAGACCGCCTTCCTCACCCGTGGCCTGCAAATCTCGATCGTCGACGAGCGCGCCGAGGGCCACTCCGCCGAGTTCCGCTACGAGGGGGGGATCGAGGACTTCGTCGCCTACCTCAACGAGAACAAGGAGACCGTCCACCGCAAGGTCGTGTTCTTCGCCGGCGAGAGCGAGGAGGGCGCGGTCGAGGTCGCGATGCAGTGGAACTCCTCCTACCAGGAGTCGATCCACTCCTTCGCCAACAACATCAACACCAGTGAGGGCGGCAGCCACCTCTCGGGCTTTCGCTCCGCGCTCACGCGCACGCTCAACAAGTACGCCCGTGACCATGCGTTGCTCAAGGAGAAAGAGGACAACCTCTCAGGCGAGGACGTCCGCGAGGGGCTCACAGCGGTGATCTCGGTCAAGCTCCGCGACCCCCAGTTCGAGGGGCAGACCAAGACCAAGCTCGGCAACCCCGGGATGGCGGGCTTCGTCGAGTCGATCGTCAACAGCGGCCTGGGTGAGTTTTTGGAGGAGAACCCGAGCGAGGCGCGCGCGGTGATCATGAAGTCCGTGCAGGCCCAGCGCGCCCGCGAGGCCGCCCGCAAGGCCCGCGACCTCACGCGGCGCAAGTCCGCCCTGGAGAACTCCACGCTGCCCGGCAAGCTCGCCGACTGCTCGGTGAAGGACCCCTCGCTCGCCGAGCTGTTCGTGGTCGAGGGCGACTCCGCCGGCGGCTCCGCCAAGCAGGGCCGCGACCGCAACACCCAGGCGGTGCTCCCCCTGCGGGGAAAGATCCTCAACGTCGAGAAGTCGCGCATCGACAAGGTACTCCAGAACACCGAGATCCAGGCGCTGATCACCGCGATCGGTACCGGCGTGCGGGACGAGTTCAACATCGAGAACGCCCGCTACCACAAGGTGGTGTTGATGACCGACGCCGACGTCGACGGCGCCCACATCCGCACGCTCGTGCTCACGCTGCTCTTCCGCGAGATGGAAGAGCTGATCAAGGCCGGCTACGTCTACATCGCCAAGCCCCCCCTCTACAAGCTCAAGCAGGGCTCCCGCGAGCGCTACATCGAGAAGGACTCCGAGCTGGAGGACATCCTCCTCTCCGACAAGTGGGAGAAGCTCGACGTCTTCGACCGCCACGGCACCCCCTTCAAGCTCACCGACAACCGCTGGCAGCGCTTCACCCGCCTGCTCAAGCAGTACGAAGGCTGGGCCTCCTCGCTGCGCGCCGCCCACGGCCACGAGATGGTCCAGTTCCTCGAGGAGTCCTCGCTCCTCGGCGAGCAGGTGATGAGCGCCGAGCAGGCGATCGAGCTGCTCTCACGCGCGGGTCTCGAGGGCGAGACGCACGCCACCGAGCTCGTCGCGCAGGATCCGCTCGAGCTGCGCGTCAAGGCCGTGGAGACCCGCACCGGCTTCGCCCGCACCCACCGCATCCGGCGCACCCTGTTCGACTCCCAGGAGTACCGCCAGCTCGCCTCCGTGCACAAACAGCTGATCGAGCTCGCCGGGGTCCCCGCCTTCGAGGTGCGCCTCGGCGACGCCCGCGAAGACGCGCCCTCCTTCGAGGCGCTGCGTCAGGCCGTGTTGACTGTCGCGCAGAAGGGCATCAAACTGCAGCGCTTCAAGGGGCTCGGCGAGATGAACGCCGAGCAGCTCGGGGAAACCACGATGGCGCCGCAGACGCGCACGCTCGCCCAGGTCACGCTCGAGGACGCCGCCGCCGCCGACCGCACCTTCTCGATGCTGATGGGCGATCAGGTCGAGCCTCGCCGCGCCTTCATCGAGGACAACGCGAGAGCCGTCGTCAACCTAGATGTGTAGGAGGTGAGAGATGGCTAGCGCCGATGTCATAGGTGGCGGCAACATCGAACCGCGCGCGCTCGAGGAGGAGATGCGCACCGCGTACCTCGACTACGCGATGTCCGTGATCGTCGGGCGTGCGCTGCCCGACGTGCGCGACGGGCTGAAGCCCGTGCACCGGCGTGTGCTCTACGCGATGAACGAGCTCGGGCTCAGCCCCTCCCGCTCCTACTCGAAGTGCGCGCTGATCGTCGGGGAGGTCATGGGCAAGTACCACCCGCATGGGGACTCCGCCATCTACGACACGCTCGTGCGCATGGCGCAGGAGTTCTCGATGCGCAACGAGCTCGTCGACGGCCAGGGCAATTTTGGCTCAGTCGATGACGATCCAGCCGCCGCGATGCGCTACACCGAGGCCCGCCTCGCTCGCATCGCCACCGAGATGCTGCGCGATCTCGACATGGACACCGTCGATTTCGTGCCCAACTACGACGGCTCCAAGCGCGAACCGTTGGTCCTTCCGTCGCGCTTCCCCAACCTGCTCGTCAACGGCTCCTCGGGTATCGCGGTTGGCATGGCCACCAACATCCCCCCGCACAACCTCCGCGAGGTGATCGACGCGACGGTCGCCTATATGGACGACCCCGACATCGAGGTCGAGGGGCTCATGCGTCACATCAAAGGCCCCGACTTCCCCACCGGCGGGATCATCCTCGGCCGCGCCGGGATCAAAGACGCCTACGAGACCGGCCGCGGGCGCGTGCGCGTGCAGGCGCGCGCCCACATCGAGCCGCTCACTCACGGCAAGGAGGCGATCGTCGTCACCGAGCTCCCCTTCATGGTCAAGAAGGGCGGCCCCGGCAACCTGATCGAGAAGATCGCCGACCTCGTCCGCGACAAGCGCATCCCCGAGATCTCCGACCTGCGCGACGAGTCCGACAAGCGCGGGATGCGCCTCGTGATCGAGCTCAAGCGCGACGCGATCCCCAAGGTGGTGCTCAACAAGCTCTACAAGCACACCCCCATGCAGAGCACCTTCGGCGTCAACATGGTCGCGCTCGTCGACAACGTCCCGCGCACGCTCAACCTGCGCTCGGTGATCCACAACTACGTCGCCCACCAGCGCGAAGTGATCGTCCGCCGCACCAAGCACGAGCTCTCCGAGAAGGAGGCCCGCGCGCACATCCTGCTCGGCCTCCTGATCGCGCTCGACAATCTCGACGCGATCATCGAACTGATCCGCGCCTCCCGCGACCGCGACGCCGCGCGCGAGCAGCTCGTGGAGCGCTTCGAGCTGAGCCACATCCAGGCCACCGCGATCCTCGACCTGCGTCTCTCCCAGCTCACCGCCCTGGAGGCCGACGCGATCAAACAGGAGCACGCCGACGTCACCGAGCGGATCGCCGAGCTGCGCTCGATCCTCGGCGACGAGGGCCGCGTGCTCGCCGTGATCAAGGAGGAGCTCGGGGAGATTCGCGAGCGCTTCGGCGACGAGCGCCGCTCGGAGATCACGCACTCCGAGGACGAAATCGACATCGAGGACCTGATCGCCGACCAGCAGATGGTGATCGCGATCACCAACACCGGCTACATCAAGTCGCTCCCGCTCGCCACCTACCGCCAGCAGCAACGCGGCGGGCGCGGCGTGACCGGGATGGACATGAAGGACGGCGACTTCATCGAGCACCTCTTCGTCTGCTCCTCCCACGACTACCTGCTGTTCTTCTCCAACCGCGGCAAGGTCTACCGCTCGAAGGTCTACGACCTCCCCGAGGCCTCCCGCACCGCGAAGGGGCGCGCGCTTGTCAACGTACTGCCGCTGCGCGACGGGGAGCGCGTGCAGGCCGTGCTCTCCACGCGCGACTTCACGGAGGCCAAGTACCTGATCTTCGCCACCCGCGACGGGACCGTCAAGAAGACCGAGCTCGCCGCCTACAACACCCCGATCAAGGCCGACGGGATCATCGCGATCAAGATCCGCGACGACGACGAGCTGCTCGCCGTGCGCGCCGTCGAACAGGGCGAGGAGATCATCATGGTCTCCCGCGCCGGCCTCACCGTCCGCTTCGCCGAGTCCGACGCCCGCTCGATGGGACGCGACACCACCGGCGTGCGTGGCATGGACGTGGGGGAGAGGGATCCCGCCCGCCCCGGCCGCGTGATCGCGATGGACGTCGCCCGCGACGACATGGACCTGCTCGTCGTCACCGAGAACGGCTACGGCAAGCGCACCCTGATCGACCAGTACCGCAAGACCAACCGCGGCGCCAAAGGCGTCAAGACGATCGGCCTCACCGAGCGCAAGGGCGGGCTCGCCGGCGCGCTCGTCGTGCGCGAGCACCACGAGCTCGTGTTCATCTCCGTCGGCGGCATGGTCCAGCGCACCTCCGCCGGCGGCATCTCGCGCCAGGGCCGCTCCGCCACCGGCGTGCGCGTGATGAACCTCAAGGAGGACGACGCCGTCAGCGCCGTCGCGCTCGTGGTCGAAGGCGATGGGGGAGACGAGGGTCTCGAGGGTGAGCCCGGCGGCCCGGTAGGTGAGCCCGGCGAGTTGTCCACCGCCGGGGAGGAGAACGGCGCGAGTCCTGAGTAGTGGGGAGTGGGGAATACCCCTTGCTTCGCGTCGCCTCCGTCCGCTACTCTGGCGAGACCAGAGAAAGGAGGTGGTCCGTACGTCTAGTGACAGTTCTTGCGGGACCCTGGAGGTGACCGGCCGCTAGGTCGGAAGGCTGGACCGCTCAGCGGAATCCAACCCGGGACACCCCGAGACCGCCGCCGGCCCTGGTCCCTCCGGCAACGCAGGCAGTCTCGGCCTTCCAGTCACAGCCACTCCACGAGGGGCGCCGCAGGGGTTGCGGTGCCCCTCGTGCGTGTGGAGACAAACCTAGACGGCCGAGAGACAAGCGAGGCAAGGACGCAAGGAGCGAAGTGTGCTTCAGCACACGAGCGACTGAGGACGCAGCATCGCGCCGTCTATCGGCCGTCTAGGCGGCCTGCGGGAGGTACTGGCGCCAGGCGGCGGGGATCGAGGGGCTTGCGACGTGGATGAAGACCTCCGCCCGCGGCACCCTCGGCGCGTGGCGCGGGTGCATCCCCGCCTGGCGCGGCAGGCGGTCGCCCTTGCGGCGGTTGCACGGGGCGCACGACGCCACGATGTTCTCCCAGCTCGATGTCCCCCCCTTGGAGCGGGGGATCACATGGTCCACCGTGAGGCTCGAGCGCGAGCCGCAGTACTGGCAGGTCCAGCCGTCGCGTGCGAACACCGCGCGGCGCGTGATCTTGCGCTGGTGCACATCGCGCGGCACCCGCACATACGTCATCAGGCGGATCACCGTCGGCCGCGCGAGCGTCGTGTTCTCCGAGTGCAGCTCCCACCGCCCCCGCTCCAAGAGCTCCGCCTTCTCCTTCAGCAGCAGCACCACCGCGCGGCGCACCGAGCACACGTTGATCGGCTCGAAGGTCGCGTTCAGGACGAGCACCCGGCCACTGTCAGGCCCGCGCCGCCGGTGCTCTGGCGGCGGCACGGACCGAACTGGGTCTGGTGGAACGGTCGCTTCCATCCGTGCGCCGCAGTGTAGCGGCGAGACGGGCCCCGCGCAGCCGCTTCACGAGCCCCCCGGCGCCTCGCCGGCCGGGTAGGAGCCCAATACGCGCACCTCTTCGCAGACCGCGCGCAGCCCCGCCAGCGCCTGTTCCACCGCCGGCTCCCCCGCGCCGCCCTGAAGGTCCACGAAGAACATGTAATGGCCAAGGCTCCCGTGCCGCGGGCGCGACTCGATCTTCGTCAAGTTGATCCCCCGCTTGGCGAACTCGTCGAGGCAGCGCACCAGCCAGCCCGGGCTGTCCGCGCCCGCGCCCCAGAAGACCACGGATGTCTTCCACCCGCCGCCTGGGCTCCCACTCTTCGGTCGGCTCTCGGCCTCCCCCCGCAGCGGAGGCTCGCCCGCCCCGCCCGCAGCGGTGTCGCCCGGTCCGCTCCCCGTCCGCGCCAGCCACACGAAGCGCGTCACGTTGTCGTCGCGATCCTGCACCCCCTCGCGCACCACCACCGCGCCGTAGATATCCGCCGCCAGGCGCGTCCCCAGCGCCGCCTGTCCCCGCCGGCGCTCCGTTGCCACCACCCGCACCGCCTCCGCCGTCGAGCTCGCCGGGAGCACCCGCGCGTGCGCGAGCTCCCCGCGCAGCAGGCGCGTGCACTGGCCCGGCACCTGCGGGTGGGAGATAACCGTGTCGATCTCGCTCAGCGCCACCGGCTCCGCGGCGAGCAGCGAGTGCCGCACCGCGAGCAGCGCCTCGCCCACGATCTCCAGGTCGCCATGCTCGTCTACCGAAGCCGGGTGACACGCGCCTTCGGCGCTGGCCGATTCGGGGATGCGAGCGGAGCGAGTGTCACCCTGATCGGTCCCCGTTTCGGCCAACAGATCGAGCGTCACCGTCACCGAGCCGTCGAGCGAGTTCTCGATCGGCACCACCGCCCACCGCACCTCGCCCCTGCGCACCGCGATAACCGTGTCGTAGATCGTCGCGAACGCCACCGGCTCCACCGCGTCCGGCCGCGCGCTCGAAAGCAGCGCCTCCTCGCTGAAGGTCCCCGCCGGGCCCAGGTACCCGACGCGGGGGCGCTCCGCCTCGGCTTCTCCGTCGCTCCGCGCCCCCTCGCCGAGTCCGCGCGAGGCGCCCTCCTGACCAGGGCCGGCGGCGCGCATCGGTCAGGCCGAACGCCGCTCGGCCGAAGCCTCGACGCTGCCCTCCGGGGAGAGCGCCAGCCGCACCGCCTCCGCCTCCTCCGGGGAGAGCTCCAGTTCGCTGCGACCCTCGTGCACCTGCTTCGCGTACACCCGCGCCTGGTCGCGGTGGTGGATGCACGAGATCACCACCCCCGAGCGCACCCCGTCGAGCAGCGCGATCGACACCGACTGGCGCCCCGAGAGCTCGTTGTAGGCGTCGTAGCGCACCAGCGCCCGGTGCGCGATCGCCCCCCGCACGTCCGCCTCCGCGGCGGCGAGGCGCTCCTCCAGGCGCTCCGCCACCTCCCCCACGTACTCCCGC
>JBIOEY010000028.1:0-20223 GCA_044446505.1 Solirubrobacterales bacterium
CTCGTGCGCAACTCGTTCCTCGATCCGCGCGAGACCTACGAGACCAACGTGATGGGAACCGTCAACCTGCTCGAGGCAGTGCGCCTAGCAGGTGGCGTTCGCGTCGTGCTCAACGTCACCTCCGACAAGTGCTACGAGAACCGCGAATGGGAGTGGGCCTACCGGGAGCACGAGCCGCTGGGCGGGCGCGATCCCTACTCGAGCTCCAAGGGCTGCTCGGAGCTCGTCACCGCCGCCTTCCGCCGCTCCTTCTTCGCCTCCGAGGACGCGCCCCGCCTCGCCTCCGCCCGCGCTGGGAACGCGATCGGCGGGGGCGATTGGAGCAGGGATCGCCTGATCCCCGACCTGATGCGCGCCGCGCTCGCCGACCAGGCGGTGCTCGTGCGCAACCCCGGCTCGACCCGCCCCTGGCAGCACGTGCTCAATCCGCTCAGCGGCTACCTCACGCTGATCCAGGCGCTGTGGGACTCGCCCGAGCTTGCCGGCGCCTGGAACTTCGGGCCCGGCGAGGAGGACGTCCAGACGGTGAGCTGGATCGTGCACCGCATCGCCGGGCTGTGGCCCGAGCTGCTGCGGTTGATCGAGGATCCCGAACCGGCTTCGCGCGAGGCGCGCCAGCTGCGACTCGACTCCGCGCGCGCCCGCGCGCGGCTGGGCTGGCGCCCGCCGTGGGATCTGGAGGAGGGTCTGCTGAAACTCGTGCACTGGTACGAGACGTATCGCACGGCGTGCGCCGCCGGGGATGCCCACGCTGTGAGCGAGCAGATGCGGGCCGAGACGATCGACCAGATCAAGGCGTTCCAGCACGCCGCGGTGCTCGCGTGACGCCCTGCGGACCCTGCGGCGCTTCGTTGTGGGTGGTGTTCACGTGACGCCCCGCCGGCTCCGGGGTGCTCCGCCGCGGGTGGTGCTCGCGTGACGCCCTGCCGGCTCTGCGGCGCTCCGCTGCGGGCGGTGTTCGCCGACCTGGGGTCCTCGCCGCTGGCGAACTCCTACCTCTCCTCCGAGCGCGTCGACGCGATGGAGCCCTTCTATCCGCTGCGCGCGCTGGTCTGCGAGCGCTGCTTCCTGGTGCAGCTGGAGGAGTTCGAGTCGCCCGCGCGGATCTTCTCCGATTACGCCTACTTCTCGTCCTACTCCACCAGCTGGCTGGAGCACTGCCGCCTCTACACCGAGCAGATGATCGAGCGGTTCGGGCTGGCCGAGCACAGCCAGGTGGTGGAGCTCGCCTCCAACGACGGCTACCTTCTGCAGTACTTCCGCGAGCGCGAGATCCCCGTGCTCGGGGTCGAGCCCGCCGCGAACGTCGCCGAGGTGGCGATCCGCAACGGGATCCCGACGCACGTGGAGTTCTTCGGCCGCCGCACCGCGCAGGCGCTGGTCTGGGAGCACGCAGCCGACCTGCTGGTCGGCAACAACGTCCTCGCCCACGTCCCCGACCTCAATGACTTCGTGGGCGGGATGAAGATCCTGCTCGCCCCCGGCGGGACGATCACGATGGAGTTCCCCCATCTGCTGCGGCTGATCGAGGACAGCCGCTGGGACACGATCTACCACGAGCACTTCTCCTACTTCTCGTTCCTCACCGCGAGCCGCGTGTTCGCCGCCCACGGGCTGCGCCTGTTCGACGTGCAGGAGCTCCCCACGCACGGCGGCTCGCTGCGCGTCTACGGCTGCCACGCGGACGACGCCGGCAAGCCTGACAACGAGCGGGCGCTTGAGCTGCGCGAGCGCGAGCGCGCGGCGGGCTATGGGCAGCTGGAGACCTACACCGGCTTCGGCGCGCGCGTCGAGGCCGACAAGCGCCAGATCCTCGAGTTCCTGATCGACCTCAAGAACGAAGGCCGGCGCGTGGTCGGCTACGGCGCGCCGGCCAAGGGCAACACGCTGCTCAACTACTGCGGCGTGCGCCGCGACTTTCTCGACTACACCGTCGACGTGAGCCCGCACAAGCAGGGACGCTTCCTGCCGGGCAGCCACATCCCGATCCGCTCGCCGCAGGCGATCCGCGAGGACCGCCCCGACGTGGTGCTGATCCTGCCGTGGAATCTGCGCGAGGAGATCGCGCAGCAGCACGCCTACATCCACGAGTGGGGCGGGCGCTTCGCGGCGCGCGCCCCGCAGCTCGAGCTGCTGCCCGTGAACGCGGCGGGAGCCGGCTCGAGCGCCGCGCCGACGGGGCTCGCGTGAACGTCGTGTGGGGAGCGCGAGGGTGATCGTCGCGCGGAGGGTGAGCCGGTGAACGTCGTGCCCACGGATCTCGCGGGGATGGCGATCCTCGAGCTGCAGCCCCTGACCGACGAGCGCGGGTCGTTCGCGCGCACGTTCGACGCGGAGCTGTTCGCCGCCCACGGTCTGGATGGGCGGGTTGCGCAGTGCAACACCTCGTTCAACGCCCGCGCTGGCACCCTGCGCGGGCTGCACTACCAGCTCGCTCCCCACGCGGAGGGCAAGCTCGTGCGCTGCACCCGCGGGCGCGTCTTCGACGTGGCCGTCGACCTGCGGCCCGAGTCGCCCACCCACCGCCGCTGGGTCGGCCTCGAGCTCGACGGGAACGGTGTGCGCTGCGTGTTCATCCCGGCGGGCTGCGCGCACGGCTTCCAGACGCTGCTCGACGAGAGCGAGGTCCACTACCAGATGACCGCCGCCCACGCGCCCGAGGCCTCCCGCGGCGTGCGCTGGGACGACCCCGCGTTCTCGATCCGCTGGCCCGAGCCGCCCGGCGGGGAGCGCATCGTGTCCCCGCGCGACCGCGCCTACCCCGACTACACCGCATGAGTTGCGTGCTCGTCACCGGCGCCGGGGGCTTCATCGGCCGCCACGCGCTGGCGCCGCTCGCCGCAACCGGCATGGAGGTCCACGCGATCACCTCCAGCCGCCCGCCGGCCGGCGCCCCCGCCGGGGTGCGCTGGCATCGCGCCGACCTGCTCGCCCCCCACGCGGCCGCCGACCTGGCGCGGGAGGTCCGCCCCAGCCATCTGCTGCACTTCGCCTGGTGCACCCAGCCGGGCCTCTACTGGACGGCGAGCGAGAACCTCGACTGGGTGCAGGCGAGCCTGCGGCTCCTGCGCGCGTTCGGCAAGGCCGGCGGACGCCGCGCGGTCTTCGCGGGCACCTGCGCGGAGTACGCCTGGGGGCGCCGCACGCACTGCGTGGAGGAGCGGCCCGCGGTATCCGGCACCCCAACGGCTCCGGCGACGCTCTACGGAGCGGCCAAGCATGGGCTGCACGTGGTGGCGGACGCCTGGGCGCGGCAGACCGGGATGGCGCTCGCGTGGGGGCGCATCTTCAGTGTCTACGGACCCCACGAACACCCCGATCGGCTCGTCGGCGGCCTCGCCCGGGCGCTCTTGCGCGGCGAGCCCGCCGCCTGCTCGCACGGTCGCCAGCTGCGCGACTACCTCTACGCCCCCGAGCTCGGCGCCGCGTTCGCGGCGCTGCTGGCGAGCGAGGTCACCGGTGCGCTCAACATGGCATCGGGGGAGCCGGTGCGCGTCGAGGAGGTCGTCGCCGCGGTCGCCGCCGCCGCCGGGCGTCCCGACCTCGTGCGTCGCGGCGCACGGCCGGGCGGGCAGGGCGAGCCCGACAGCCTGACGGCCGACGTGCGGCGCCTGCGAGACGAGGTCGGCTGGGCTCCAACGGTGGGCCTGCACGAGGGTGTGTCCCGCACTGTCGATTGGTGGAGGCAGACGCGGACGCGGGCGGCGGCGTGATGGCCAAAGTGGACGTCGCGATCGTCGCCTACCGCGGCTGGGAGCTGACCCGCAGCTGCCTCGAGCACCTGCGCCGCCAGACGATCGAGCACCGCGTGATCGTGTGCGACAACGGCTGCGACCAGCAGACCGCTCGGCGCGTGCGCGAGCGCTACCCGGAGGCGACGGTCGTGCGGATGGAGCGCAACATGCCGTACGCCGTCGCGTGCAACGCCGCGGTGGCGGCGGGCAGCGCGGAGCTCGTGGTGATGATGAACAACGACGTCGACGCGCGGCCCGACTTCCTGGAGCGCCTGATCGCGCCCTTCTCGACGCGTCCGCGGTTGGGCTCGGTCGCCGCCCTGCTGCTGCGCCCCGGCGAGCGCGAGGTCGACAGCGCCGGGCTCGTCGCCGACAGCACGCTCGCCGGCTTTCCGCGCTTCCACGGCCGCCCGCCCGCCGCGGTGAGCGGCGGCGTCGTCGAGCTCACCGGGCCCGCGGGCGCGGCGGCCGCCTTTCGCCGCGCCGCATGGATGCAGGTCGGGGGCCTCGACGAGTCGATCTTCGCCTACCTCGAGGATCTCGACCTCGCGCTGCGCCTGCGCGCCGCCGGATGGGAGACGGCGCTCGCGCTCGACGCGGTCGCCGTCCATGTCGGCTCGGCGACGCTGGGCCACCGCTCGATCGAGCAGCGGCGCAAGAGCGGCCACGCGCGCGCCTATCTCCTGCGCCGCTACGGGGTGCTGCGCTCGCGCCGCGCGCCGCGCGCGCTCGCAACCGAGGCGATCGTCGTTGCCGGCGACCTCCTGCTCTGGCGCGACGGCGCCGCGCTGTCCGGACGCCTGGCCGGCTGGCGGGCCGCCAAGCGCAGCGCGCCCGTGGCCCCGCCTCCCCCCAGCGCGCTCGACGGGCGGATCGGATTCCTGGACTCGCTGCGCCTGCGGCGCGGCATCTACATGCGGCCGGCGAGCACCTGAACGGCAGCGAGCGCCACGACGCCGAGCTACGACGCCGACGCTACGACGCCGACGCTACGACGCTGACCGCACGGCGCTGCGGCCGAGGGCGCTCTCGCCGAGGCGCTCGCGCAGCGCTCGTGCCGCGGCCTCGGGCTCGTCGTCGAGACGGGTGACGGTGCTCGCACCGGTGTCCGGCAGGGCGCCGCGGTAGTCCAGCACCTCGAGCGCTCCGCCTGTGCTCTGCCGCGCCGCATACACCAGCCGCCCGAGGGCGTCCAGCGAGGCGCCCCCGCCGGCGAGCACCATCGCCCGGGGGCGCAGCGCTCGCAGCGCGTGACCCACGCGGGTCGCCTGCAGCTCCACGGGCAGCGTGAGTACCCGCAGGCAGCTCCTGCGCAGGAACAGCTCGAGCGCCTGTACGTGCAGCGCGTCCATCTCAGGGGGGCGGGTGGCATCGACGATCAGCACGCCATCCGTCGCCGCAGCAACGGGTGGCGCCACCCGCAGCGCCGCGGCCAGCCAGCCGGTGGCGTAGCGCCACGCGAAGCCGTACTCCGGAGAGATTCCCTCCCCGGCCGCGCCCTCGCCGGCCGCGGAGTCCTCGCCCAGTGACCGCACCGCGCCGAGCAGCAGCGATTCCACGGTGCGCTCCACCGAGCGCACCGCAAGGCTCTCCTCCAGCAGGCGGTCCGCCCGCTCCTGGTCGAGTGCCGCCAACGCGCTGCGCACGCGGCTCAGCGAGGCTCCGCCCGCCCCGCGCTCGCGGGCGATCGAGACTGCCGAGGAGATGTTGTGCGTCTCCTCGAAGGCCTGCCGCAGCGCTTCGATCTCCATCAGCTCGAACTGGCGGTGCCCGCCCTCGGTGCGCCGTGGGCTGGGGTAGCCGAAGCGCTGCTCCCAGCTGCGCAGGGTGTTCGGGCTGACCCCCAGCATCGCCGCCGCCGCGTTGGTGCGTATCGCGCTCATCGGCAGGAATGCTCACCTCTGCGCAGCTTTCCGGCAACCCCCGCAAGCGCCCCTGCATTTCGGTCGATGCCGTGCGCCGGGAGGAGTTGGCCACAGGGGTGCGACGGCGAGCGGAGTCAAAAACAGTTCTTCGTATATCCAGAACGAGCGCTGGATTCTGCCTACCATCGAAAACGGAGCGAACCCCGACCTCGAGAGCGGAGCGCAGCGGTGTCGACACAGACAGATCAGGACAGTCACAGTGAGGTTTACCTCGCCGCGGCGGCAGCGCTTGCGCAGGCGATCGACCCTGCGCAGCTGGATGCGATGGCTCGCGGGCTGGCGCACGTGCGCGCGCGTGGCGGGCGGCTGTTCATTCTGGGCGTGGGGGGCGGCGCCGGTCACGCCTCGCACGCGGTAAACGACTTCCGCAAGCTTTGCCTGATCGAGAGCTACGCGCCGACTGACAACGTCTCCGAGCTCACCGCGCGCACCAACGATGACGGCTGGGAGACCTCGTTCAGCGCGTGGCTCCAGGTCTCCCGCCTCGGGGCGCGCGACGCCCTGCTCGTGTTCTCCGTCGGTGGCGGCTCGCGCGAGCACGGTGTCTCGGTCAACCTCGTCAACGCGATCGAGGCCGCGCGCGAGGCCGGTGCGTCGATCTACGGCGTGGTGGGCGCCCCCGGCGGAACGCTCGCGCAGCTCGCCGACGTGGCGATCTTGCTGGAGCCCCCGCCGGGGTTGCGCACGCCGCTGGTGGAGTCCTTCCAGGCGGTGGTCTGGCACGCGCTCGTCTCCCACTCCGAGCTCGCCCTCAAGCAGGGCCATTGGGAGTCGCTCGCCTCGCGCACTCAGGCATGAGCGGCTCCGCGGCGGTGTTCCTCGACCGCGACGGCGTGCTCAACGAGCTCGTCCCCGACCCGCGCTCCGGCGCTCCGGAGTCTCCGCTGGCGGTCGCGGACGTGCGCCTGCTCCCGGGGGCCGCCGCGGCCGCCGCCCGCCTCGCGCGGGCCGGCTTCGTGCTGGCGTGCGTCTCCAACCAGCCCGCCGCGGCGAAGGGCCTCGTGTCCGTCGAGGAGCTCCTCGCGGTGCACCGGCGGGTGATCGAGCTGCTGGCAGGGGAGGGAGTGGAGCTCGCGAGCACGCGCCTGTGCCTGCACCACCCCCAGGGCGTCGTGCCCGGGCTCGCCGGTCCGTGCTCCTGCCGCAAGCCCGCCCCCGGGATGCTGCTGGACATCGCTGCGGCCCTGGGCGTCGACCTGTGCGCATCGTGGATGGTCGGAGACACCGATGCCGATGTCGCGGCCGGTCGGGCCGCCGGCTGCGGCACCGTGCTGGTCGAGCATCCGCATAGCGACCACAAGCGCCTGAGCGGCATTCGGCCGGATCGCCGCGCCCTCGATCTCGCCGGCGCCGCGGCGCACCTGCTCGGCGGCTAGCCGGAAAACAGTTCTGCGGAGGTGAATCTCGTATGGTCGTCGGCAAGGTGATCGACCAATGCTCGACCGCATCTCCACGCGCATATTCGCCGACGGCGCCGATCTCGAGGGCATCCTGGCGCTCGCTGTCGATCCGCGGATCGAGGGCTTCACCACCAACCCCACGCTGATGCGCAAGGCGGGCCTGACGAGCTACGGCGAGTTCGCCCGCCGCCTGCTCGAGCACGTCACCGAGCACCCGATCTCCTTCGAGGTGCTCGGCGACGATCCACCGGACATCGAGCGCCAGGCGCGCCTGATCTCCTCGTGGGGCGAGAACGTGTACGTCAAGGTCCCCGTCACCACCACCAGGGGCGAGCCGCTCGCCGCGCTCGTGCGCGAGCTCTCCGAGGACGGTGTGAAGGTGAACGTCACCGCGCTCTTCACGAC
This sequence comes from Solirubrobacterales bacterium, assembly GCA_044446505.1. GTDB lineage: Bacteria > Actinomycetota > Thermoleophilia > Solirubrobacterales > Solirubrobacteraceae > Palsa-744. Next base: position 7,465 of record JBIOEY010000028.1, read on the forward strand.
CGCCCAGGTGGAAATGATCACCGCGGCCGTGGCGCACGGCGCGCCCTCCTGCATCTCGGTCTTCGCGGGGCGGATCGCGGACGCCGGCGTGGACCCGATGCCGATCATGGCGCGCTCGGTGCAGATCATGGCGGACGCCCCGAGGTCGGAGTTGATCTGGGCCTCCCCCCGCGAGATCCTCAACCTGGTGCAGGCCGACCAGGTGGGGTGTCACATCATCACGATCACCCACGACCTGCTGAAGAAGCTCGACTGCCTGGGCAAGAGCCTCGAGCAGTACTCGCTGGAGACCGTCCGCATGTTCCACGGCGACGCGCTCGCCGCCGGCTACACGCTCTAGCGATGAGGCGGGTCTGCGTCACCGGCGGCGCCGGGTTCATCGGCAGCAGCCTCGTCGACCGCCTGAGCCTAATCGGCGTCGAGGTCGTGATCCTCGACAGCTTCCGCACCGGCCGGCGCGAGTTCGTGGCTGACGCGCTGAGGCGTCCGCAGGTGCGGCTCGTCGAGGGCGACGTGCTCGACGGGGCGGCTCTCGAAGAGGCGTTCGAGGGCTGTGACTGGGTCTTTCACCTTCAGGCCAACGCCGACGTGCGTGAGGGCTTTGAGCACCCACGCCGCGACCTCGAGCAGAACACGCTCGCGACCTCAACCGTCCTGGAGGCGATGCGCGCCCGCGGCGTCACCCGGATCGCGTTCACCTCCACCGGATCGGTCTACGGAGAGCCCGAGGTCTTCCCCACGCCCGAGGACGCCCCCTTCCCGGTCCAGACCTCGCTCTACGGCGCCTCCAAGGCGGCCGGCGAGGGCCTCCTCGCCGCGTATGCCGCCGGCTACGGTTTCACCGGCGTGATCTACAGGCTCGTGTCGATTCTCGGCGAGCGCTACACCCACGGGCACCTCTTCGACTTCTACCGCGCGCTCAGGCGCGACCCCTCCCGCCTGAGGGTGCTGGGCGACGGCCGTCAGCGGAAGTCCTACCTGTACGTGCAGGACTGCCTCAGCGCGATGCTCACGGCCGCCGAACACCACCACGACGAGGCCGGCGTGCACATCTACAACGTTGGCCGGGACGAGACCATCCTGGTCGAGGACTCGATCGCGATCCTCTGCAAGCACCTCTCGCTCGCGCCGCGCATCGAACGCGCCGGCGGAGCGCGCGGATGGATCGGCGACAGCCCCCTGATCCATCTGGACACGGCGCGCATCCGCAGCCTCGGCTGGCGCCCGCAGCTCACGATCGAACAGGCCGCGGTGCGCACCCTGGAATGGTTCGACGCGAACGAGTACGCCTGGCGGGGCCCGGCGGGGGCTGGCCACGAGGCGCTCGCCGGGGGGAGGGCTCTTCGATGAGGAGGAGGAGCTGGTGTGCGGGGTGGTGGGGGCCTGCCTCCCGCAGCCCTCGCCGGAGGGCCCGTCGATGAGGAGGGCGCGGACGCGATGGCCGTGATCTTCAGCCGCGCCCCGCTGCGGATCTCGCTCGGCGGCGGCGGCACCGATCTGCCGTCCTACTACAGCGGCCACGGCGGCTTCCTCGTGTCCGGGGCGATCGACAAGTACGTCTACATGCTCACCCACACCGTCTTCCAGCGCCGCTACCGGATGAAGTACTCCGAGCTCGAGGAGGTCGACGAGGTGAGTCAGATACGCCACCCGATCCTGCGCGAGTGCCTGCTGCGCCACTGGCGGGGCGCTCCGCTGGAGATCGCCTCGGTCGCCGACGTGCCCGCGGGCACCGGCATGGGCTCCTCCGGCGCCTACACCGTGTGCCTGCTCAAGGGCCTCGCCCGCGCGCGGTACTGCTCGATCAGCCCGGGGGACCTCGCGGAGGCGGCGTGCGAGATCGAGATGGGCGTGCTCGGGGAGCCCGTCGGCAAGCAGGATCCCTACGTCGCCGCCCACGGGGGTATCTGCGCCTACACGATCCATGAGCACGGGGGTGTCGAGGTGGAGCCGCTCGAGCTCGAGCCCGGGGTGCTCCGGCGGATGCGCGACCAGCTGCTGCTGTTCTACACGGGCGCGGCGCGCTCGGCCTCGGGAGTCCTCGCCGACCAGGACGTGCGCTCCAGGGCAGGCGAGGAGCGGATGGTCGAGAGCCTGAACCGCACCAAGGAGCTCGGGCGCCAGATCCACCGGCTGTTGGGAGAGGGCGACCTCGAGGGCTACGCGGAGCTGATGCACGAGCACTGGGAGCACAAGCGCCGCCGCTCCCCCGGCATGACCAACGACCACATCGACCGGCTCTACGAGCTGGCCCGGCGCAGCGGCGCGCTCGGGGGCAAGCTGGTGGGCGCCGGCGGAGGCGGGTTCCTGCTCGTGTACACCCTCCGGCCCGAGGAGACCAGACGGGCGATGGCCGCCGCAGACGCGCCCGAGCTGGCGTTCGACTTCGAGTTCTCCGGCGCCTACGCGGGTGAGTACGCATGAGGGCCTCCCTGCGCGTCGCGATCGTCGGCGCGATCGGCCGTCGCCGCATCGCCGCGCTCGCGCGCTACGCGGGGGAGTACGCATGAGGGCCCCCCTGCGCGTCGCGATCGTCGGCTGCGGCGCGATCGGCCGCCGCCGCGCCGCCGCGCTCGCGCCGGGCGACGAGCTGATCGCCTGCCACGACGTCGACGCTCGCGCCGCGCGCGGTCTCGCCGCGCGGCACGGCTGCGAGGCGTGCGCGAGCCTGGAGGAGCTGCTCGCCCGCCGGCCGCAGGTCGTCCTCGTCGCGACCCCCCACGACCAGCTTGCGGCGCTCGCCGAGCGGGCGCTCCGGGCCGGGGCCCACGTGCTGGTGGAGAAGCCCGCGGGTATGTCCACCGCCCAGATCGATCGCCTGATCGATTGCCGCGGAGCCCGCGGGCGCCTGGTCAAGGTCGGGTTCAACCACCGCTTCCACCCGGGGATCGCGCGCGCCGCCGAGGAGGTCCACTCCGGGCGTCACGGCGAGCTCATGCACCTCCGCGCGGGCTACGGGCACGGAGGGCGCCCGGGCTACGACCGCGAGTGGCGCTCCCAGCCGGACCGCTCCGGCGGGGGCGAGCTGATCGACCAGGGGATGCACCTGCTCGACCTGAGCAACTGGCTGGCGGGGCCGCTCGAGGTCCGCTGCGCGCTCCTGCGCACCCAGTTCTGGGACACTCCCGTCGAGGACAACGCCGCCCTGCTGCTGGGCGAGAGCGGCTCGCGCACGGGCCCCTGGGCGATGCTGCACGTGGCGTGGACCGAGTGGAAGAACCGCTTCTCGCTCGAGATCTACTGCCGCACCGCGAAGCTCCAGGTGGACGGGCTGGTGCGCTCCTATGGTCCCCAGCGGCTGCGGATCTACCGTATGGGCCCCGAGCTCGGCCCCCCGACGCTCGAGGAGATCGCCTACCCCGACGAGGACCTCTCCTGGCGGCACGAGTGGGAGCACTTCGCCGCGGCGATCCACGCGGGGGACGGGCGCGCGCTGCTGGGCGACCTGGGGGACGCGCGCAACGCGTGGGCCCAGGTGGAGGCCGCCTATGCGGGCGGTCCCTATGCGGCGATGCGCGACCACGCGATGCGAGTGGAGCATCCCTCACTGCGAGCGGTCACGCGATGAGGCCCTCGGCCACCACCGCAACTCCCCGGCAGCTCATCGGGGTGCTCGGCCTCTGGCATCTGGGGAGCGTCACGGCCGCCTGCCTGGCCGAGGCCGGGAGCGACGTTCTCGGAGTCGATCCCGACCACACCCTGGTCGAAGGGCTCGCCCACGGTCACCCTCCCGTATCCGAGCCGGGACTTCGGGAGCTGCTGGGCAGCAACTCCTCGCGCCTGCGCTTCTCGACCGATCCCTCGGAGCTGGGGGAGGTCCGCCGGGCCTGGGTCGCCTTCGACACGCCGGTCGACGAGGAGGATCGCGCCGACGTCGAGTGGGTGCTGACCCGTGCGGAGCGGCTGCTGGTGGCGCTCCCCGAGAACGCACTGGTGGTCGTCTCCTCGCAGCTGCCCGTCGGCAGCGTTGCGCGATTGCGGGAGCGGTGCGCCATCGCCCGCGGAGACGGGGGCCTGCGCTTCGCCTGTGTTCCGGAGAACCTGCGCCTCGGCCGAGCGCTGGAGTCCTTCCAGGCGCCCGACCGGATCGTGGCCGGCGTGCGCAGCGAGGAGGATCGCCGCGACCTCGCCGAGCTGCTGGCGCCGTTCAGCGAAAACGTGCAGTGGATGCGGGTCGAGTCGGCCGAGATGACAAAGCACGCCCTCAACGGCTTCCTCGCCACTTCGATCGCGTTCATGAACGACGTTGCCTCGATCTGCGAGTCGGAGGGCGCGGACGCCGCCGAGGTTGCGCACGCCCTCAAGAGCGAGCGGCGCATCGGTCCGCGCGCCTACCTCAACCCGGGGGACGCCTTCGCCGGCGGAACTCTGGCACGCGATATCGGCTTTCTGGCCGGCCTGGCGAGGCGTCACAACCTGTCGGCCCACGTGTTCACCGGGGTAGCCGACGGCAATGCGGCGCACCGGCATTGGACGCGACGCAAGCTCCTGGAGCTGTTGGGCGAAGATGTGCCGGACGGCTCGGTCCTCGGCGGTCGCGAAGATCTGCCGGACGGCTCGGTCCTCGGCGGTCGCGAAGATCTGCCGGACGGCTCGGTCCTCGGCGGTCGCGAAGATCTGCCGGACGGCCAGCTCCTCGCCGGTCGCACCGTGGCGATCTGGGGGTTGACATACAAGCCCGGGACCGACACGCTGCGGCGCTCGAGCGCGGTCGAGCTGTGCCGATGGCTGCTCGGCGCCGGAGCGGCGCTGCGCGCCCACGACCCGGCGGTGAAGGCCCTTCCCCCGAGCCTCCCGCCCGGTTCGGTCGAGCTGTGCTCGAGCCCCCTGGAGGCGGTGGCGGGAGCGGATGCCCTGGTGGTCTGCACCGCCTGGCCGGACTACACCGAGGTGCCCATCGACCGCGTGGTGTCGAGCCTTTCGGGGGCTCTGGTCATCGATCCCGCGGGCCTGCTCGCAAGTACCCTGGAGCCCCGTCGCGATGTGCTCTACGTGCGCGTCGGCGCGCCCCCGCGTGAGGAGGTGGCCGTGGCAGCTGGACCGTCGCGCGCGGGAACGGCGCGGTCTTCGGCACGTCCCGACGCCACGGAGGTAGCCCCATCGAATGGGCCGCTGGCCGGCCGGACCGCTCTGATCACCGGCGGCAGCCGTGGCCTCGGGCTCCAGATCGCGCGCGCCTATCTGGAGGCCGGGGCGCGCGGTGTCTGCATCTGTGGTCGCGATCCCGCTGCTCTGGCGCGCGCCGCCGAAGAGCTGAGGGCGATCACCGGACCCGAGCAGCTCGTGCAGGCCGAGCTTGCCGACGTGTCCGCCGCGGCGGATGTGGAGCGCCTGGTGAGGTCCGCTCGGGCCGCCCTGGGTGAGCTCACGATCCTGGTGTCGAACGCCGGCGTCTACGGCCCGATGGGGCCGGTCGAGCAGACGGACTGGGACGAGTGGGTGCGGGCCATCGAGATCAACTTGTTCGGGTCGGTGCTGCCGGCCCGAGCGGTGGCGCCCCACTTCGTCCAGCGCGGTTATGGCAAGATCATCCAGCTCTCAGGCGGCGGCGCCACGGGGCCGCTCCCCGGGCTCAGCGCCTACGCTGCATCGAAGGCCGCGGCGGTGCGCTTCGCCGAGACGCTCGCCCAGGAACTGCGCGCGCACCACGTCGACGTCAACGCGGTAGCGCCCGGAGCGCTCAACACTCGCATGCTCGACGAGGTGCTCGCGGCGGGCCCCGAGCGGGTCGGGGAGGACTTCTATCGACGCGCCCTGGAGCAGCGGCGCTCAGGGGGAGTCCCTTTGTGGCGTGCTGCCGAGCTCGCCGTCTTCCTCGGGTCGGCGGCGGGCGATGGCATCACCGGCAAGCTGTTGAGCGCCGTCTGGGATCCGTGGTCGAGGCTGCCCGATCACATCGCCGACCTGGACTCCGATGTGTACACGCTGCGGCGCATCGTCCCCTCAGACCGCGGCTTCGATTGGGGAGAGCCCGACGCTGCGAGCAGCAGGGGAGAGCCCAACGGTGTGAGGACCGGGGGAGAGGTTGACAGCGCCCAGACCGTCCTCCGCGGGAGCGAGTCGTGAGCGCGCCGGTGCGTCGCCTCGCGCTGCGTCCTCCACCGGGCACTGAGGCGGTACCCGACTTCGACGGAGGCTGGCTGCGGCCCGACGGCTCCCGCGATGCTTATCTGCGATACGCCGGTGACGGTCGTGCGGTCAACTGGTCGGTTGAGCTGGAGGAGTTGCATGCTGAGAACAGCCGGGATCACTACATCGACGCCTGGACCCGCGAAGCGATACTCGAACGCAGAGGTCCGCTTCCGGCCGGCGCGACGATCGCGGACCTGGGCTGCTCGACCGGCTATCTGCTCGAAGACCTCCGCAGCGCCCAGCCGGATGCGCAGCTTGTCGGAGTCGACCTGGTCGAGTCGGGGCTGCGCACAGCGCACCACAGCGTCCCGGATGCGAGCCTGCTTCAGGCCGACGTCTGCGCGCTGCCCCTGGCTGATTCGAGCGTCGACGCCGTCGTAAGTGCGAACCTGCTCGAGCACGTGTCCGCCGACGTCTCGGCGCTGGTCGAGCTGCATCGCGTCCTGCGCCCAGGAGCGCGCGCTGTGTTGGTCGTCCCGGTTGGCCCTGGCGTATACGACTATTACGACCGCTTCCTCGGGCACGAGCGGCGCTACGCCCGCGGCGAGCTCACCGTCAAGGCGCGGCGGGCCGGTTTCGAGATCCTCGAAGACATTCACCTCGGGAGCATCCTGTTCCCAGCCTTCTGGGTGGTCAAGAAGCGCAATCGGCGCTGCTACGGGCATCTCCAGGGCGCGGCTCTCGCCTCCAGGGTGGCTGCGGACATCGCGGCCACGCGCGACTCGCGCGTCGGCCGCCTGGCCTGCGAGATCGAGCGGCTGATGCTACGCGCCGGCATACGCCTACCGTTCGGCATCCGCGGCCTGACCGTGGTACGCCGGCCGGAGGTGGAGGAATGATTCGCGATCAGGGTGCGCCTGGCCTGAGTGTGGTGGTTCCCGCCTTCAACGAGGAGCGCAACATCGACAGGCTCTACGATCGCCTCTCGAAGGCGCTATCCGAGCTCGGGCTGGAGTGGGAGTTGGTGTTCAGCGTCGACCCCGGCACGGACCGCACCGAGGAGCTGATCCTCGCTCTGCGTGAGCACGACCCACGGGTGAAGATGCTGCGCTTCTCGCGCCGCTTCGGCCAGCCGATGGCGACGCTCGCGGGCATGGAGTTCGCCGCCGGCGACGCGGTGGTCGTCATCGACTGTGACCTGCAGGATCCCCCCGAGCTGATCCCCGAGCTTGTCGCCCGCTGGCACGAAGGCTATGACGTGGTGTATGCCCAGCGTCGCACCCGTGCGGGCGAGACGCTGCCCAAGCGGATCGTCTCCGTGCTGGGCTACCGTGTGATCTCCCGCATCGCCGAGGTCGAGATTCCCCCCAACACGGGCGACTTTCGCCTGATGAGCCGCCGGGTGGTGGACAACGTCCTCGCCCTCCGGGAGATGCACGGCTTCCTGCGTGGCCTGGTAGCGCTGGTGGGCTTTCCGCAGACGAGCGTCCTCTATGACCGCGACCCGCGAGCGGCGGGCACGAGCAAGTACAACCGCTTCCTCGGCTCGATGCTGATCGGCTTGAACGGAGTGATCGGCTTCTCGCGCTACCCGCTCCAGCTCATCTCGATGGTGGGCATCGTCCTGTCCTGTGTCGCCTTCCTGCTGGCGGTCGCATACCTCGGCTTGAAGCTGGGAGGGCAGAACTTCCCCGTCGGCAATCCCACCGTTGTGATCGTGGTCGCCTTCTTCAGCGGTATCCAGCTACTGTCGCTCGGCGTGATCGGCGAGTACGTCGGCCGCATCTACGACGAGTCCAGGCAGCGACCGAAGTACATCGTCGAGTCCCGCTATGGGTGGGAGGAGGACACTCTCTCGCTGAAGAGGAGCGAGAGCGACACCAATGCCGTTCGAGGTCCGGCGGTTCGCCTGTGAGAGGTCTACCGCCGGTCTGCATCCTCGCTGGCGGGCTGGGCACGCGCTTGGGCGAGCGCGTGCGCGACACGCCCAAGCCGCTGATAGAGGTGGCCGGCGAGCCGTTCCTGTTCCATCAGCTACGACTGCTGGCCGCGCACGGTGCGCGCGAGATCGTGCTCTGCGTCGGCTACCTGGGGGAGCAGATCGAGCGAAGCGTGGGCGCCGAGCGGTTCGGGCTGCGGATCGCCTATAGCTTCGACGGACCCGCGCCAGCCGGGACGCTCGGCGCGATCCGCCGCGCCCGGCAGCTCCTGGGTGAGCGGTTCCTCGTGCTCTACGGAGACACCTACCTGCGCGTCGACTACGCCGCCGCCGCGGCCGCCTGGCGGGATAGCGGGCTGCCCGCGATGATGAGCGTACTCCGCAACGAGGGGCGTTGGGACGCCTCCAATGCCGACTACGCCGACGGCCGGGTGCTTTCCTACGACAAGCCGGCTCCCCGGCCGGGGATGTGCTTCATCGACTACGGCCTCGGTGGCCTGGAGCAGCGGGCGCTCGACCTCGCCCCCCCCGATGCGCGCGATCTCTCCGAGCTCTACCGCCGGCTGGCCGGTTCGGGCCTGCTCTGCGGCTTCGAGGCCATCGAGCGCTTCTACGAGATCGGCACGCCGGCCGCGCTGGCCGAGACCGACGCGCTGCTGCGCCGCGAGACTCGAGCGGACGCGCGGGAGGAGCGCCCGTGCCAGGGTGTCCGATGAGGCGCCTGGAGCGCCTGCACGGGGGGCCGATGCGTTGCGTGGAGCGACTGCGGCGGGACGCTCGATGAGCCGCTTGATCGATCTGCGATCGGCCGGCACGCTCCTCACTCCTGAATCGGGCGTGGTCGGGCAGGGGATGCGCTACGCCGTGGCGGGCGTGGTCGTCGCGCTGGTGTACCTGCTCATCACGACGTTCCTCGCGGTGGTGGTCGGAATGCCCTTCGAGGAGGCTCTTGCCATCGGGTTCGCGGTGGGGCTCGCCGCTCACTTCACGCTGCAGCGCCTGTTCGTGTGGGTCCACGAGGAGGAGTTCGCGCTGCCCTTCCAGCATCAGGCACGCCGCTACCTGGTGGTCGCCGGCGCGCAGTACGGGGTCACGGTGGCCAGCACCTCGCTGCTGCCTGGAGTGCTGGGTCTCTCCGCCGAGGTGGTCTACCTGATGACCGTGCCGCTCTTGGCGAGCGCCAACTTCTTGCTCTTCCGCAACGTCGTCTTTCACCCCGAGCGGACCGAGGGCGGGGTCGGCTCGTAGGGCCTGGTCGGTGGCCGCCGCGGGCGAGCCGGTCGATTGTTGCACCGCCTACGATGCCCGGGTGGCCCCCAACCGCACGGGTGCGAGGCTGCGCCTCTACCACCACCCCGACGGCGCGCGCGTCGCCTACCGCGAGCTCGGCGCCGGCCCCCCGCTTGCGCTGCTGCACTCCGCCACGCTCTCGCACATGGAGTGGGAGCCCGTCGCGCGGCGGCTGGCCGAGCGCTTCCGCGTGGTGCTGCCGGACCTGCCCTTGCACGGGGACTCCGAGGATCGGCCGCGCCACCCCTACACGCTCGATTGGTACGCCGACGTGCTCAGCGGCTTCGCGGCCGACGTGCTCGGGCCGCGACCGCTGCTCGCCGGGCACGACATCGGCGCCGAGATCCTCCTGCGCGCCGTGGACAGCGGGCGCCTGGAGCCCTCGCGCCTGGTGCTGATGCCCAACCGCCTGCACCGCCCCGAAGAGCACGCCCGGCTGCGCTCGGCCTGGCGGATCGCCGCCCAGGCGGGCGCCATCCCCGGTGCGGACCGCGTGCTCACCCACGCCGCTCCGATCGTCTTCTCGCCCTCGCTCGGCCTGCGGCTCTCCGCGCGCGGAGAGCCGGCAGCGTGCGACCTCGTGCGCCACGCCTTCGCCGACGTCCCCGGCAACCCCAGCCTCGCCCGCTCCTGGGCCAAGTTCGCGCGCCGCTGGCCGCGCGGGGCCCAGACGCAGCTGCTCGAGCTCTACCCCCGGCTGGAGATGCCCGTGCTGCTGCTGTGGGCCGACCGCGACCGCCTGCACCCGCTCGCGGGGGCCGAGGAGACGCTGAAGCTGCTCCCCAATGCACAGCTGCGGGTGCTGGCGGGGACCGGCTTCCTGATCGCCTACGACGACCCCGTCGGGCTCGCCCGGGAGCTCGTCGCGTTCTGCGGCTGAGATGTCGAGCTAGCTGTTGTGCCCGGTGACCTCCCGAACGCGGTGGATGGGTGGGCGGTTGCCGAGGGCGCTGTGGGTGCGCTGCTCGTTGTAATGGCGGACCCAGTGTGGCAGTGATGCGCGGCGGGCATCGCTTGAGGCGTATTGCAGGGCGTAGGCCCACTCGCGTTGCAGGGTCTGCTGGTAGCGCTCGACCTTCCCGTTGGTGCGGGGCGTGTAGGGCCGGGTGCGGAGGTGGTGGACCTGGCGGCGGTAGAACAGCTCGCTCAGGGTCTTGTTGCGGATGTAGGCGAACGCGTTGTCGGTCATCAGCCGCTCAGCGACGATTCCGTGCTCCAAAAACCAGTCCAGCGCGCGGCGGGTGAACGCGGTCACGGTCGGGGCCTTCTCATCGTCGTGGATCTCCGAGTACGCCAGGCGGCTGCAGTCATCGACGATCGAGTGCACGTACTCCCAGCCGACCCTCCGGGAGCGCTTGGTGCGATCACCGGTCAGCGCGTGCCCCGGCTCGGTGAACTTCCCGAGCTTCTTGACGTCCATATGCAGCAGGTTCCCGGGGCACGGCCACTCATAGCGCACGACCGCCGGGCGCTCGGATGGCTCCCGGCGTGAGCAGCCCCCACGCCGCAGCACCTGGTGCACGGTGGAGTGCGGGCGACCGACCTCCACAGCGATCCTCCTGGGGCTCCAGCCAGTCCGCCTGCGCAACTCACAGATGCGCTGCTCCTCCCCAGCAGGACACCGGGAGGGCGACTGGTGAGGACGACTGGAGCGCTCGAGCAGGCACACCAACGACTCGCGCTCGGAGGGGGTGGCCTGGCGCCAGCGGCGCACCCACTCCCAGACCGTGGACTTCGACACGTTCCCCCACGCGGCGGCCTGCGCGAAGGACATCCCGTCATCCACGACACGACGAACGACCATCTCCCGCCCACGCGGGGTCAAACGGGCTCTATGGTGCGGCATTCCGGGCCTCCCTTGAGGTAGTGAGCTTTGACACCCACAGCCTCTCGGTAGGCCCGGACCCACCTACACCGCGTTCTGAACGTCCCTGGGCACGTCAGCTAGCGCGCGGCGAGCGGATGCATCGAGGAGTCGCTGGACTGCAGGAACGTCTCGACCGCACCGACGTCGAGCGGGCGCGAGAACAGGAAGCCCTGCCCGTGGTCGCAGTGTTCGCGCTGCAGGGTCTCGAGCTGGACCTGGTCCTCGATGCCCTCCGCGAGCGTCTCGATATGGAGCGCCTTCCCGAGCTGCACGAGCGTGTGGATCAGGGCGGCCGACTCCTTGGAGGCGGCGATGCCGCTGATGAAGGAGCGGTCGATCTTCAGGGCGTCGACCGGGAACTGGCGCAGGTAGGCCAGCGAGCTGTAGCCGGTGCCGAAGTCGTCGATCGCGATGCGCACCCCGAGCTGCTTGAGCTCCCGCAGGCGCAGCGCGGTGGCCTCGGCGTCGCGCATCAGCGTGGTCTCGGTGATCTCGAGCGTCAGCGCCTTCGGGTCGAGGCCGCTCTGCTCGAGCGCGCCGCGCACGTCTTCGATCAGCTCATCGTGGTCGAGCTGGCGTCCGGACACGTTCACCGACATGCCGATCCGGTGGCCCCGCCCGTGCCAGACGGCGGCCTGGCGGCAGGCCTCTTCGAGCACCCAGCGGCCGATCGATACGATCAGCCCGCTCTCCTCGGCGGTTGGGATGAACTCGGCGGGTAAGACGAGGCCGCGCGTCGGGTGCAGCCAGCGGATCAGCGCCTCGACGCCGATCACGTTCTCGGACTGCAGGTCGAAGGTCGGCTGGTAGAGCAGGAACAGCTGGTCGCGCTCGAGCGCCTCGGCGAGGTCTATCTCGAGCACGAGCCGGTTCTGCGCGGCGGTCTGCATGCCCGACTCGAACAGCACATTGCAGTTCCTGCCGGCCGCCTTCGCCTCGTACAGCGCGAGGTCCGCGTCGCGCAGCAGCTCCTCGGCGCTGTCACGCAGGCCGAAGGCGATGCCGACGCTCGCGGTGAGGGATAGCCGGCGGCCGATCCTCCCGTTCATGTCGTACGGCTGGCGCAGCACCTCCAGCAGGCGCTCGGCGACGAGCTCGGGACCGGCGTCGAGCGCGGAGCCCTCCATGAGCACGACGAACTCGTCGCCGCCCAGGCGGGCGGCCGTGTCGCCCTCGCGCACGACGCTCGAGAGTCTCGTGGCGACGACTCTCAGCAGCTCGTCGCCGGCGGCGTGCCCGAAGGTGTCGTTGACGTCCTTGAAGCCGTCGACATCGACATACAGCGCCGCCACCGGAACGTGCTGGCGCCGCGCGCGGGCGAGCATCTGCTCGGCGCGGTCGAGCGCCAGGACGCGGTTGGGCAGGCCCGTGAGGGCGTCGTGCAGCGCCTGGTGGCGCAGCTCGCCGGTCTTCTCCTCGACCATCCCCAGGGCGCGCTCGCGCGAGCGCGTCATACTAACCCGCAACCAAGTTGATTGATGCCGTGATCCACTGGTGGCTAGTGAGGGACTGGATTGTGGTGCGGTCTGCTTCCAGGGCGTGTAGCTCCTCGGCGAGGTCGTCCTCGACTTCGTCCAGGCTGTGGTAGGCC
>JBIOEY010000029.1:0-19358 GCA_044446505.1 Solirubrobacterales bacterium
AGGGGGCGCACCTGATCGACTCGGGGGGCGAGCGCTACCTCGATCTGTTCGGTGGCTACGGGGTGTTCGCGCTCGGGCGCAACCACCCCGAGGCGATCGCTGCCGTGGAGGAGGTCATGGCCGCGCGCACCGGCAACCTTCCCCAGCTCGGGGTGACGCTGCTGAGCGGGGTGCTCGCCGAGCAGCTGCTGGCGCGCGCGCCGGGGAGCGTGGGGGCGATGGTGCCCGCGAACAGCGGGACGGAGGCGGTCGAGGCCGCGATCAAGATCGCGCGCGCCGCCACCGGCCGCGAGCGGATCATCTACGCCGAGCACGCCTTCCACGGGCTCACGCTCGGCTCGCTCTCGCTCAACGGTGACGCGCACTTCCGCGAGGGCTTTGGGCCACTGCTGCCGGGCTGCGATCCCGTGCCGTTCGGGGATCTCGATGCGCTGGAGCGCGAGCTGGAGCGCGGCGACGTGGCCGCCTTCGTGGTCGAGCCCGTGCAGGGCAAGGGCGTCAACCTTCCCCCCGAGGGCTACCTGCCCGGCGCTCAGCGGCTCTGCCGCGCGGCGGGCGCGCTGTTCGTGTGCGACGAGGTGCAGACCGGACTCGGGCGCACCGGGCGCTTCCTCGCCCTGGAGCATTGGGGACTTCAGCCCGACATGGTGTGCCTCGCGAAGGCGCTCTCCGGGGGCCTTGTGCCGATCGGTGCGGTGCTCGTCTCCCGCGCCGCGTTCGAGCGGGTCTTCGACGGGATGGAGCGCGCGGTGCGCCACGGCTCCACCTTCGGCGGCAACGACCTCGCGGCCGCCGCGGGCCTCGCCACGCTGCGGGTGCTCGAGCAGGAGGGGCTGGTGGAGCGCGCCCAGCGGATGGGGGATCTGCTGCTGGAGCTCACCCGCCCGCTCGTTGAGCGCCATGCGATCGTGCGCGACGTGCGCAGCCTCGGGCTGATGTGGGCGATCGAGCTCGGTCCCCCCGAGGGCCGCTCAGCACGCGCGGCGTGGAACGCGCTGGAGCGCGCCCAGCCCGGCCTCTTCTCGCAGCTCGTCACCGTCCCCCTCTTCCACGAGCACCGCATCTTCTGCCAGGTCGCGGGCCACCGCATGAACGTGATCAAGGCGCTGCCCCCGCTCGTGATCGAGGAGTCCGAGATCCGCCGCTTCGCCGCCGCGCTGGCGACGGTCGTGGCGTCTGCCGAACGGATGCCCTCGGCATTGACCCGCTTCGGAGTACGGATGGCGCGGCAGGCCACCCGCGCCATCCGCTGAGCCTGAAGACCCCCGCATCGCGCCCGCGCAGGGGCGCAGCGCCCCGCCGAGGGGTTATTCGGCGACGTCCCGGCGGCGCTACTCGGTGGGCGGCCAGTCGATCCGCTCGGCGAGCTCGCCCGCGCCGAGCTCGATCAGCCCGCTGCGCTCGATCGGCCGGTACTCCCGCCCGCGCAGGCCCAGCCAATCGACCGAACGCTTGAGGGGGTCGAGGATCAGCACCTCCTCGACGGCGTGAGCGGCGTAGAACGGGAGCTTCTCCCAGCTCTCATCGCCCGGCGAGACGATCTCCACCACGAGCGGGGCGGTGGGATGCCACACGCCGGAGGCGCCCGGTCGGTGCAGGGCGCTGTCCGGCACGCGGAAGTCGTGTCCGCCCTCGCCGAGGTTCGACTGGCCGATCATCTTCAGGCCCGCCCGCTTGGCGAGCGGCCTGAGAATCGCATGGAGCTGGCTTTCGAGATCGGCGTGCGCGTGGCTCGGGGCAGGGACCATGTGCAGGACACCCTCCCACATCTCATCGAAGCGATCCAGTCCCGAGCGGCGCCGGCGCTCCAGCAGCTCCTCGAGCCCCGCCGTGGGAGGGTCAAGTACCAGTGCGCGCATCCACCCGAGCTTAATACAACCGGCTCGCTGCGCCGTCCCGCTAGCCTGTCGGGCCGTGCTCGAACCCCGTTCAGATATCCGCAACGTCGCGATCGTCGCCCACGTTGACCACGGCAAGACGACGCTCGTCGACGCGATGCTGTGGCAGTCGGGTGCGTTCCGCGTCGGCCAGGACGTCGCCGAGCGGGTGCTCGACTCGATGGACCTGGAGCGCGAGAAGGGCATCACGATCCTCGCGAAGAACACCGCGCTGCACTACGGGGGGGTGAAGCTCAACATCGTGGACACCCCCGGCCACGCCGACTTCGGGGGCGAGGTCGAGCGGGGGCTGACGATGGTCGACGGGGTGCTGCTGCTCGTGGACGCCTCCGAGGGGCCGCTGCCGCAGACGCGCTTCGTGCTGCGCAAGACCCTGGAGGCGCGCCTGCCCGTGATCCTCGTCGTCAACAAGGTCGATCGACCCGACGCGCGCGTGGCGGAAGTGATCGACGAGGTCTACGAGCTGTTCCTCGACCTCGACGCCGACGAGTCGCAGATCGACTTCCCGATCGTCTACTGCAACGCCAAGGCCGGCCGCGCCTCGCTGGAGTACGACCCCGCCAAGAGCGGCGAGGAGGCCGTCGCCGGCACCGACCTCGCGCCGCTGCTCGATCTGCTCTTGGAGCACATCCCCGCACCCACCCACGACCCCGAGCACCCGCTGCAGGCGCTCGTCACCAACCTCGACGCCTCCCCCTACGTGGGGCGGCTCGCGATCTGCCGCGTGCGCAACGGGCGCATCCGCCGCGGCCAGCAGATCGCGTGGTGCCGCGCCGACGGCTCGATCGAGCGCGCGCAGGTCTCCGAGCTGTACATCACCGAGGCGCTCGAACGCGTCGACGCCGCGGAGGCAGGGCCCGGAGAGATCATCGCGGTCGCCGGGATCGCCGAGGTCACGATCGGGGAGACCCTCGCCGACCCCGAGGACCCCCGTCCGCTGCCGGTGATCACGGTCGACGAGCCCTCGCTGTCGATCACGCTCGGCATCAACACCTCCCCGATGGCCGGTCGCGAGGGCTCGAAGCTCACCGCCCGCCAACTGCGCGACCGCCTCGACGCCGAGATGATCGGCAACGTCTCGCTGCGCGTCAACCACACCGGCGGGGTCGGTTCGGAGTCGTGGGAGGTGCAGGGTCGGGGAGAGCTGCAGCTCGCGGTGCTGGTGGAGATCATGCGCCGCGAGGGCTTCGAGCTGACCGTCGGTCAGCCGCGCGTGCTGGAGCGCGAGATCGACGGCAAGCGCCACGAGCCCGTGGAGCGCCTCTCGATCGACGTGCCCGAGGACTACGTCGGCGTGGTCACCCAGATGCTCGCGCTGCGCAAGGGGCGCATGGAGCACATGACCAACCACGGCACCGGCTGGGTGCGGATGGACTACCTCGTGCCCGCCCGCGGCCTGATCGGCTTCCGCACCGAGTTCATCACCGAGACCCGCGGCACGGGCATGATGCACCACGTCTTCGACCGCTGGGAGCGCTGGGCGGGGGAGATGAAGACGCGCACCACCGGAGCGCTGATTGCCGACCGCCGCGGACCCACGGTGCAGTACGCGCTGATGAACCTTCAGGAGCGCGGCACCCTGTTCGTGGGACCCGGCGAGGAGGTCTACGAGGGGATGATCGTCGGCGAGAACGCCCGCACCGAGGACATCGACGTCAACCCCGTCAAGGAGAAGCATTTGACGAATATGCGCTCCTCCACCTCCGAGGTGCTCGAGCGCCTGATCCCCCACCGCCAGCTCGCACTCGAGGAGGCGATGGAGTTCGTGCGCGAGGACGAGTGCGTCGAGGTCACCCCCAAGACCGTGCGCATGCGCAAGGTCCAGTTGGGTAAGACCGAGCGCATGAAGGCGGCGAGGATCAGGCGCGGGAAGTGAGCTCCCCGCGGGTGTAGGGTTCCGCCGATGAGCAACAACTCGATCAGACGCCTCACTCTGCCGGCGGTGTGTATGGCATCCATGCTGCTGAGCCTCGCCGCCGCAACCCCGGCGCTTGCGACTCACTTCCAGCAGGAGAGCTACCAGGAACTGCTGGCGCAGCTGCACCACCGGGAAGTGATTGCTGTGGTGCTGCACCCGCAGGGCTACAAGGCTCACGCCTCGCTCTCCAATGGGGGGCACATGACTGTCACCTACACCCCAGCGGAGGTGCCGCAGCTCACCGCGGCGGCCCGCGCCGGTGGCTCGTCGTTCACGCTTGCCACCTCGAAGCCCAAATCCACCGCGGTCCACCACAAACTGCGCTACATCGCGGGCGGGGTGCTGATCGTGGTGATCGTGGTCGTTCTCGTTGTGCTGCTGATCGGCCGCCGCCGCGCGCTGGAGGAGGAGGGTCACCCCCAGGGCGGCGAGGCTGCCTCTGCGCCACCGGCGCCATGATGGCGATCATCCAGGGGTGAGCCACTTTCACGCCCGGGGCGCACACACCCACGGCGGACTGGCGGGCGATGGGCTGGGCACCCACGCCGGGCACGCCCACGGTCCGCTCCACGGCCCGCCGGCGTCCGCGCGCCGCGTGGGGGCAGCGCTGGCGCTGATCCTGGGCTTCATGGCGGTGGAGGTCGCGGCGGGGGTGCTCGCGCACTCGCTGGCGCTGATCTCCGACGCGGCGCACATGCTCACCGACGCGGCGGCCCTGGGGCTCTCGCTCGTGGCGCTGCGCCTCGCGGCGCGGCCCGCGCGGGGGGCGCTGACGTACGGCTTCCTGCGCGTCGAGGCGCTGGCGGCGCAGGCGAACGGGATCACGCTGGTGCTGCTCGCGGCCGCGATCGTGTACTCGGCGGTGGGGCGGCTGATCTCCCCGCGGGAGGTCTCCGCGTGGACGATGGTCGCGGTCGCGCTGGCGGGGATCGCGGTCAACGGGGCGGCGACGGCGGCGCTTGCGGGCGCGGGGCGCGAGGCGCACATGAGCGTGGAGGGCTCCTTCCAGCACATCCTCACCGACCTCTTCGCGTTCATCGGCACCGCGCTGGCGGGAGCGGTGATTCTCCTGACCGGCTTCGAGCGCGCCGACCCGATCGCCTCGCTGCTCGTGGCCGCGCTGATGCTGCGCTCCGCGGTCGGCCTGCTGCGCGCCTCCGGGCGGATCTTCCTGGAGGCGGCACCGCCGGGCCTCGAGCCCGAGGAGATCGGCCGCGCGCTGGCGGGGCAGCCGCGGGTGGTGGAGGTGCACGACCTGCACGTGTGGGAGCTCACCGCGGGCTTCCCCGCGCTCTCGGCGCACATATTGGTGGAGCGCGACGTCGACTGCCACGCCATCCGGCGCGCGCTGGAGGATCTGCTGCAGGAGCGCTTCGGGCTGAAGCACACCACGCTGCAGGTGGATCACGCGGAGGGCGCGGAGCTGCTGCAGTTGCAGCCACCCCCAAGCTAATAACAAGACTCAATCTTATTATGGTAGCTTGCGGCTGTGCACCGCGTCCTTCCATCGATCGCGGTCGGCATCCTGGTCTTGCTCGCAGGCTGCGGGCAGGGCGAAAGCACCGCGACGGGGGCCGGGGGCAGGCTCCAGGTGGTGGCGGCGGAGAACTTCTGGGGCAGCATCGCCGCCCAGCTCGGCGGCGCGAGGGTGCAGGTGAGGAGCATCGTCGCGGACCCCGGCACCGACCCCCACAGCTACGAACCGACCGCGCGGGACGCGCGCACGATGGCGGAGGCGCGGCTGGCGATCGTCAACGGGGTGGGGTACGACGAATGGGCCTCGAAGCTGCTGGCCGCGAGCCCCGCGAGCGGGCGGACGGTGCTGAACGTGGGCGATCTGCTCGGCCTGCGCGAGGGGGACAACCCACACCGCTGGTACTTCCCGGCGAACGTGCTCACGGTCGTAGACCGGATCGTCGCCGACTACGACCGGCTCGACCCGGCCGCCGCCGCCTACTTCGCCCAGCGCAAGCGGACCTTCGAGACCCAAGGACTCGCGCGCTACGACGAGTTGCGCCGTGCGATCCGCGCCCGCTACGCGGGGACGCCGGTGGGCTACAGCGAGAGCATCTTCCAGGGGCTGGGCGAAGACCTCGGCCTGAAGCTGCTGACCCCCTACAGCTTCGCCAAGGCGATCGCGGAGGGCACTGAAGTGACGGCGCAGGACAAGCGCACCGTGGACAGCCAGGCGGAAGACCCCACGAGGGTGGCGCAGCCGGCCAAAGGCCGGCTGGCCGAAACGGGGACTTGCGCCGGAGGCGCATGTCTCCCGGCTTCGGTCGGGCCCCTCGTCTCTGGTCATATCGATGTGTGGGTCTTCAACAGCCAGAACGTGACACCCGACGTGCAACGGGTCAATGAACTGGCGCGCGCCGCGCAGATCCCAATCGCCACCGTCACCGAGACGCTCTCCCCCGCGAGCGACAGCTTCGAGCAGTGGCAGGTCGCCGAGCTCGAAGGGCTCGCGCGAGCGCTGCACGAGGCCACAGGCAGGTAGATGGCCCCGGCGGTGGAGTTGACCGATGCGGCGGTTCGCCTGGGAGGCGCCACCGTGTGGAGCGGCGTGGACCTGCTCGTCCCCGAGGGCGAGTTCGTGGCGATCCTCGGCCCCAACGGGTCCGGGAAGTCGACGCTCCTGAAGGTGCTGCTCGGCCTGCTCGACCTCTCCCACGGCCGCGTGCGCGTGCTGGACGGCCCCGCGGGCGCACGCAACGAGCGCATCGGCTACCTCCCCCAGCGGCGCGTGTTCGACTCCTCCACGCGGATCCGCGGGGTGGACGTGGTGCGCCTCGGCCTCGACGGGCGCCGCTGGGGGGTGCCGCTGCCCGCGGTGGGGCCCTGGCAGACCGCGCGCGCTCGCGCCGCGCGGGAGCGGGTGGCGGAGGCGATCGAGCGGGTCGGCGCCCACGCCTACGCAGGCCGCCCGATCGGAGAGTGCTCGGGCGGCGAGCAGCAGCGGCTGCTGATCGCCCAGGCGCTCGTGCAGCGCCCGCGCATGCTGATCCTCGACGAGCCCCTCGACGGCCTCGATCTGCCCAACCAGGCGGCGGTCGCGGCACTGGTGCAGCGCATCTGCCGTTCCGCGGGAGTGACCGTGCTGCTGGTCGCGCACGACGTCAATCCGCTGCTGCCCTACGTGGACCGCGTGCTCTACCTCGCGGGGGGACGAGCCGCGATGGGGCCGGTGGGAGAGGTCATCGCCAGCGCGACGCTGAGCGACCTGTACGGCGCGCCGATCGAGGTGCTGCGCACGACCGACGGGCGCCTCGTGGTCGTCGGCCAGCCGGAGGCCCCCCACCAGCACGGTCCCCGGCACGTGCTTCGATGAGCCCCCACCTGACGCTCGACCTGAGCTCGGACGTGCACCAGCTGCTGGCCTACCAGTTCATGGTGAACGCCCTGCAGGCCGCGGGGATCGTGGCGGTCAGCGCCGCGGTGGTGGGCTGGTTCATGGTGCTGCGCGGGGAGACCTTTGCGGGGCACACGCTCTCGGTGATGTCCTTCCCCGGGGCGGTCGCCGCGGCGCTGGCGGGGGTGCCGCTGGCGTGGGGCTACTTCGTGTTCTGCGGGGGCGGGGCGCTGATCATCGCGGGCTATCCCCGTCGGGGAGCAACACGCGGTCCCGGTCAACAGGCCGCGGTCGTGGGTATGGTCGGGGCCGGGGCGCTCGCGGTGGGGTATCTCCTCCTGAGCCTCTACGGGGGGGTGCTGGAGAGCCTGGAGTCGCTGCTGTTCGGCTCGATCCTCGGGGTCACCCGGGGGCAGGTGCTCACGCTGGGGATCGTGGGGGCGTGCGTCCTCGCGTTCCTCGCGGTGGCCGGCCGCCCGCTGTTCTTCGCCTCCGTGGATCGCTCGCTCGCGTCCGCGAGCCGGGTGCCCGTGCGCGCTCTCTCCGTGGCCTACCTCTTCGTGCTGGGGCTCGTCGTGGCCGCCACCGCACAGATCACAGGCGTCCTGCTGGTCTTCGCCCTGCTGCTCGGGCCCCCCGCGATCGCGCGGGAGCTGACCCCCCGCATCGGGTTGGGTCTCGCGCTGAGCGTCGTGACGGGACTCGCGATCGCATGGGTCGGGCTGGGCCTCTCGTACTTCACGAACTACTCCCCCGGGTTCTTCGTGACCAGCATCGCGATGGTCCTGTTCCTGGTGGCCCGCCTGGTGCGGAGTCTCAGAGCCCGTCACTCCCGCGCCGAGCGACGGGGGATACGGCGCGCGCCGGGAACAGCGACCGCAGGGCGGAGCGCGATCCGCTGATGCCCCTCCCCGGGTTCCTCGGCAACGCCCTGCTCGCGGGCTCCTGCATCGCGGTGGCGAGCGGACTGATCGGGTATTTCGTGGTGCTGCGGGTGCAGGTCTTCGCGGGGGACGCGCTCAGCCACGTGGCGTTCACCGGGGCGCTCGCGGCTGCCGCGGCGGGGCTCGACCTGCGCCTGGGGCTGTTCGCGGCGACCGTGGCGGTCGCCCTGCTGCTGGGGGCGCTGGAGCGACCCGCGCGGCTCCCCGCGCCGGCGGACGACGTGAGCACTGGGATGGTGTTCGTGTGGGTCCTCGGGGTGGGGGTCCTGTTCCTGGACCTCTTCAACGCGGGGGGGTCCGGGTCCAACGGGACGATCGCCGCGCGCACGCTGTTCGGCTCGATCTTCAGCCTCACCGCGGGGGAAGCCCAGCTGGCCGCGGCGATCGCGGTGGGGATCGCCGCGGTGCTGCTCGCGCTCGGGCGCCCCCTGCTCTTCTCCTCGATCGACCCCCCGCTGGCGGCCGCCGCGGGCGTGCCGGTGCGCGCCCTGGGGTTCGCGTTCCTCGCGCTGCTCGGCCTCGACGCCGCGGAGGCCACGCAGGCCGTGGGCGCACTGCTGCTGCTCGGCCTGCTCGCCGCTCCCGCGGGGGCCGCGCAGCGGCTGACCGCGAGTCCCTACCGCGGGCTGGGGCTCTCCGCGGCGATCGCGCTCGGGGCGATGTGGAGCGGGCTGGCGCTCAGCTACTGGATCGGAGGGCTGCCCCCGGGCAGCGCGGTGACGCTGGTGGCGGTGGGGTTCTACGCCGCCGTCGTGGGATCGAGTCGCGTGCGCGCGCACCTCGCAGGCGCGGCGCGACCAGAGGCCGCGGATACCATCGAGCGATGAGCGCCAGCGCCCCCACCGACACCTGGGCCGACCGCGCGGAGGCGACGCTGGCGGCCGCCGGGCGCAAGCGCGGCGGGGCGCGGCGGGCGGTGCTCGAGCTGCTGGGGCGCCAGACCTGCGCGCTCACCGCGGTGGAGATCGAGCAGGCGCTCGGCTCCGAGCGCCGGCGGGTGAGCCGCGCGAGCGTGTACCGGATTCTCGACGAGCTCGAGCGCTTCGGCCTGGTGGCGCGGGTGGAGACGGGGCAGGCGATGGTCCGCTACGAGCGCGCGCACGGCTCCGCGGAGGAGCACCACCACCATCTTGTGTGCGACAGCTGCGGCCTGGTGATGCCGTTCTCCGACGACGCCCTCGAGCGGGCGATCGGCGAGCTCAGCGAGCGGGTGCCGCTGACGGTCTCAGAGCACGAGATCGTGCTGCACGGCGCCTGCCGCACCTGTGCCTCATAGGACGCCCGTGCGCTCGCGCCCGCGCGCGCGGTTGCTCGCGAGCTCCATCTCCTCGGGGGGTAGCGGCTGCACGCTCGTGCCCTCGATGTTCAGGCGCGGCAGCACGCGGTCGAGCCAGGTGGGGATCCGCCAGGTGCGCTCGCCGACGATGAAGAGCACCGCGGGCAGCAGCAGGCAGCGCACGATCACCGCATCGAGGAACACCGCGCTTGCGAGGCTCAGCCCGAACTCCTTGATCACGCGGTTTTCCCCGAGCATGAACGAGAGGAACACGCACACCATGATCGCCGCGGCGGCGGTGACCACGCGGCCCGTCAGCGCGAGTCCCTCGCGGACCGCGCGCGAATGGTCCTGGGTGCGGGTCCACTGCTCGTGGATGCGCGAGATGAGGAACACCTCATAGTCCATCGAGAGGCCGAACACGATCGCGAAAAGCATCACCGGGATGAACGACTCGATCGGTCCAGGGCTCACCCCCAGCAGCCCCGGCAGCCAGCCCCACTGGAAGATCACCACGATCACCCCGAGCGAGGCGCCGATGCTGAGCAGGTTCATCACCGCCGCCTGCACCGGGATCACGAGCGAGCGGAACACCACCATCAGCAGCAGCGCCGAGAGCAGCACGACCACCCCGATGAACAGCGGCAGCTTGTGGCCGAGCGTGGTGGCGAAGTCCACCGAGCCCGCGGTTATGCCCCCCACGTACGCCGCCGCGCCGGTGCGCGCCGCGATCGGCGGGATCACGTGTTCGCGCAGATCCCGCACCAGCAGCGTGGTGGCGTACGCCTGCGGCGAGGAGGCCGGATAGACCGAGAGCGTGGCCACTTCGCCCGCCGGATTCACGCGGGGCGGGGTGACCGCGACCACGCTGTGGGTCGCCGCGATCGCGCTCTGCAGTTCGCCCAGCGCGGCGGCGTCGCCGCGGCGGGGCAGCTGGACCACGACCTGCAGCGGGCCGCTGAAGCCTTCGCCGAAGCCCTCCGCGAGCAGCTCGTACGCGCGGTGGGTGGTGGTGCCCGCGGGATCGTTGCCCGCGTCGCTCGAGCCCAGCCGCAGCGCGATCGCGGGGGCGGCGATCGCGAGCATCAGCAGCGCCGAGCCGAGCGCGATCGTGCGGGGCCGGCGCTCCACGAACTCGCTCCAGCGCAGCCACGCCCCGCCGGTCGCCGCTGCGGGTGTGCCGTCCGCGCCTCTGGGCGCGCCGCTGCCTGCCGGTGCGCCGTTGCCAGCTGCAGCGCCGTTGCCCGCCGCCCCATCGTCGCCGGTCGCGGCGAGAGCCGCGGCCTTGCGTGCCTTGCGACGCGCCCGACGGCTCGGTCGCGCGAGGCGCGCGCCCACGAGCGTCAGCAGCGCGGGCAGCAGGGTGAGGGAGGCGGACATCACGAGCAGCACCCCGATCGACGCGGCGATCGCGACGCCGTAGAGGAAGTCCACTCCCAGCAGCATCATGCCGAGCAGCGCGATCACCACGGTGGCGCCCGCGAACAGCACGGCGCGCCCGGCGGTGTCCATCGCCTGCACCACCGACTCCCGCACCTGCCCATGCGTGGCGCCCGGGCCGGCGTAGGCCTCGCGGAAGCGGGTGAGGATGAACAGCGAGTAGTCGATCCCCACGCCCAGGCCGATCATCGCGGCGAGCTCCGAGGAGAAGTCCGGGGTGTTCACGACGTGTGTGAACAGCGCGATCGCGCCGAGGCCGGTGCCGAGGCCGAAGAGCGCCGTCACGATCGGCAGGCCCATCGCGAGCAGCGAGCCGAAGGTGATCAGCAGCACGACGATCGCCGCCATCAGGCCCACCGCGGTGGAGAGGCCGAAGCCTTCCTGCTCGGTGGCCTCGATCGCCTGCCCGCCGAGCTCCACCTGGATTGGAACCCGCCCACCCCGCCGCGCCGCGCTTGCGACCTTCACGACGCGTTCGGGTGCGCTCTTGGGCAGCAGGTTGGCCTTTTCGTCGAACACGACCGTCGCGAAGGCGATCTTGCGGTCCGCGGAGATCGCCTTGCCCGCGGCGGGTCCCGCGTAGGGGCTGATCACCGCCGAGACGTGCGGCAGCCGTTTGACTTCCGCGAGCATCGCGCTCATCGGCGCGCGCACCGCCGGGTCGAGCACCGTGCCGGAGGAGGTGCGGAACACGATCTGGTCGCGGTCCCCCGCCTGCGCGGGGAAGCTGCGCTGCAGGAGGTCCGCGGCGCGCTGGGCGTCGGAGTGGGGCAGCGTGAAGTTGTTGGAGTATTCGGTGCCCCCCGACTGCGCGAGGACGTTTACGACCGCGATCAGGACGATCCAGCCGAGGATGATGTACAGGCGGTGGGTGGTGGACCAGCGGGCGAGCTTGAGCATCGGGACCTTGTATCAGTTCACGCTCGGGTCGAGCGGCATCCGCGCCATCAGGGCGTACGCGCCGCCCTTGCGGGCGAGCACCTTGCTCCAGAGCTCGTCGGGATCTTGGGTGAAGACGTCCTCGGGCCGTGCGGGCTGGGCGATCCAGTCGCCCTGGTCGAGCTCCTCGTCGAGCTGGCCCTCGCCCCAGCCGGCGTAGCCCGCGAACACGCGCCGCCGCGCGATCGCGTCGGAGAGCTCGTCGATGTCGGCCTCCGGCGCGGGAAAGCCGATGCGCCCGAGCACGAGCAGCCCCGCGGGGGAGGGATCGAGGAACTCGGCGAGGAACACGATCGAGCTCGGCTGCACCGGCCCCCCGACGTACACGGTCTCGAGCTCCCCGATGGCCTGCTCGAGCTGGGGCACGGCCTCGCCGACGGTCACCTCGGAGGGGCGGTTGAGCACGACTCCCATCGCCCCCTCCTCGCTGTGGGCGCCGACCAGCACCACGGTCCGCCTGAAGTTGGGGTCGAGCAGCGAGGGGGCGGCGACGAGCAGCTGGCCGCTGAGCGATTCCTCCATGAGCTCAGGCTACCCGGGCGAGCGGTGTTTGTGCACCCCGTTCGGCGGAATCTTCTAACCGACCGAGAACAGATCCAGCGTTCCGCTGAGCCGGTGTTCGTTGGCGTCGCCCTCGGGCTCGACGACGTGGCCGTCGACGACGATCGGGCTGTTCCAGTGCCCGGGGGTGCCGGGCAGCTTGACGAGCGGGCGGGGGGAGCCGGGTTCGTAGACGTCGATCCCGCCGCCGCCGGGTTCGTAGACGTAGAGCAGGCCGCCCGCCACGATCGGGCTGGTGCCGGCCTCGTGGTCGATCCACAGCGGGTGCAGTCGCCCGCCGCGCAGGGTGTAGGCGCCGGTGCCGTTGGGCCCCCCCACGAACACGGCGGTGCGCCGGTCGTGGTGCCAGACGGCGGGGGCGGTGAACAGCTCCCCGCCGCCGGGGATCGGCAGCTGCTGGACTTCGCCGCCGAGCGCGGTGTGCCGCGCGGAGGCGGTGCGGGAGGGCGGGCGTCCATTCAAGCGCGAGAGGGCGAGCACGCGCATGATCCCGTCCTTGCCGGCGAGCACCACGCGGTTCTGTCCAAGCAGCGCGGGGGCGCTGGAGCCGAGGTCGGTGTCGCTCGTGTTGAGCTGCGCTTGGTTGGTGGGGGTGTAGCTCTGGCGCAGCCGCAGGCCGGGGAAGGTGAGCTCGAGCACGGAGTCCCCGAAGTCGGTGGTCCCGTTCCACGGGCCGTTGCCGGTGTCGATCAGGATGCGCCGGCCGCCGGGCTCGACCACCGCTCCGCCGCGCGAGAGGATCGCGGAGTCGCTGGAGTGGCAGCGGGCGGGCGTAATCAGCCGGCGGCGGTCTGCGCAGAGCGTGTTGAACACGCCGCGCAGCGCGCCGCTGGAGCGGTCGATCAGCGCGAGGTGCCCCTGGTAGGGGGGAGCGTCGCCGAAGTAACCGCCGGTGGCGGCCACGACGTTGGGGCCGTCGATGTTCAGCGCGGCGGCGAGCTTCTCATGGGTGGGGTCGCGGGTGATCGCGACCGGCCACGCGCCGGCGCGCGCCTCGGCGCCGTCGGCGAGCGCCAGCTTGTGGATGCGCCCATCGGGGGAGGCGGCGTAGACGGACAGGCGGTCGGGGTCGGCGATCGGGCTGGCGGTGGTGATCTGCGCGCTGCCGGCCCAATCCGAGTACCCGGAGGGGGTGAACGTCCAGAGGATGCGCCCGCTGGAGGCGTTGATCGCGAGCGTCTTGCCGTATGTGGTGGTGACGATCACGACGTCGCGCACCGCCCCCGCGACGGTCGCCCCGTGGAGGTAGATCGGCGAGGAGTCGACCGTCCCGGGCAGCGCGATCCGCATGCGGCGCAGCTGGCCGACGTTGGCGGTGGTGATGCCGGTGGTCTCGTCGCTCGCGTTGGTGCGCTGCGGGTTGAGGCCGAACTCGGGCCAGTTCCGCAGCGAGGGGCCCGCGCCGGCTGCCGCGGTGCTCGGCGGCGCGCTGCCCGCCGTTGCGCTCCCCGCCGTTGCGGTGCCCGCCGATGCGCTCCCCCGGGCCGATCCCGCGGAGGCTGCGGAGGGGGAACCGCCGAGTGCGGCGGGTGCGGAGGCGGCGGGCGGGGAGCCGCCCCCGCAGGCCGCGACCAGCAGGGCGGCGAACGCAAGTGTGAGCGGCGGAGCGGTCAGATGACGCAGGCGACACCGAGCCACGAGGTGGACGTGCATGCGCGGGTGTTGTATCGCATCGCGATCGCCGGGTCGCCGACGCTTCCTCGCCTGTCTATCCTGGCGTGCATGCCGAAGGTGCCACAGGTCGGGGAGCAGGCGCCGGACTTCGAGCTGCCCGGCACCGACGGCCGGTTCAGGCTCTCCGAGCACCGCGGAGAGCGGGTGCTGCTGCTGTTCTACCCGGGCGACAACACGATGGTCTGCACGAAACAGTTCTGCTCCTACCGCGACCGGGCGGAGGACTTCGCGGCGCTTGACGCGACGGTGGTGGGGATCTCCTCGCAGGATCTCGACTCCCACAGGGGCTTCATCGAGAAGCACGGCCTCACGGTCCCCCTGCTGGCCGACGTGGACAGGGCGGTGGCGAAGGCGTACGGCGCGCACTCCTCCCGTCTGGGCACCAAGCGCGCGGTGATCGTGATCGACGAGCAGGGCGTGGTGCGCCACCGCCACGACCACCTGCTGGGGTTGGACTACCAGTCCGTGGACGACCTCAAGGCGGCGCTGGACGGGCTACCCAGCGCGACCGTCTAGCGCCGGCGTATAGTTGACGAGCGGCTATCCACGTATATACTGGGTGCATGAAGGTCGTGAAGGTCCGACGCGTCGGCAACAGCAACGTGATCTCGATCCCTCGGGAGTTCGAGGCCCAGGGCTACGCCCCGGGCTCCTCGGTGCTGGTCGAGGAGCTTCCCGGGGGTGATCTGCGGATCGTGTCCACCGAGAAGGTCCGTGTGCGCATCCATGACATCGGCGAGCGCGTCGTCGCCGAGCATCCCCAGGCGCTGCAAATTCTCGCCAGTCACGACCCCGATACTCCCCAGCCATAGCCGGTATGGCCGAGGACCAGCCCGGCGCGATCGAGCCAATCTTGCTCGCCTTGGCGTTATACGGCTGATCATCGGTGCTGCCCCGCTGCGGAGGCGGGGCGACCAGCTACGCAACCGCGATGGAGCGCTTACTCCGATTGGTTTGACGGCCGGCTCGAGGCACGCCGTGCGCTTCCGTCATCGCCATCGGATAGGACAGGGCCGTCGTATTGCTTCGTCAAGACGCTTGACCCCCGTCGGGACCGGGCCTCATCACCCTAGGTCTGGCGGGGTTGTTCTCTCCCGTTCTGGTGCCGTCCGGGCTGCCTGCGAAGGTTGCCTATGAAATTAACGGAGAGACACCCTGGATGGATCGTTTACGTATATCGTGCCGGCAGGCCCTGATCGCGTTCTCCGTGTCAGCTACACGTCGTATAGCGATGACCCTTACCCGTCCGTGACGGTGACGGCAACCATCTCGGTGCGCCCTAAGATTGAGTTGAAAATTCTGCCCCGTGTCGTCCGGAACGGTCACACGATTACGTGGACGGGCATGATCCTTGGCGGACCATTTCCGCCACAAGGCGTCACTCTCGATACAGAGGTCAAGTGGAACAGGCGTTGGCGGGTCTTCGACCAGTTGGTCGTAAGGCGGGAAGGCGTCTTCGGTTATAGATACCAGTTCCGCAGAACGAGAGAGCCGACAACGTACACGTTTCGCTTCGCGTTGCCAGCTACCGGATCGGGTGGCTACCCGTACGCGTTTGGTGCTAGCAATAAGATCAGCGTACATGTTGACCCATAGCCCGCTCCTCGGCTGTTGCCGCTCAGGCTACTTTCCCATTTGACACGTAGTTGGACCCCGTAGTTTCCCATGTGACACGTACTTTCCCCCTTGATGGGGTGCTGCCGGGGTGCGGTGTCCGGGGCGTCAGGTGAGCTCGACGCCGTACTCGGCCAGCCACTTGACGTAGGAGTCCGTGAAGCTCGGTAGGAGCTTCAGGAGGGCGTGCACCGCGGTGTGCACGTCGTCGGCGTCGACGTAGGCATAGGCGTGGCGCAGTCTGTCGCAGAGCTCCTTGAGCTGCACGAGTTTGTAGGTCTGCTCGCCGGTCAGTGCGCCGTCGGCCCGCAGAGCCTCGATATCGGCGTTTGCGCTCGGTCGGCGTCCGGCGGGGCGCAGTCCGGTCACGGTCGCCGCGAAGCGCACCAGCTCGACAGCGTTGTCCACGAGGGCGCGGAGGTTGCCCGTGACTTGCACGACCCGGTTGTGCTCCTCGGCCGAGAACGCCTCGTATGCCGTTTGCCACGCGTCGCGGTCGAAATCCGTCCCGAACTGACGCATCGCGAGCAGCAGCGCGTCGCGCTCCAGCGGCATGCGCTCCAGGTGTCGCTCGATGCGTTCGCGATCTCCCTCGGAGACTGTCACCTGGCGCCGGCGGGGCTGCTCGCCGGGCGAGGGATGCACGTCGTCGCGTTTCCGGCTCACCTACGCTCCGGTCAGTTGCGCGACGGCGCGGACGGCGCGGCGATGGCGTTCTGCGCGTGCCTGCGCGGCAGCGCGCTCGATACCCCGGCGCTTGGCGATCAGCGCCTGCCAGGAGCCGTCACGGTCCACGAGGGGGCGTCCGTCTCGCATGATCGCGCCGAGGAGCGCCGGGTCGTGTGCGCGCACGTGCGCCAGCGAGAGCACCTCGACATCGCGCCCGAGTGCTCGCGTCAAGCGCGCGGCGAGGTAGGAGAGGTACATCGGGCGCTCCTCGGCGAGAGAGACCAGCACATCCACGTCCGAGTCCTCTCTCCCGTGCCCGCGCGCCATCGACCCGAAGAGCACCGCCAGGCGGACGTTGCGCTCAGTCCTCAGCGCCTCTGTGACCGTGGAGATGGTCTTCCAGTGCTCGCGCAGGTATGCCCGCTCATCGGCCGTCAGCTCGAACTGTCGCAGGCCGGGACGGCGGCAGCGCACGGTTCCTCGCTGCACGGCTCGTCGCAGGGTTCGCTCGGGCACGTCGATATCCCGCGCTATCGCCGGAAGGTCTGAGCGCATGCTCCCAAGTATATGCCCGGTGTGGCCGTTAGCTGGATTTACGCCTCTGGTCCCCGCCGTCCGGTAGTGCTCGTATCGTTTTGGGGGTGACTTCGGCCGTGGGCTTGGAGGTCGCTGTGGCTGGGCCCTTCGTGGCGTGCGTTTGCGTTGGCGGGGAGAAGGTTCGTGGCTGTTTGTCGGACCTCTCGCTCGATTTGCTGAGGAGCTGCCGTCCGGTGCGGAGCCCCGGGGTCTATCAGCGTCAGCGGCACATGCCGGGGCGTTGGTTCTCGACCACGGCGGGGTGCTTCTTGGAGTACGAGAGTCTGCTTGAGCGCGACTGGATGCTGTTGATGGATTTCGACCGTGAGGTCGATTGGATGTGCGAGCAGCCGCTGCGTTTGCGCTACAACAAGGACGGCAAGCTGGCGAGCCATGTCCCGGACCTGCAAGTAGCCACGATCGGGATCGCGGACGCTCCAGGTACGGGTGCAGGTCTGGGTCCTCTGCGCTCAGGTCAGCTGCCAAGAGCCCGCTTGGTGACAGGTGGGGCTCGACCAGTTCGAGGACCGGCAGGTACAGGTCGTTGCGGCCGTCGAGGCACTTTCAAGGTGGCTGGAGCTGACGCTGATCGTCGCCGTGCGGGCGCCGGGTCGGCAGGCCACCCGCCGGCAGCCGGCGGGCGCCGGCGGTGAACAGCCTCATCTGCCGTAATCTCACAGCCATCGCGGCATCTACGCTGAAATCCCCGGCCGTCGCAGCGGTCCTCGATCGGCTGCACGCAACGGCGCAGGCCGAGGACGGGCTCGCCGGTCTGCGGGTTCGCGCACGCGAGGAACAGCTCGACGAAAGGCTCCCGCAGGTAGAGAGATACGAACTCTACGGGGAGGCGCCATTGGCGATCAAGCGCGAGGTCGGGGAGTTGTTGTACGTGCTCGCGGTGAGCCGACAAACGAGCCGGATCGTGGAGTTCGGAGCCTCCCACGGCATCTCGACCATCTATCTCGCGGCGGCGCTCAAGGATTACGGCGGAGGGTCGCTGATCACGACGGAGCAGCACCCCCGCAAGGTCGAGTTCGCCCGCGAGAACCTCATCAAGGCGGACCTTTGAATGTTATCGAGCTGCGGGCCGGCGACGCGCTGGAGACGCTCGCCGATCTCCCCGGCGCCGTCGATCTGCTGTTCCTGGACGGCTGCAACGACCTGTACCTGCCGGTCCTCCGGCTGGTCGAGCCTCGCCTGGTCAGCGGCGCGCTCGTGGCTGCGGACCTCAGTGCGCGGGACCCCGACCTTCTGCCGTACCTGGAACATGTCCGCGATCCGGCCCACGGGTACTTCTCGATCTGTGTTCCGCTCGATGATGGTGTCGAGCTTTCGGTGCGATTGTCTGCGGCGACCGGCGAGCGGGGCCGTGGCTGACTGGCGTCCGCTCGCGCTCCTGCCGCCGGCAATTCGCAGCGCCGGCGTGGGAGACATAGCGGCCGTGCTCGACCTGTGGGCCGCGGCGGGCAGCGCACCGAGCATCACCGACTCTTCTGAGGGGCTGTCCCGGCTGCTGGCCGCGGACCCGGGGGCGCTGCTGGTCGCCGAGGCCACCGATGTCGTTGTTGGTTCGCTGATCGCTGCGTGGGACGGCTGGCGCGGGAGCTTTTACCGGCTCGCGGTCACGCCGGAGCATCGGCGCAAGGGGCTCGCGACGATGCTGCTCAGGGAGGGCGAGCGGCGCCTGCGCGAGCGCGGCGCGGTCAGGCTCACCGCGATCGTCGCCGACGACGAGGAGGGCGCGATGGCCTTCTGGCGGGCCGCCGGGTATGAGCACCAGCAGCACCGGGCGCGGTTCGTGCGCCACTGCGACGGGTAGCGTCGGGTATCTTGGCGCGGTGTCGCGGGGCTGTGAAGGAAGATGGCGATGAGCCGCCTGGAAGCAGGTTTCAGGGATGTGGACGCAGCTGGCGACGTGGAGTCCTATGCGGACTACCTGAGCCATGTGAACGGGCTCGCGCCCGTACTCCTGGAGAAAGTAGGGGTAGCCGCCGGACTCTCCGACGATCAGCTCGACGGCGTCGCCCTCGAAGTCCACCTCCTCGACCTTGGCGGGTCCGAGGAGCGCCACGCGGGTGGCGGCCTCGGAGAGGCGGCCGATGTCGTGGTAGACGAAGAGGCGCGGGGCGTAGGGCTTTGCCTCTCTGAGCATCATGGGCAGGCTCGGGAGTCCGGCTCCCACGAGCGCGACGGGGAGGCTCTTCTGGGAGACGCGGTGCAGCGCGAGGCAGACCGCGGCCAGGGAGCTCCAATCGAGGTTCTGCATCTCGTCGAGCAGGAACAGCGCCCCGGTGCCGCCCGTGCGGGCGACCTCCCCGATCTCCACGAGCAGGTCGGCGAGGTCCTGCGCGATATCGCCGCTGATGCGTATCCGGTTTACTCCGGCACTGGCTCTGGGTGGGGAGCAGGGAGTGTTTTCATGCCTGGAATTGGGCCTGCGTGGGGGCTGAGAGCCGAAAAGGCGGTCTCCAGCGGACGTCATCCCATCGACTTGAGCCAA